>JBEGTL010000501.1:0-6160 GCA_041179425.1 Pseudomonadota bacterium | reverse complement strand
TGGATGACCTCGGCACCCGCCCGGGTGCCCTCGGGGAAGATGACCAACGAGTTGCCAGCGGCGACGTCGGCCGCCGCCTGGGACATCGAGGTGACCGCGCTCGAGTTGTCCTTGCGGTCGATCAAGACGTGCCCGCCAGCGTAGATGGCCCCGGCTAGGAAGGGCACCTTGCTCAGCTCTTTTTTGGCCAGGAAGCCTACGTTTCGCGGCAGCGCGACGAACAGGGCCACGATGTCGGCGTGCGACAGGTGGTTGGCCATGAACACGTAGGTCTGGCTCGGGTCGAGCTGCTCCGTGCCGTGGGCGCTCACCTGCATGCCCCATGCTTGCGCGAGCTTTTCGGCCCAAAAGCGCTGCATTCTTTGGAACTGCGGGCGGTCGCGTCGGACGGTGTAGAGCGGCACTGCGACGCTACACATGAAGGCGGTCCAAGCAACGGCGTGCCCGGCGTTGGCTACCGAACGGAGCGAAGGCATGTGGCGCGAGAACGTACAACGCAAGACACCAGACGTCGAGACTGCACTCGCGGGGGATCCCAACCGGGCCTCTGGTGGTACGCTTCGGGGATTGCGTCAGGCGAGCTTCTGGATGTGGGTATGAGCATGCGGTGGTGGAGCTCTCGTCGACTCTTCTACGCCCGCGCGACCGGGGGCGCGCTGGCGAGCGCGCGAGTCTTCCGCGCGCTTGCGACGATTCGACGACTCGCGCTCGCAATCGGCCTCTGGCTCACGCCTCCGTGGGGAGGTGCGGTCGCGCGCGGCGATGCGCCCGACCCTATCCCCCACGTCCAGGCGACCGACCCCGCGCTGCGCCCGCCCGCCGACGTGGTGAGCGCGCCCGAGCAAACGAACCTCGTGTTGCCTGCACTGCCGGGAGGCTTCGTCGAGAAGCGTACGGGCAGCGTGCAATGGGCCTACCACGAGAGCGACGCGCAGATCGCCGCCGACCTGCAGAACAAGTTCATGGGAAGCTGGCGTCGCGTGCTCAACGAGCTCGGCCGCGACGTATCGAGCGAGATGACCATCCGCATCGCGCGCGGCCCGGACGACATGCGCCGACTCGCGCCCGTAGGCAGCCCGCCGCCACCGTACGCCGTCGGGGTAGCCTACCCCGCGCTCGGTCTGATTATCCTCAGCGTGGTCAGTCCCGAGAGCTGGTTCCGACCCGACCAAGGCGCAGTGCTGACGCACGAGCTCTCGCACGTCGCGCTGCATCGTGCGGTGGGGGGCCGCGCGCTGCCGCTGTGGTTCGTCGAGGGACTCGCGACCCATCAGGCGGGCGAGCACCGTCTGGCACGCGTGCGCACGCTCTGGGAAGCCGCTGTCGCCGACGAAGTGCTGCCTCTCGAGCTCGTGTCGCGGCGTTTTCCGGAGCGCGCCAACCAGGTCAACTTGGCGTACGCCGAGAGCGCGGATCTGGTGCGCCACCTGCTGCAGAGCGCCGACGATCGTTCGCGGCTCGGCACGCTGCTCACGCACGTCGCAGAGGGAATGCCGTTCGAGGCCGCGGTGCTCTCCTCGTATCACATCGATCTCGACTACCTCGAGCGCGAGTGGAGACACGGTCTGAGTGAGCGCTTCAGGGTTCTGCCGCTGGTGCTTACTGGCACCGCACTGTGGGGTGGCATCGCCGTCTTGGTGATCGTCGCCTACGCCAGGCGCCGCAAACAACACCGCGAAAAGCTCGCGCGTTGGGCCGAAGAAGAAGCGGCAGCCGATCACGCGATGGCCGCACTCTCGCAGGCCCAAGTGCTGACAGTTCCTGTACTTGGCCCAGCCCTCGTCGAGTCCACGGACGCACGCATCGAGCCGCGCATCATCAATGTGTACGCACTGCCTCCGCCGATGCGGGAGTCGGGTGTGCCGACCGTCGAGCACGATGGACAACGCCACACGCTGCACTGAACCTGTGCGCAATCGCTTGCGCGACGAGTCGAAGCGGGTCGTCGGGCGCGCGTGCTAGAAAAGGCGCGGCACACCACAAGTCACGGACGTTGACGACGAGCAGGCCCATCGCGCATTGTAGGGGCCAGGCAGGTTCCAGTGACAGCGCGCACACGCATCCTTTTCGCTTCCATCGCTCGCGCACCCAAGGGCGCGCTTCGACACGTGGCCGTCTCGGCTGCGCTCGCCATCATTTCCTTCGTTTGGGTGGAGCTGGGTGCAGACCCTGTTCGTGCGGTGGCGCCGCTTCGTCCGCTTCTTGTCGCGCAGTCGCAGGTCGACAAGCTCATCACGCCACAAGCCGACGACAAGCTCGGTCCGCTCGCCAAGGTTGCACAACGCACGCCTGCCGATCTCGTGGTGGTGGTGTCGATCGACGGCCTACGTCCCGACGTCATCACGCCGGCCATGAAGTCGCTGCACCGCTTGTACCTGCAAGGCTCGAGCGCGCGCGTCGCACGCACCATCAGCAAGTCGGCGACCCTGCCGTCGCACGCGTCCATGGTCAGCGGCGTCGATGCCGATGAGCACGGGCTCAACTTCAACGCGTATCGGCCCGAGCGCGGCAACATCGGGCGCCCCACCATCTTCTCGGTCGCGCATGCGGCCGGGCTGCCCACCTACATGTTCGTGGGCAAGGCCAAGCTCAAGCACCTGCTCGGCAAGCCTAGCGACGCGCAGCTCAAGGTCGCGGGCGGCGGCTGCCGGCGGCTCGTCAAAGAGGCGCTGCCTCAGCTGCAGCAGATGAAGCGCGGCTTGTTGTTCATGCACTTCGCCGATCCAGACTCCGCGGGCCACCGCACCGGCTGGATGACCGACCCCTACGTCGAGGCGGTGCACAACGCAGATGCGTGCCTCGAGAGCGTGATGGAGACGATCGAAAAGGGCGGCAACATGGAGCGCACCCTGCTCGTCGTCACGTCCGATCACGGTGGGCACGGCCGCAGCCACGGCACGCGCATGGAAGTCGATCAGCGCATCCCCTGGTACGCGTGGGGCGCCAGCTCTCGTCGTGGTCGCACCGGTCGCCCCGTGCACACGACCGACACGGCAGCCACCACGCTCTCGGCCCTGGGTCTCAAGCTACCCGAGCACATGCACGGGCAGCCCGTCGCAGAGGCCATCGGTGGCACCGCAGGACCGGCCGCCATGCCGCTGATTGGGCCGCCCGTAGAGCCGCCCGGCGAGTAAGTCCTGGTCTTCGGGTTCGGGTCTCGAACGCAAAAAAGGGAGCGCACCTGGTGGTGCACTCCCTTTTTGCTTTTTGGCTTTTCGAGGTCTTATTCCGCCGGGGCGGCGGTCTCGGTGGCCTTGGTGGGATCGATGGGGAACTTGGGCGTGCCAGCGAGCATGCGCACGCGCTTCTGAGCCCGGCCCAGACGACGCTTACGGATGCGCCGGCGCGCCTTCGTGATGGTGGTATTCGACGGCATGATGCTCTCTCCGGTAAGCGAGCGTGGTGGGCCGCCTATGTAGCCGTGCCCCCGGCGGCGGTCAAGGCTTTCGAGGCTGCTCGAGGCGCCCTACCTCGGCCCTGTAGGCCGCGTCTACACGTCGGGTGACCGGGCCTGGCGCGCCTGTCCCGATGCGCACGCCGTCGACCTCGACCACCGCCACGATGAGGCGGATGGAGCTGGTGAGGAACAGCTCGTCGGCGGCGTACACGTCGTGGATGTGCAGCAGCTTCTCGCGCGCCTCGATGCCGCTCTTGGCCGCGCAGCCGAGCACCCGATCGCGCGTGATGCCGGGCAGGATGCCGAGCGAGAGAGGAGGCGTGTACAGGACGCCTCTGCGCACCAAGAAGGCAGAGCTGGTCGCCCCCTCGAGCAGCTCGCCGTACGCGCCCAGGAGCAGCGCGTCGTCACAGCCGGCGCGCTGCGCCTGTCCGATGGCGAGCAGGTTGTTGAGGTAGGCGGTGGGCTTGGCCCCGGCCCACAGCGGCGAAGGTGGCGCCGTGCACGACATCACGCGGATGCCCTCTTCGTAGAGTGCCGTCGAGGAGGGCTCGAGTGGGCGCACGAGGATGACGAGCCGCGCCTGCCCGGGCGTTGCCTTGCTGAGGGGCGGCAGCGCCTCGGGAAGGCTGCCGCGCGTGACCATGATGCGCACGTAGCGCTCGGGTGGTCGAAGCGCGCCCTCGGGCGCGCGAGCGAAGGATGGCAGCGCCTCGATGGCGCGCTCGACGTGCGTAGCGAGCTCGGCGCGCGACCACGTCAGCGGGATGTAGAGGATCGCGCAGGACTGCTCGAGCCGCGACAGGTGCTCGTCGAGAAAGTCGGCGCGACCCCCGTACGTGCGCAGCGCCTCGAACACGCCGTCGCCGAACTGAAAGGCGCGATCGAGCACGCTGACCTGCGCCTCGTGGAGAGGCGCGATGACTCCGTCGACGCTTGCGATACCGAGCATGGGACTCGATACCGCAATCGCTCACGCTTTCAAGCTCGCCAGCAGCGTGCGCGCATTGGTGTGCGACGACTGCTCGGCGATTGCGCGCTCGAGCATGGAGATGGCCTTGGGGCGGTCGCCCTGCTGGCGTGAGATGTCGCCGAGGTAGTAGTAGACGTCGGCCTTGGTGATCGGCGCATCGCGCTCGAGCTTCTGCAGCAACAGGCCGCGGAAGGTCTTCTGCGCACGATCGAGATCGCCCTGCTCGAAGGCGAGCATGCCGAGGTCGGCGAGCACGCCGACGTTGGTGAGGTCGACCTTGTACGCAAGGTCGAGCTCGCTGAGTGCGCGATCGGCATCGCCCACGCCGCGGTACGCGCGCGCCAACATACGGTGGTAGAGCGCGACCTCTTTGACGCGACGACCGCCGAACGAGGCGACCACGCGCTGCAGCACGGGGATGGACTCGCCCAGGCGGCCATCGAGGATGTACAGCTCGGCCAGCGGCACCAACACGCTGCGATCGTCGGGCACCAGCTCGGCCGCTCGCTCGAGCAACTTGGACGCGTTGCTCGGGTCGCTCAGCTTGTCGCGGTACATCTCGGCGCCGCGCCGCCAAAACGCCACCTTTTGGGCGGGGTCTTGGCTGCGCTCTGCCTCTTCGGCGAGCAGTGCAGCGAGCGGCGCGTGGGCGCCTGCGCGCTCGTAGAGAGAGATCAGGCGCTCGCGCGACTCCGCTTGGCGCACCTCCACCTCGAGCGCCTTGAACAGCGCCTGCTCGGCGCGCTCGTTGGAGTGCAGCTCACGCTCGGCGATCTGCGCGAGCGCGTAGCCGGCCTCGACCAGATCGTTGCCGGTCAGGCGAGTGAGCAGTCGGTCGAGCATCTCGGCTGCGCGCTGTGGCTCCCCACGCAACAGGTAGAGACGCGCCAAGGAGCGCAGCGCGTCGACGTGCGTCGCGTCGCGCTCGAGGATGCGCTCGTAGAACTCGGTCGCACGGGCGCGATCGCTCAGGCGCTCCTCGAGCAGCTCGCCGAGCCGCATCAACAACTGCTGCTCGGTCAACGTATCGCCTGCATCGCGCGCGAGCTCGCTGCGCCGCTCGAGCTGCTCGACCAGCGCACTCCAGCGCTGCTCGACTTCGAGCAGGCGCTCGAGCGCGGTGTTGGCTTCGACGTGGCTCGGCACCTCGAGCACGATCTCGCGTAGCTCGTCGATGGCGCGCGAGCGATCGCCGAGCCGTTGCTCGGAGACCAGCGCGAGCCGCACCCGCGCACGCGTACGGTCGGTGACGTTGTCGGCCACCTCGAGCCGGCGCGTCAACAGACGCGCCAGGTCGGCGTAGCGCTCGGTCTGCTCGTACAGGGCTTCGAGCGCGTCGAGCGCGGGCACGTTGGCGGGGTCGTCCTCGAGGTTGGCCAGCTCGAGCCGCATCGCACCGTCGCGGTCTTCGAGCCTCTCCGCGCGCAGCTTGGCCGCGCTGTGGCGCAGCGCGACGCGCGCAGTCACGCCGTGCTCGGCATCGATGCGGCGGTCGTACAGCTGCGCCACCTTGCCCAGCTTGCCGCTCTGCTCGTGGATGCGGATGAGCGCGTCGAGCGCGTGCAGCTGCGTGGGGTCGAGCGACAGGACGCGCTCGTATCCCTCGAGTGCGCGGTCGATGTCGCCCGCTGCGGTCTCGGCGATGACGGCTGCTTCTGTCAGCCGCTCGACCGCGACGACCCGGTCGCTCTCGCGCTCGGCCCAGCCGAACAAGGCACCGACCATGTCGCGATGGCGACCCTCGCCGCGCAACAGGGACACGAGCGCTTCGTGGGCAGGCTCGTACTCGG
>JBEGTL010000500.1:0-6176 GCA_041179425.1 Pseudomonadota bacterium | reverse complement strand
ATCGCCCAGGTACGAGCACAGAAAGAGCAGGTCGCACTCGCTTGTCGCCACGGCATCGAGCAAGGACAGGAAGTCCTCGCTGCCGAGCGGATAGGTTGCCTCGTGAACGATCTCGAAACCGTGCTTGCGGGCGTTGGCCCTGGCACCGAGCACAGGGTTCCGCGAGAACTCCGCGTCGGCCGAGAGCAGCGCCACCGTTCTCGGCCGGGGCCTCTGCGCGGCCGCCAGCTCGAAGAAGCCCTCCGTAAGTGCGGCATTCGGATCTGGGCCAGTTGGGATCATCGCGAAGTAGCCGGGATAGGCGAGCGCGTTGTTCACGCCAAGGCCCATCAAGCCCACGAAGAAGCGCTGTCGCTCGATGATGAACGGCAGTGCCGGCAAGATGGTGTTGGTACCGTAGCCGCCGATGACCAGGTCTACGCCGGCGTCGTCGATCAGATGCCGATACAGACCGGGCACCAGCGACGCGTCTGCACGGTCGTCATAACAGACGAGCTTGACCTGACGGCCGAGTAAGCCGCCACGGCCGTTGATGTCGTCTCGCCAGATCTCGTGGGCGAGCTGTGCAGAGCGACTGTTGCCCGACAGCGGACCCGAGAGCGAGACACAGTAGCCAATACGGAGAGGCGACGAGGTCATGGGCAGCCCTTACACTCCGGCGCCCGCACGGCCGGCGAGCAGCTGAAGCTCCCACGCCAGTGCCACGCCGCTCGCTCCGCCATGCTCGAGCAGCACGCCCGAAAGCCCAGCTGCGGTCTCCTCGCGCGCCCAGTCGCGCTGCCACTCGGCCGCGAGCGCCAGCCAGGTGACCGGCACCGCACCGGCCTGGACCATGCGACGCACGGCCATGTCATGGGCTTCCAGCGAGACGCCCCCCGATGCATCCGTGACGATGAAGACGTCGTAGCCCTCGGCGAGCGCCTGGATCGCGGGCATCGCGAGGCAGATCTCGGTGTAGAGCGCCGCGAGCACGAGTTGCTTGCGCCCGCTCTTCTTCACGACGTCGGTGACCTTCGGGTCCTCCCAGGTGTTGATGAAGGTGCGATCGATGGGCTTCTGGTCTGGAAACACGTCCTGCAGACCCTTGATCAAGTAGCCGCCGCGCTCTTCAACCACGGTGGTGAGGATCGTTGGCACGCTGAAGACCTTCGCGATCTTGGCGAGGCCAATCACGTTGTTTACGATCATCGTCGGTTCGTGGCTGTTCAAGTTCGTGAACTGGAAGGGCTGATGATCGATCAGCACGAGGATACTGTCTTCTGGGCGTAGCAGGCCGTCGAGGCCGGTCTTTGGCATGGTGCTCTCCTTTGTAAGAATGGGAAGGCAGCCGCTCAGGCTGCGTTGGGATCGATAAAGACGTGGAGGGTCTGGATCTTACTGTTCTCGATGCGAGCGACATCGATGCCGACCACGGCGATGGGACCGCCCGGTGGTCCGGCTTGCCAGCGCAGCCGCGCGACGCCGTGATGGCCGAGCGCGGGGCCCGTCGCGGTAAATACGAAGCCTGCCGGCAAGTGCTCGAGCAGGGCCGTCACGGCACTGGAGATCGCCGCGTGCCCTCTGACTGCGGCATCCGGCTCGTACAGCACGGCATCCTCGGCATAGAGCTCGCCGATCGCTTTCATGCGTCGCCCTGCGTCGTGCTCGCCGAACACGCGTTCGAGGTTCCTGCGCAGCAGGTCGTCAAAGTCAGTCATCTCGCACCTTCCTGAAAGCGGAGCTCGGTGCCAACTCCGACACGTCGCAACACCGTGCTCGAGGAAAGAATGTGTCAGCGAGTTCCGTGGAAGGCACTGTTCGATCCTGCCTTTGACAGTCTCGAACTGCTGCGATGTGCGGTGCCTCGGCAGAGTACAGACGAGCGCGAGCTGGGCCTGCCGCGCGCCATCTCACCAGGCGCGTACAGGCCGGGCCCGGCAGTGGAAGTACGCATCCTTTGCTGCTAGCGTCGACCGGTAGCCCTCAAAGATCAGGTGATCGCACATGCTGTCCCTCGTCGATCGCTCGACTGACATGCCAGAGAACGTGCTGAGCCGATCGAGCTCGCAGCGCTCCTGGAACGGCGTCAGCGTCGAGGTAGCCGAGTTTCGCTGCGCAGGGCGCGTCGTCCATCGCCTGCAGCACGACACCGAGACTCGCCTCAACGTTCTGCTCGAAGAAGTCGGCAGCCACTGCGAGCCGCGGCTACGCCCGAGCCAGCCTTGTCCCGTCGGCTACACGCCCAGGCACATGCACTTTGCGCCGGCGGGCATGCCGGTTTGGGGCTTCAGCGCCGATAGTCGCTTCGTCCACGACGCCACGCTCATCCTCGATCTCGAGACGCTCGGCGAGCGGCTTGCGACCAACTTCGATCCAGCCATGACAAGGACGCCGCGGCTCCGCTTCTCGGACGAGCGCATCTGGACGTTGGTCAAGCTGCTCTCCAGTGCGGTGACGGGCGTCGACCCCGCGAGCCAGCTCTACGGGGACGGCTTGATCACGGCAGTCGTCGCGCTGCTCTTCGGCGCGACGACCGAACCCGCACCGGGCGGGGCCGGCCTTGCGCCCTGGCAGCTTCGTCGTGTCGTCGATTATCTGGAGGCCCACCTATCGGAGCGCATCGAGCTCGTGCAGCTGGCCACGATGGTAGGTCTCTCGCAGTCGCACTTCAGCCGGGCCTTCAAGGCGTCCACGGGCACGGCCCCATATCGCTGGCAGCTCGATGCGCGCATCCGGCGCGCGCAGGCATTGCTGATGAGCACGCACGCGTCGCTCGCCCAGGTTGCAGACGCGACAGGCTTCGCCGACGCAGTGCACTTTGGTCGGACCTTCCGCAAGCTCACGGGAGCGACGCCGGGCGCATGGCGGCGCGACCGCCAGCGCTGAGCGCGAACCGGTCCCGGCGTCCTCCGTAACGCGCCAGGTTTCTGTCAGGTCCTGGAAAAGCTACGCCCGCCTGTCGGCCTAGCTTGGTGCATGGACACTCACGATCCCTCACAGCGGGGACGTGCGGCGCGATGTGCAGACTCTACCGAAGGCGTGGAAGGTCTTCCTTCGCCGGATTCGACGGCCTTGTGTTCGCGAACAAGGCTCGCGATTGCCTGCTCATGTACTCACTGGATGACGCGGACGGGCAAATCTTGCTGAAGAAGCTCGACCGAGGCGCCTGTTTGCTTCCTGCAGCATCTGACCAAGAGACGCCCTACGTGATCATGCGGCCAAAGGTGCTCAGCCGACTGTTTCGGTCGTGAGCTGAACATCGAGCCCATTTGCACGCGACGGCTGCACGGCTGCGGCGCTCGTGGCGCCTTCAACGGGCCGGCGACGCGCAGACGCCTGCGGCAGAGACCAGAGAGACAGGAGAGACGAACCCGAGCCCGCGCCACAACGCAGAAAGCCGCGCAAAGCGCGGCTTTCATGGTGCCCACCCCCACCCTCGCCCCGCCGACACGAGGATTTTCAATCCTGAGGTCGACGCTCCGGAGCCGGGGGCGGATGCTGGCCGCGAACTGACAGAGCGGCTGTGCAAGCCCATCGCATGGTCCCGCTACCTGTTTCGTGCCCTCGAGGCTTTCGGGGCCCGACGGGCGAGGTGAGGCTCGAAAGGTCTACGCGCGTCACTTCGTGTGGCCAGGCAAGGGTCCGTTCCACATGCCGCACCCGAAGCCGGAACGTCCCCTCGAGGCTTTGACGTCCCCCGAGTGAGCAGATCCGAGATCGTCGAGCACGTGGCCCAGGGGCCAAAGGCCCACTTGGACGCGGACCACAAATTCGAGTATGCGGGCGCGCATGCTGGCCCCGGACGAGTCCCGTGAATGCGCCGAAACCCGCCTCGTACTCCTCGAGCTTGCAGGCCGCCGGTTTGGCGGCATCGAGCCCGAGCGCATCGTCGACCATGTGCTGGCGGTGACCGAAGGCGCCGACTACGCGCTGCGGCGCGCGGCGCTCGAGGCGCTGATACGGCGCTACGGGTTCGCTGAGCGAGATGAGCTGCGAGTCGACAAGCGTCCCCCAAACAAAGCCATCCTGGGCGGGTACACAACGAAAAGTCTGCTCGAGACGCGACGCGGCAAGCCGCGTCCGTACGCAACCGCGCTGCTATCCATCGAGCCCCTGCAAACCAGCTGCTCGTGCGCCGACTTCGTGCGTAGCTCGCTCGGCTTGTGCAAACACAGCCTGGTGGTGCTCGAGAGACTCGAGAAGGTCGGCGCGCTCGCGCGGTCGAGGAGCGTGAATCCGGAGAGGTCGAAAAAGGCGACGCTCCGCTGGAGTGCGCAGCATCCACTCACGGGTCCCGCAGACAGGCTGGCTCGCCTGACCTATACACATGCCGGCCGCAGCGCAACGCCCGCCGGCATGCGTGACGGCAAACCGATGCGCCGGGTGCTGCAGGCCGCAGACCAGCGGCTCGCGCTCATCATCGACCTCGAACGTCGAATCGCGCGCGGCTCTGTCGAAGCGGCCCCGGCCGTACTCACGCTGCTTGCCGAGGAACGAGCGCGCGCGGCGCGACGGGTCCAGTGCGAGGCTTCGGCGCGACCGGCGATGAAGAGCCTGACCAGCCTCGCGCGTAAGCTCTACCCGTATCAACGCGAGGGCGTGCAGCACTTCTTCGAGACCGGGCGCCTGCTGCTCGCCGACGACATGGGACTCGGCAAGACCACCCAAGCCATCGCTGCCTGTCATGGTCTGTTCGAGACGGAGCGCGTGGCCCGCGGTCTGCTGATCGTGCCCGCAGCACTCAAGCCACAGTGGAAGCGCGAGTGGGAAGCAACCACCCGCGTGCCGATCGCACTCGTGGAAGGCTCGCCCAACGAGCGAACAGGCATCTACCAAAAGACAAAGCGCGGCTTCTTGATCGTGAGCTACGAGCAGTTGTTGCGCGACTTCGCTCACGTGCAGCGCTTTGCGCCCGAGCTGGTGGTGCTCGACGAGGCGCAGCGCATCAAGAACTGGGCGACCAAGTCGGCCGCCTACGTGAAGGCGCTCTCTCCCAGCTATCGTTTGGTGCTGACAGGCACGCCGATGGAGAATCGTATCGCCGAGCTCGCCTCCATCATGGACTTCGTCGACGATATCGCGCTCGAGCCCAAGTGGCGCCTCGTGCCGTTCCATACTCTGCAGGTGGGCGATGGCGGCAAGGGCGTCGGCGGCGCGCAGAACCTCGCGGTGCTGCGCGAGCGCCTCTCCGGGACCATGCTGCGACGCGTGCGCAAGGACGTGCTCACGCAGCTACCCGCGCGCACCGACACACGCGTGCCAGTGGAGATGACCGATGTGCAGCGCACGCACCACGACGACCTGCGCCGTCCGATCGCCGAGCTCGCGAACAAGGCGAGCAAGCGTCCGCTCAGGCCGCCGGAGTTCCTGCAGCTCATGCAGCTGCTCGCCACCCAGCGCACAATCTGCAACGGCATGGCACAGCTGCACTTCGACGCCGAGTGGCCGCACCTGCAGACGGTCAAACCCACGCCCGACGTCCTCGAGAGCCTATTTTCTCCGAAACTATCTGCGCTGCGCGGTTTGATCGAGCAGGTCGTGATCGGACAGCAGCGCAAGGCCGTTGTGTTCAGCCAGTGGCGCCGCATGCTGAGGCTCTCGCACTGGGCGGTGCAAGACCTACTGAGCGCGGCCGGCATGCGTGCGGTCTTCTTCACCGGTGCCGAGTCGCCCAAGCTGCGCGAGCGCGCCATCGTCGAGCTCCACGACGACCCTTCGACCACGGTGATGTTCCTGAGCGACGCAGGCGGCGTCGGCCTCAACCTCCAGCGTGCAGCGAGCTGCTGCATCAACCTCGAGCTGCCATGGAACCCAGCCGTGCTCGAGCAGCGCATCGGGCGCATCTATCGACTCGGTCAAACGCTCCCGATCGACGTGTACAACCTGGTCACCGAAGAAGGCATCGAAGCGAACATCGCAAAGCTCCTGAGCAAGAAGAGCGCGGTGTTCTCGTCACTGTTCGACGGGACCAGCGACTCCGTCGTGTTCGACGGAGACGGCTCGTTCATGGAGGGTGTGAAGAAGCTGGTCGAGTCCGTTCCGATCCCGCCTGAGCCTCTGCTCGAAGACAGCCCCGATGACGAGCTGCTCGCCCCGCCCGCAGAGCCACTCAGCGAGGCCGTGGAGGCCGTAGAGGCCGTGGAGGCACCGACGGAGTCTCTGCCTGTCCACCTGGAGCGCCCGAGCTCCCGTGGCCT
>JBEGTL010000499.1:0-6190 GCA_041179425.1 Pseudomonadota bacterium | reverse complement strand
AACGCGTCGCCCCCGATCACCATCTCCGCGACGACCAGCCGAGAGCAGGCGTGCTTCGACGACCTCGACTCGTGCGAAGCAGACGTGGGCACCCTCGAGTCGTGCGTCAACATCAACGTCGGCGTCGTGCGGCAGCTGCTCGAGAGCATCACCTGCGCACGCTTCGGCGACAAGACGGCGGACGCAGACGTCACCCGCGCGATGCAGACCGCCGGTACCTGCGCCAAGGCGTCTGCAAGCTGCGGCGACGCCACCCAGATCTTGCTCTGATTGACGAGCACGCGCTGCGACGACGCACGAGACCCGCGCGGCGGTGCAGACACTCAGGTTCGTGAGCGGACGTCAGACGGCTACAGGCCAGCGACGCGAGGGGGGTTTCCCTTGGCCCCGGCTACGGGGAGCCAGCTGTTGGGCTGCCCCGCGCGCCCGCCGAGGTAGGACGGTCCATCGTCTGCAAGCGGCGTCGCCAGCATGGGGGGCGGCGAGGTGTTGGTTGTCCAGCTACCCGGCTGCGCTGCCTGGCCGCTCGGCCCCGAGGCCGCGAAGCTCTGCGCCTCGCTCGCTTGCCCCGAGCTCCAGCTGCCCGGCTGCGCGGCGCGACCGGCGGCCAGGCTCGTGTGCGGTTCTGCGGCACGCGTGTGCCGCAGAGACGTCGTGGCGTCTGCGGAAGGTGCTCCGTACGCGGCGGAGCATGCCGGCAGCGCTGCGACCAATAGGGCGGCTCGCGCCCAGTGCGCTTTCATCATGACGAACCTCTTCTGTGTCGAGCTCGCAGCGAACACGCGGAGCTCGAGGACTACCTGACGAGTCGAAGCGCGCCGTTGGGCGCGAGCGACAGCGGAGCCAACGACGACCCCGCTCGTTTCTCGTGCATCTCTCGACAGTAACGCGCCAGAATCGGATTCGTTCCCAGGGGAAGCTTCGAAAAGCCTCGGCGAGTGCGTGAACGCGACGAGCGCGCCACCGTCCCTACCGGTGTGTCTGCTGCGCACTTGCGCACAGTGCTGTAGACAGGGATGTTGGGACGAAAGTCAGGACCGAAGCACGACGCACGCGCTCGTGGTTTCATCGACTCTTCTCTTCGCTCGCGCGCAACGAAGGCGCGCTTCGACCCGGAGGTATTCCATGGCAGATCGCGCGGACACGGCTCAGCCCAGCTTTATGCGGGCTTTGTGCATGGGAGACATCGAAGAGAGTTTGATCTCGCCCTACCCGGAGCTCTCGTCTTCGGGCAAAGAGGTGCTGCGCGACGTCCTCGGCTCGGTCGACGCGTTGATGGAGAACCACGCGAAGGACTTTCGGCACTGGGACCAAAAAGGAGAGTTTCCGGACTCTTTCGTCGAGGAGCTGCGCCAGTTCGGCATGTTCGGTCTGGTCATCCCCGAAGAACACGGGGGCCTGGGCTTTGGCAGCGCGGCCTACTCGCGCACGCTGCAGCAGGTTGCGCGCTACGACGCTTCGGTGGCAGTGACCATCGGTGCGCACAGCTCCATCGGCATGCGCGGCTTGTTGTTGTTCGGCACGCCCGAGCAACGCGCGCTGTACTACCCCGACCTCGCCACCGGCAAACGGATCGCGGCGTTCTGTCTGACCGAGCCGGGCTCCGGCTCCGATGCCAGCTCGATCCGCACGTCGGCCGAACGCGACGGTGACAGCTGGGTGCTCAACGGCGAAAAGCTGTGGATCACCAACGGTGGCTACGCGAGCTTCTTTACGGTGTTCGCCAAGACCTCGAGCGAGGGCAAGGGTCGCATGACCGCGTTCTTGGTGACGCCCGAGATGGGCGGCATCAGCGCGGGGCCACACGAAGACAAGATGGGCATTCGTGCCAGCTCGACCACCACGGTGACGTTCGACAACACACGTATCCCCAACGACCATGTGCTGGGCGACGTGGGGGCGGGCTTCAAGGTCGCGATGGCGATCTTGAACAACGGACGCACCGGCCTCGGCGGCGGCAGCGTGGGCGCCATGAAGAACGTGATTGGGCTAGCGGCACAGCACGCGCGCGATCGCAAGCAGTTCGGCCAGCCCATCGCCGAGTTCGGCCTGATCAAACAAAAGCTCGGCCGCATGATGGTGGACTGCTACGCCGCCGAGTCCGCGGTCAACTTGGTCGCGCACATGATCGACAGCAAGACCCAGGACTACGCGGTCGAAGCCGCGATCAGCAAAGTGTTCGCGAGCGAGGCGCTGTTCCGTGTGTCCGACGAGGCGCTGCAGATCGCCGCGGGCGTGGGCTACATGCGCGAGCTGCCCTACGAGCGGGTGGCACGCGACGCACGCATCATGCGCATCTTCGAGGGCACCAACGAGATCCTCAGGTTGTTCATCGCGTTGACGGCCATGAGCGACGTCAGCAGCCAGCTGCAAGAGTTGTCGAGCGGCCTCAAGGGCGCGTTCAACGATCCCATCAAGGGCTTTGGTGTGCTCACCGGCTACGCGATCAAGCAGGCCGGTCTGCGCGGCCTCACGCAAAACAAGGGCAAGCTCAGCTCGGTGCCCGAGCCGCTTCGCGACGTCGCTGCGCTGTTCGAGGAGGGCACCCGCGAGCTCGCGCAGGGTGCAGACCGCATCTTGCGCAAGCACGGGCGCGCGATCATCGGCAAGCAGCTGGCTACACGTCGTTTGGCCGACATCATGATCGACCTGTTCGTGCTCGGCTCGATGCTCAGCCGCGTGGGCACCAACATGTCTCGCCATGGTGTGCAGGCGGTGGAGAAAGAGACCGCCATCCTGCGCTCGTACGCGGGCCAAGCCAAGACGCGCATCGACCGCAATTTCGCGCGCATCGACGACAACGAAGACGAGCTCATCAAGACTCTCGGCGACTACGCGGTAGAGCGCGAGGGCTACCCGTGGGACGTTCTGTGAGCTGACTCCGGCTTACCGGACCGGACTGTCCTCAGATGGGGAAGCGGCCTAAAAATCAGGCCAAAAACCCCACTTGCCAGCCTCGCCCGAGCGGCGCACCGTACCTTCTGCGAACTCTCGGGGGAGGTGGTGCAATGAGGACTGTCGAGGAGCTGTTGAACGAGAAGGGGCGCGACGTGTTCGAGGTGTCTCCAGACGCGTCGGTGCAGGACGCGATCCGTCTGATGGCCGAGCGCAACGTGGGCGCCGTGCTGGTGCGTGCAGACGACGAAGTGCTGGGCATCTTGTCGGAGCGCGACTGCGTACGACGCGTGATGTTGCATGGCCGTTCCGCGCGCGACACGCGGGTCGGACAGGTGATGAGCGGCTCGGTGCAGACCGTGAGCCCCCACGACACCATCGACTACTGCATGCAGCAGATGACGGACCGCAGACTGCGGCACCTCCCCGTCGTCGAGCGTGGCGTGCTGATCGGCATGATCAGCGTCGGCGACGCCGTGAAGGCACAGCTCTCCGACCAAGAAGACGTCATCTCGGGGCTCGAGAGCTACATCCACGGCCCCTCGGTGGGTGTGCGTCGCGTGGCCGAGTGATCGCAAGCAGTCGCACGGACGGGGTCGGTCCTCTACACTGACCGGGTGAGTATCGAACGGCAGTCCTCCCCCGCCGGCGCGACACTGCGCGCCTGGATCACGTCCTCGCTGTTCTGGTCGTACATGGCGGGTAGCTCGCCGCTGCTTTGGGGAGGGGCGGTGTTGCTGCGCGGCCTCAGCGCGCCGTTCGACCGCGAGCGCAAGCTGCTCCACATGTACACGTCCGCGTGGGCGTACCACTACGTGAAGCTGCTCCCCCTGTGGAAGACGCACTTCGAGGGGGTCGAGCACATCAAGCCCGGCCGCACCTACGTGATCGTGGCCAACCACCAATCGCTCGGTGACATCTTGGTGCTGTTCGGACTGTTCCGGCACTTCAAGTGGGTCTCCAAGCGCGAGATCTTCAAGGTCCCCTTCATCGGCTGGAACATGGCCATGAACGACTACGTGGGTCTGACTCGCGGCGACGCTGCCAGCATCGAGCGCATGCTCGACGAGTGCCGCAGACACCTGCGCGCCGGCTCGTCCGTGATGTTGTTTCCAGAGGGCACGCGCTCCGTCGACGGCGAGCTCAAGGGCTTCAAGCACGGCGCGTTCACGCTGGCCAAAGAGCTGTCGCTCGACGTCGTGCCGATCGTCATCGAGGGCACCCGCGACGCGCTGCCCAAGCAGGGCCTCTTGTTGCGTCAGCCCAAGCCGCTGCAGATCTATGTGCGCGTGCTCCCACCGGTCTCGCCGGACGCCGCAGACACGCCCAAGGCACTGAGCGACTTGGTACGCGGCCAGATGCTGCGCGAGCTCGACGACATGCGCGGCAGGGCGCCCACCAGCCGCGACGGTGCGCAGACTACGCACGGCTCGTGAGCTCTGCTCGATAAGGTTCCTTGCAACCGGGGGGGCGTTCCCTTATCAACGGTGTCGCCATGAAAGCGACCGACAAAGCCTCCAAAACCGCGCGCGCTTCGCGCGAACTCCCTTCCGATCCGCACTCGCCCGACCAACCCGACGCAGCGACCGAACAGGCGGTCTCGCTCGACGGGGCGCGAGAAGCGACGCTCGACGGGGCGCGGCTCGTCGCACCCGCTGTCCAAGTGAGCGACGCCTCCGACGCCTCCGATGCGGCCGACGAGATCGACGTCACCGACGCCATCGACATCGAGATCACCGACGTGAGCGACACCGTGACCACGTACGCCGAGAACGCCGCCACCAGCGAAGGCTACGAAGCCATCGAGCCGGGCGAGCCTGACGCGCAGAGGCCCGACGCGCTCGGCGTGCCTACCGACGGCGAGCTGTTGATGGGTGCGGATGGCAGCGAGGAGCGCCCCACCAGGAAGCGCCTGGAGGAACAGTTGGAAGCACTCAAGCGCAAAGAGACCGAGCTGCGGCGCGCGTTGGTCATCGCCGACCATCCCGAGCTAGCCGACGCCATCCGTGCCCTGCAGGGACGCGCGTACGCCATCGGTCGGGTAGAGGCCAAGCTCGCCCAGGGGCTCTCCAAGGCCGAAGAGCGTCGGCGCGAGACCCTCGACAAAAAGCTGTCGGCCCTGTGCGCCAAGCGTGACGAGCTCAACACTCAGATCGGCGCGCTGGAGGTCGAGCTGCACGCGCTGGGGGCAGAGCGCACGGCCGCGATCGAGCTCGAGCGCAAGCAGGCCCTCGAGCAGCTCTTGATCGCCCTGGGCACGCACGAGCCGAGCCTTCGTTCCGCCGGCATCGACGCCAGCACGCTGGTGCCCGAGCTCAACCAGTGGCTGCCCGAGGTCGAAGGCCTGGCCGAGCGTCTGGTCGCCGAGCGCGGCGAGGTCGCGGCGGTGAGCGAGGTCGCCGAGCCGCTGGTCGAAGCGCCGGCAAGCCTCGAGCAGGCTCCCGCCGAGGGCGCGAGCGGGATCTAAACGGCGCCGCCTACCGCCAGAGCCAGGTATCAACGTCTACCGGTAGCCCTCGGCCTGCAGGTTGAACAGGCGGGCGTAGCGGCGATCTTGGTGCATGAGCTCGTCGTGCGTGCCCTGCTCGACGATGGCGCCGTCCACCAGCACCACGATCTGATCGGCCATGCGCACCGTGGAGAAGCGGTGCGAGATGACGATGCCCATACGCCGCTCGGACAGCGCCCGAAAGCGCTGGAAGACCTCGGCCTCGGCCTCGGCGTCCATGGCGGCGGTGGGCTCGTCGAGCACCAAGATGTCGGCATCTTCGCGCATGAAGGCGCGGGAGAGCGCGATCTTTTGCCACTGCCCCACCGACAGCTCTTGGCCACCGGCAAACCAGCGCCCGAGCTGACTCTCGTAGCCTTGCGGCAGCTTGCTGATGAAGGTGTCTGCCATCCCTTTGTGTGCGGCGCGCGACCAGCCGCTGCGATCTTCGAAAGCCTCGACGTCCCCGGCGCCGATGTTCTCGCCGACGAGCAGCTGGTAACGAATGAAGTCTTGAAAGATGACGCCGATGCGCCGGCGTAGCGCCAGCGGATCCCACGCTGCGAGGTCGAGCCCGTCGAGCAGGACGGTGCCCTCGGTGGGCTCGTACAGCCGCGTGAGCAGCTTGATGAGCGTGGTCTTGCCGGCACCGTTTTCGCCGACGAGCGCGAGCTTGCTGCCCGGCGGGATGTGCAGCGTGACGTCGCGCAGCGCAGGCTGGCTCGCGCCGCGGTACGCAAACGAGACGTGATCGAATCGAATGCCGTCTTCGGGCCGCGGCCCCTGCGTGGCACCGCCCAGGCTGGG
>JBEGTL010000498.1:0-6204 GCA_041179425.1 Pseudomonadota bacterium | reverse complement strand
GGTCTACATAGCGCGCGTGTCCGAAGTTCTCGATCCCGTCGCCTCGGTTCGCTCGCTCGCTGCGCGCGTCTCGAACCTACCCCAACTCACAGGCGACATTCCGCGCGTCCAAGGCGAGCTCAAGCAGCGCCCCGAGGACTTCGTGGTCGAGGAGCTGCCCGCCTATCCACCAGCGGGTACCGGCGAGCATTTGTACCTGTGGGTCGAAAAGCGCGAGCTCAACACCCAGGACGCGGTGGCTCGCATCGCGCAGGCCCTCGGCACGCGGCCCGACGGCGCGGGCTATGCGGGGCTCAAAGACAAGCGTGCGGTCACGCGCCAGTGGCTGAGCTTCCACCACGCGGGCACACCTGAGCCCAGCGAGATCGTGGTCGAGGGGGTGCGTGTGCTGGCGGTCTCCCGGCACGTCAACAAGCTGCGTACGGGTCACCTGCGCGGCAATCGTTTCACGGTGCGACTGACCGGCGTGCCCAGCGAACACGACGACCATGCGCGCGCGGCACTCGCACGGCTCGTGGAGCAGGGACTGCCCAACTACTACGGAGCGCAGCGCTTCGGCTTCGAGGGCAAGAACCTGCGCTCGGCCTGGACCTGGATCGTCGAAGGCGGCAGGCCGCCGAGCAAGCCCTTCTTGCGCAAGCTGTTCGTGTCCACCCTGCAGTCGGCGCTCTTCAACGCCTGGCTCGGCGATCGCATCGAGGCCGGAGAGCTGCTGTGTGCGCTCGAGGGAGACATCCTACGCAAAGAAGAGTCGGGCGGACTGTTTGCGTGCACCGATGCAGCGCTCGACACCGAGCGGGTACGAAGCTGGGAAATATCTGCGACGGGTCCGATGTTCGGCGCTCGTATGCGAAGCGCCGAAGCCACCGCCCTCGCGCGCGAGCTCGCCCTGCTCGACCGCTTCGGCGTCCGTGCAGAGCACTTCGCGCGCGTCGAGCGCTCCGGTGAGGGCACACGCCGTCCCTCACGCGCACGTGTAAGCGACGTCGAGCAGCAGCGCGATGGCGACGACCTCGTGCTTTCGTTCACACTCCCCAAGGGCAGCTACGCAACCGTGCTGCTTGCAGAGCTTACCAAGACCGACACGCTGACCCTGGGTGACGACCCGTGATCAGGGGTTGCCTGCGAGGCACCCCTCCCGTATTTTGCCGCGGCTTTTCTAGCTACGACCCATTGGAGACCGAATGGACATTCAAGAGCGACTGACCGCCTTTGCCATGCTGGGCGCCACGTGGGTGATGTGGCTGCTCGTCGGGCTGTCCGTGGTCATGCTCGGTATCGTCTTCGAGCGCGCGTACTACTACCTCGCGTCGAGTGACGACTTCAGGCGCCTGCGCGAAGACATCGCGCCGATGCTCAAGAAGGGGGACCTGCGCGCAGTCGCGCAGCGCCTCGAGCGCTCGCGTTCGTTCGAAGCCAAGGTGCTCAGCGCCGGCATCGACTGGTCCGATCGCGGCGCCGAGTCGGCGGCCGAGAGCATGACCAGCGCCACGCAGATGGCCAAGCTCAACATGGAGCGCAACCTCGCCTTCCTCGGTACCGTCGGCAACAACGCCCCGTTCGTCGGGCTGCTCGGCACGGTCATCGGCATCATCCGCTCGTTCCACGAGCTCAACCAGTCGCAGGGCAAGCTGAGTGACACGCTGATGTCCGAGGTAGGCGAGGCGCTGGTCGCCACTGCCATCGGCATCATCGTCGCCATTCCGTCGGTCGCCTTCTTCAACTTCTTCCAGCGCGTGATCAAGGCGCGGCTCTCGCAGGCCGACACCTTGAGCCACGAGCTGCTCGCGTACCTGCGCTCCGAGACCAAGCCCGATGCCCCCTCCGCGGCGGAATAAGCCATGGCGGGCGGAGGCGACAACGACGAGGACATGATCGCGGGCATCAACGTCACGCCGCTCGTCGACGTGGTGTTGGTGTTGCTGATCATCCTGATGGTCACGGCGCAGTACGCAGCCGAAAAAGACTCGATCCCCATGGACCTGCCGCAAGCCCAGAGTGGCGACACGGCGGTGCCTTCCACGCTCGCCGTGTCGATCGACAAGGACGGCAAGTTTTTTCTCAATGCCGAGCAGCTCGACTACGACGCGCTGCGCACCAAGGTGCGCGCTGCACACGGCAAAGACGCCGACACGCGCGCCGTGATCGCGGCCGATGGACGGGTCAGCCACGCCCAAGTGATCAAAGTGATCGACCTCCTGCGGCAGGAGAAGGTCACCAAGTTCGCCATCAACGTGCGCCCGGAGGACCTTGGCGGCGGCGCTAAATGACACGTCGAAAGATGTCGGCTTGAGCTTCGCGGGCTTCTTTGGTCTCAGCGTCGCCTTTCACGTCGCGACGTTCATGGCACTGGGCATGTTCCCGGTGGACGGCCCGCTGCGCGACAAACCCGACCTGGTCGAGGTGCGTCTGATCGAGCAGGCGCCCGAGCCCGAGCCGGCCCCCGTGGCCCCCGAGCCCGAGGTGCCCGAGCCCCAGCCCGAGGTGGTCAAGCCGCCGCCCAAGCCCGTGGAGCGCGCCCCCAAGCCGCCCAAGGAGCCCCCGCCGGTGGCAGACAAGACCCCACCCGCTGCCGCCGAAGAGACAGTGGCAGACTTCTCCGGCACCACCCTCACCGGCACCGGTGGCTGGGCGTCCGCGGTCGGCAACGGTGCCGCCATGAACGCTCCCATCGGCTCTCCCGGCGGGGTCGTGACCGGTCGCAATCGTGCCGGCGTCGCGGGCGGCGTGGTGGGCGGCACGGGCGTCCGCATCGTGCCCGAGGGTGACCTCTCGCGCCGCGTCCAGCTGCCGTCGGCCGACGTGCTCAACGCGGCCCTCGAGCGCAACTACCCCAAGGCCGCGCGCGCGCAGGGCATCGAGGGTGTCACGCGCATCCGCCTACGCGTGTTCGCGAGCGGCAAGCTGCAGGTGCTGGGCACGCTCAGCGAGACCTACCCAGGCTTCGCGGAGAGCTGCAAGGTCGCCATGCGCGACATGGTGTTCTCCCCTGGGCTCGACAAGAACGGACAGCCCGTCGCCACCGACATCCCGTTCACCTGTCGCTTCAACGTGCAGTGAGCCAGGCGGGTAGTCGAAGAAAACGTCGACAGCCCGCCAGGCGCAGACAGTACTTTGCGCAACGGCCAACGAGTCGGGCACAATCTGTCCGATTTTCGCTCGCGTGCGGAGGGACCGCGCGCTTCGACGCGACCCGAGCGATCTCGATGCGCCTCTTCTTCGTGTTCGTCTTGTCGATCAGCGCGCTCTTTAGCTCGCTTGCCCGCGCGCAGCTCAAGCACGACTTCTCCACGGTTCGTTATCGACCCGCGGTGGGCGCCGACAACTACCTCGGGCTCGAGAGCGCACAGACCGCCGCGCACGGGCAGGCCTCGTACGCGCTCGCGTTCGACTACAGCACCGACACGCTCACGGTCGACCGCCCGTGTGGCGGACTCAGCAACGTGTTGCGCTGCACGGCGGGTAAGACCGACTTCCTGCAGAAGACCGGGCTCGCGCACGTGCTGGTCGGGCTCGGGCTGTTCGGCAACACGCAGCTCGCACTCGACCTGCCGCTGGGCGGGACCGACGCACGCCCGATCTACTACGACGTCGGCAACGTCGGCTCGACCAACCCGCGGCGCTCGGTTCGTCTGCACGACGGCTTCGTGCTGGGCGACGCGCGCCTGCAAAGCAAGACACGCCTGTTCGGCAAGCCGAGCGACAAGCTGCAGCTCGCGGCCGCCGGCTTTACCACGCTGCCGAGCGGCATGCTGACCAGCGGCAAGGACTGCGCGAAGCACGACACCTGCAGCTTCGTCGGCGAGCGCGGCGCCCAGGTCGGCGCGTTTGGCGTCGTCGAGTACGCGGTCCTCACACGCCTGCGTGCAGTGGCCAACCTGGGCGCATTGTACAGGCCCAAGCGCGACTTCCTGGGCACCGACGTGAGCAGCGAGCTCTCGTTTGGAGCCGCCCTCGCCTACCAGGCTGTACGGTACTTCAGCCTCAAGGCAGAGCTGGTGGGCGCACTCGCCTTCGTGGGGACGCACGACGTGCCGCTCGAAGCACGGGGCGGGCTCACCTACGGCCGCGATGTCGTGTTCACCGTGGGCGGCGGTGCAGGCATCCTCGGCGACGTCGGCAGTCCGCTCTTTCGTGTGTTCGCCGGGGTGCAGTGGACGCCCGTGTTCCGCGACGCCGATCACGATGGGTTCGAGGATGAGTCCGATCGCTGCCCGCGGCAGGCCGAAGATCGCGACGGCTTCGAAGACGGCGATGGCTGTCCCGACCCTGACAACGACGGCGACCACATCCTCGATGCGCTCGACAAGTGCGACGCAGCCAAAGAAGACCTCGACGGCTTTCAAGACGAAGACGGCTGCCCCGAGCTCGACAACGACGGCGACGGCGTGCTCGATGGCTACGACACCTGCGAGGGCGAAAAAGAAGATATCGACGGCGACCACGACGACGATGGCTGCCCCGACCTCGACACCGATCGCGACGGCCTCCTCGACGCCGTCGACCAGTGCCCCCTGCAGGCCGAAGACACGGACGGACTCGGCGACGAAGACGGCTGCCCCGATGTCGACTTCGACGGCGATGGTGTGGCCGACACCGCAGACGCCTGCCCCGAAGAGCCCGAGACGAAGGACGGAAAGACCGACGAAGACGGGTGCCCGGAGTGAGACGCCACAAGCGGCGCCGCGGGTCGCCGTCGCTGACACGGCTTGTCAGCGGGCTCGTTCTCACGCTCGTCGTCGGCTGCAATACCGAGCTGCCTGGGGACGTGGTCGGCGCGTACACCATCCAGATGCGCCTCACCGAGAACAACTGCGGCGCGGGTGTGCTGCCCAACGCGCAGACCTACGCGGCCGAGCTGCGTGCGGGCGAGCCTCCTCGCGGCTTTTGGCGCGTACCCAAACGGGGCCCGATCGAGGGGCGCTACGAAGCGGGCGCGTTCCAGTTCACGTTCTCGATGGGGCTCGAGCTAGGCAACGCCGATGCGGGCACGGCGGGCTGCACGGCGATTCGCGAAGAGCTGCTGCAGGGCGAAGTCAGCCTGCCCGAGCGCGATGCAGGCGTGAGCGATGCAGGCGTGAGCGACGCGGGCCACGTGGGCACGGCGAGCGATGCGGGCAGCGCACAGGCGGGCCTGACGGGCACGCATCGCATCTCGTTTCGCACCAACCCACAGGGACGCTGCGCGAACCATCCGGGTCCGCTCGCGCTGTTCGAGCGCTTGCCCTGTAGCGCGCTGTACGCGCTCCAAGGGACACCGCGCAAGGCGTTCTGAGCGACACGGCTGGGCCGAGCCCGACGTGGTCGAGTAGCGCACGAGACAGCATTGAGCCCCTCGGGTGCTGCTCGTTCGGCCTCGCGAGATCTTTCTGGGACCTGGTCTTGGTATCTGCGCGCACACGTCGCTTCGAACCATGGTGCTGTCCGCGATCGGCCATGTTACGGGCAAGATGGCTGCGCGAAAGGAAACCAATCATGAGCGCTGACGAGCGGAACCCCACCTCCTTGACTCGCCGCGACGCGCTGCGTCTTTGCCTCGTCCCCGTGGGGGTCGCGACGGCCGGTTGGTGGGTCGGCTGCGCCCCCGACAGCGATCCTGCGGCCGACCCGAAGGACGAGCCCGACGGGCCCAGCCCCAAGGACGCGGGCAAGCCGAACGGCAGTGCAGACGCGGGCAAGGCCGCGGCTCCCACGACGAGCGATGCAGGGTCCAAAGTCGCGCGCGACGCGGGCACCAAGGTCGATGACCCTGCGCTCGATGCGGGCGCCCCAACGAGCACGGCCACCGATGCACAGGTCGCAGCCTCGGCGGATGCGGGCAAGGCCTCGGACGCCGCCGCGGGCAACGTCCCGTGGGCATCGGGCGGCACCAAGTCGATGCAGGGCAACTACCCCGATCCGTTCGCGACGGGCGCGGTCGGCGCGGCTTGTGCGCTGTACCCCGCGCAGACCATCGGGCCCTGCTACTCCGACACCACGGGCGCGCGCGAAGACATCAGCGATGGCATGACCGGGCTGCCGCTGCGCCTGTCGTTCTTGGTGGTGCGCGCCGACGGTTGTACCCCGGTGCCCAACGCCGAGATCGACATCTGGCACACCGGCTCCAACGGAGTCTACTCGGCCTACGCGAGCGGCATCTGCAATCCCGACAAGATCGACGTCGTGAAGCTGCGCTACTGCCGCGGCACGCAGACCACCGACGAA
>JBEGTL010000497.1:0-6210 GCA_041179425.1 Pseudomonadota bacterium | reverse complement strand
TCAGGTCCCATGCGAAGGCCAGCTGGATGAGCGCGATCATCTGATCGTGCACGGGGCCGGTCGTGTCGCAGCTGAGCTGGTTTGCGCCGTTGCCGGACGGCCGCGCGCCTTCGGGACAGCTCTGCGACTGCGCTACCGAAGGACCCGCGCCCCCCGTGCCCTGCTGCGCCTGGACCGACTTCTCCACCTCACGCCAGCCGTCGACCAGGCCGTCGAGCTTGCGCGCGTGCTCGCTGTCCATCCCGAGCACCCGCTTGGCGTCCGCGATGTCCTGCATCCGAAAGTCGAGCACGCTCTGCTTGCGACGCAGGGTCGCGTCGAGCTTGCTGGTGTCGGTCGCAGGCTGCGTGGAGGACTTGCCGCAGATCAGGCTGATGCGCTGCATGAGCTTGTCGTAGACCTGGCCCGAGTCCTGAACGGGCTCGAGCGCGTTGCCGTACTGCGCATCGCCGGACTGACGGTTGCGGAACGAGATGTAGCGCTGGCCGAGGCCCACGTTGTCGGCGTCGGAGTGCGCACCCGCTCCGAGCTGCAGGCTCGCAAAAGGCAGGTTCTTGAGCTTGGGGTCCGTCTGGTAGTGGTTGGCGATCGCGATGTCGATCGACTCGTGGTCGGTGTACGCGTAGTACGAGTCGTTCTTCGAGTACTTGTAGCTGTGGCCGGTGACGCAGCCCATCAGACCCGCGCCGTGCTCTTCTTGGTAGGTGTCGCACTTGGGCGAACCACCGTGGATCTTCATGCCCTGAAACAAGATGAGGTCGCTCGCGTAGGGCGCGAGGGCGGCGATGGGCGTGCTCGCCAGGTCGGTGATCGCCGAGGTCTTCATCGAGGCCGGGTGGAACGAGCCGCCCTTGAAGAACATGACGAAGCGAGGCGCCTTGGCAAACGAGCTGGGCGCCATCTGTCCCATCGCGCGAGCCACCGGGCTCAACGCAAAGGCCAGCAGACCAAACCGTTTGATCAGGTCTCGTCGCGTGAGGGTCGCGTGCTTCATGGCTTTTCCTTCCGCGCAGAGAGGGTGTCGGAGCCTGCAAGGACGCGCAGCGGCGATGCGATGTCTTGTCGGCCTTCGCTCGCGAAGCGGAAAAACATCTGACGCAAGACCGGGTCGTCGCCGGGCAGCTCGTCGCGCCCCATGTAAAAACGAAACAGCTGCCTCACGAAGCACTGCTGGAAGCGCGCCGACGACGTGAGCCCGCGCAGCGCATCGACGGGCGTCTTGGTGGTGAGCGGCCCTTCGTCGAGGATGTCGAGCGAGATGCTCGCATCGATGGGCAGACCTTCGTCCTCGGTACGAAAGCGGCCTATCGGGTCGTAGTTCTCTTGCATGAAGCCGAACGGATTGATCGACTTGTGGCAGCCCTGGCACTTGGGCTGCGCGGTACCGTTCTCGATCTTCTGACGCTCGGTGGCGTTCTTGAGCTCGGGGATGGTCAGGTCGACCCCCTGCGGGGGAAGCCCGAGCGGCAGACACATCATCTTGCGTGTGAAGAACACGCCGCGCTTCACCAGCCGCGTCGTACTGGGGCCGGAGTGCGAGGTGATCACGCCGGGCTGCGTAAAGATGCCGAGGCGCTGGCTCGGGTTGAGCTCGGTGAGCGCGGTGTCAGACGACTTGGTCAGACCGTAGATGGTGCGCAGCCCCTTCGACACCAGTGACGACGTGGACTGTGTGATGTCGAGCAGACTTGGGTCGGTGGTGGCGAGCACACGCTCGAGGAACGTGCGTGTCTCCGTCACCATCTCGGTGGCCAGCTGCGGCGTAAACTCGGGGAACACCTCGCTGGCGATGGTGAACTCGGTCGGCTCTTTGACCTCGAGCCAGGCCAAAAAGAAGCGTGTCAGCTTGGCTCGCGCCTCGGGGGTGCCGAGCAGCCGGCTGAGCGTCTGTTGGCGGAAGGTCTCGTCGCTCGCAAAGCGCGTTGCGTCCGCGGGAGCGAGGCCCACGAGGTCGGGGGGTGCGTCGGTCAGCGTGTAGCTCAGGCTCTCCATCCACTGCGCGGCAGGCAGGCGCCCGGCGGCGTCGGTCGACACCTCCTGATGAAAGACGAAGCTAGGCGACGTGAGCACCACATTGACGAGGTCGGCAGTCGCCTGCGCAAGGCCGACCTCGGCCACGCTGGAGACAAAGAAGGTGGTGAAGCGCGTGAGCTGTGCGTCCGACACGGTGCCGCGGAAGCTCTTCTTGATGAACGCCTCGGCAGCCGTGCGCTGGCAGGCCGCCGCACTTGCCGCGCAGTCGATGACGCCTGTCGGCTTGGCCACCACACGATCGGTCAGCTTGCTGACCCACGTGGTGAAGGGCGTGAAGTTGGCGGCGTTGAAGCCGAGGTTCTCGGCGTACTCGTAGTTGGTCTGCAGTGGGTCGCGGGGCAACGTGGCCAGCGCCGTCTCGACGTAGAAGGTGGGCAGCAACCCTTTCACCGTCAGATCGAGCTGTGTGCGCGTCAGCCGCGACAGGCGCGTGGGTGCACTCGCCGGCGTCGTGCCCGCAAAGTACTTGGTCGCGAGCGCGAACAGGTCTGGATCGTCCGCACGCATCGCCTCGTCGGCCGCGCGAGCGCCCGCCGAAGACGTGGTCCCCGGCGTGCTGGTGGTCGCGGGGTCGGACCAGTCGACCGGGCGCGCGGGCAGCTTGCCGACGTCGCCCGTACAGGCCGCCAGCGCTGCGCCGATCGCCCAGGTCCATGTTCGCCACTGGCAGATGGTCTGTCTCCGCATGCTTGCGCCCTCGACCCCCTCAGGTGGCGAGGTCGCAGCAAGCCTGGTCAGAAAAAAGTGAGCGCTTGTCTTCGACGGCGCACGCAGGCGCGAGACGTGGACCAGCTCACTGAGCTCACGTGTCGCTTGCGCTGGTTGCCGGTCCTCGGGCTAGGTTCGAGTCCGAATGTTGCGCGCGCGGCTCGCCTCCTCGGTCTCCCTGTGGTTCCTCGTTAGCTGTGCGCCGGCGGTGGGACCGCTGTTCACCAGCGTCGATGCTGGTGAGTCAACCGACACACCCGATGCCGGCAACACTGCGGTCCGTCCCGGCATGCGTCTCCAGTATCAGCTGCAGGGAGCGTTGGACCCCGCCGCGGACGCCGACGTGTTCGTGGTGGACCTGTTCGAGACCACGCCTACACAGCTCGCGCAGCTGCACACCCGCGGGCGTGTGGTGGTCGCCTACATCGCAGCGGGCAGCTACGAACCCTGGCGGCCCGACGTCGACACGCTGCCGGACGCTGTCATTGGCGACCCGCTCCCGCGCTACCCCGATGAAGCGTGGCTCGACATCCGCGCCACCTCGGTGCGTCAGCTCATGGTGAGCCGGCTCGCCCGCGCCGCGAGCAACGGCTTCGACGGCGTGTTGCTCGCATCGCTCGAAGGCTACCTCACACAAAGCGGACACGATCTGACGGCCAGCGACCAGCTCGACTACAACCGCTGGCTCGCCGAGCAAGCCTCCGCGCGCGGCCTGGCCGTGGGCGTTTCAAGCGACTGGCCACACGCCGAGCAGCTCGCGAGTCGTTACGATTTCGCCATTCATCTAAACTGCTTGGCCAACAGTACCTGCGCCCAGCTGGCACCCTTCCGAGCCCGCGGCCACGCGGTGTTCGACCTGGAGGTCAGCCGCGATGTCAGCGCCACCTGTGCCCGCGCCGCCGACCTCGCGCTGCCGGTGACGCTCAAGAACAGCAATTTCGACGCCTGGCTTGCGATATGTCCGTGACCAGGTTCTTCGCCCTCGCGCCACTGATAGAGGCGAGGCACCCGTCCACGTGGGTCTCTCGTTGTCGCTCTGCCCTTTGCACGTGCGCCCGAGGGCGCGCTTCGACAGCCCATGATCCCACCTGAGCACTCATCCCAGCGCGCCCCGCTCTCTCCTCACCTGCGCATGGTGGGGGGCGTCGTTCCGTCGGCACTCGAAGATGGGTTCGCGGCGCACCTCGTCGAGCGGGCGACCATGCCGCTGAGCTTGGAAGAAGCCTATCGACGGTTCGCGCCGTACGTGGCCGCGATCGGAATGCGCATCGTGGGCCGAGGCGACGAGCTCGACGACTTGGTGCAAGACGTGTTCGTCGAAGCGACGCGGGGCATTTCCTCGCTGACCTCTCCCGAGGCACTCAAGGCTTGGCTCGCAAGGATCACCGTGCGCACGTCGATGCGTCGGTTGAGACGTGGACGGCTGTTCCGCGCGCTGCACCTGCAGCTCGACGACACGCGGGACTACGAGTCGCTTGCCTCACCAGACGCCACGCCCGAACAACGGGCGCTGGTGGCGCGCGTGTACCAAGCGCTCGATCAACTCTCCGCCAAAGACCGCACGGCGTGGGTCCTCCGCCATGTGCAAGGCGAGACCCTGGAGCAAGCCGCCGAGCTGTGCTCGTGCTCGCTCTCCACGTATCAGCGCAGGCTGCGGCGCGCGTCCGCGCAGCTGGACAAGGAACTGCCCCATGCGTGACTCGACCCCTCGCTCCGTCGATCCGCGCGACGCACGCGACCGCATGCACCACGCACTCGCGCAGGTGCACGCCCCTTGGGATGCCGCGCGCACCGAGCGCACGCTGCGCACGCTGCCTGCGGCGCGCCAGAAAAGGCGCACACGCCGAGCGGTCGGTGGTGGGCTCGTCACCACGCTGCTGCTCGTGCCGGCGCTCTGGATCGGCCTCGGGCGCCAACCAGCCCCCACTGCGTCCACACCCGTCGCCGTTGCGCCGCAGCAGACAGCGGCAACGACGAGCCAGGTCGACGACGACGTGCACGACATGAGGCAGCTACGACTCACCGATGGGTCGACCGTGATGCTGCTCGAGGCGCGCACGGATGTGAGTGTAGACGGTGTCGACGCGCACCTCGTCTCCTTGCAGCTACGCGAGGGCCGGGCGCGGTTCGAGGTCTCTGCGCACCCCGAGCGTCTGTTCAGAGTGCGCACGGCCGAGGTCACCGTGGAGGTGTTGGGCACCGTGTTCGAGGTCGAGCAGCAAGCCGGGCGCACGCGCGTCTTGGTGACGCGTGGCCGCGTCGCCGTTCGTTGGGCCGATCAGCGCGCCGTGCTGGTGGCAGGCGACGATCGTCTGTTTCCTCCCCCGGCCGCGGTGTCGCACGGGACGTCCAACGGGCCAGCGCCCACATCGACGGACGCGCAGGGGTCAGGGCGATCGCGCGCGGCCCGAGGCGCGTCGTCGTCAGCGTCGGTCGCACGCGGACGTTCGAGCGTGCCCACTTCGACCAAAGAGCAGGCAGACGCGCACCCCGATGAGCGCGCCGAAAGCTGGCGCGAGCACGCCGAGGGCGGCGACTTCAAGAGTGCCTTCCCTCTGCTCCCAAAGACAGACACGATGGTGACGATGAGCGTCTCCGACCTGCTGCTGGCCGCCGATGCAGCCCGTCTGTCCGGGCACCCGCGCGAGGCCCTTCCCTTCCTCACGCGCGTGGTCGAGGCGCACACCGACGACACGCGCGCACCGCTCGCAGCGTTCACGCTGGGCGGCGTGCTGATGCATCAGCTCGGTCTACCGCGCGAGGCCGAAGCCGCGTACGCCCGTGCGCGCACCACCACCACGAGCGAAGCGCTGGCTCAGGATGCGCTGGCACGACAGGTCGAGGCGGCAAGTCGCGCAGGGGACGACGCGCTCGCGCAAAAGCTCGCGCGTGTGTACCTCGACAAGTACCCCGAGGGGCGACGCGTCCACGCCGTACGTCGCTTCGGACGGCTGTAGTGCATGGCGCTGCGCCGGGCGCCCGCGGCGGCGCTGCTGTGGATCGTCTTCGTCACCGTGCTGTCTGCCACTGACGTCATCGCGCAAGATGAGGTCGTAAACCGGCGTGATCCGACGGGCCGCGTCGTGGTGCTCGACGACACCGCGTGTCGCGGCGTCTCTCCGACCGAGCTGCGTGAGCTGAGCACACTCGAGCTTGCGCCGCGTGTCGTGGTGTGGCCGAGCGACGCGGGTGATGCGCCCGACACCACGCGCGTCTTGCTTCGCTGCGACGCCGACAGCGCACGCATCGTGGTGAACGAAGCGGCACGACCCGACCAGGAGCTGGTGCTCGAGCTGTCGTCGATCGCGGTGCCTGCGAGAGCTCGCCTGATCGCGCTCTCGCTGTCCGAGCTGCTGGCCACGGCCGACATGGAGCCGATCGCGCGTGCGCCCGAGCCACACGAAGACCAGGAGGTCCTGTCGCAACCAGGCCCGTCCAGACCGAGCCATGTCTGGGTGGGGGCAGGTC
>JBEGTL010000496.1:0-6221 GCA_041179425.1 Pseudomonadota bacterium | reverse complement strand
ACGCCGCAAAGATCGCGCGCGCGAGCGACCGCAAAAAGTGCAACCAGGCAACCGAGACGACGGCTACCTGGTTGGTCCGCTACCCACCGCCGACCAGTTCTGACGAGTCAGAACGGGTCGACGATCACCGCAAGAGCGGTGCGATCAGCAGCGAGACGACGCCCATCACTTTGATCAGGATGGAGACGCCGGGGCCCGAAGTGTCCTTAAAGGGGTCGCCTACCGTGTCGCCCACGACCGCCGCCTTGTGCACGTCGGAGCCCTTCTTGTGGCCGGGCAAGCCGCCCTTCTCGATGAACTTCTTCGCGTTGTCCCAGGCGCCACCGGCGTTGGCCATCAACAGCGAGAGCGTGGCGCCCACTGCGAGCGCGCCCGCGAGCGCGCCCGAGAGCACCTTGGGTCCGAGCAAAAACCCGATCGCCACGGGAGCGAGGATCGCGACCAGACCCGGGTAGAGCATCTCTTTGATGGCTGCCGTGGTGGCGATGTCGACGATGACCGCGGGCTGCGGCTCGACTCCCTCGCGTCCCTCGAGCAGTCCGGGGATCTCGCGGAACTGTCGACGAATCTCTTCGACGATGGCGCCGGCCGCGTTGCCGACCGCAGTCATGGTGGCCGCGCCGACCAAGCACGGCAGGATGGAGCCGAGCATGAGGCCGAGCAGCACCTTTGCATCGGTGAGCCGCAAGTCGGAGATGCCCGCCTCTTGGTTGAAGGCGGCAAACAGCGCGAGCACCGTGAGCACGGCCGAGCCGATGGCGAAGCCCTTGCCGACGGCCGCCGTGGTGTTGCCCACCGCGTCGAGCTCGTCGGTGATGGCACGAACCTCGGGCCCGAGACCGCTCATCTCGGAGATGCCACCGCCGTTGTCGGCGATGGGCCCGTAGGCGTCGACCGTCATGACGATGGCCGTGCCCGCGAGCATGCCTACCGCCGAGAGCGCGATGCCGTAGAGGCCGAGCATCTCGTTGGAGACCCAGCCGACCAGCACGAGTGTGAGGAGCGGAATCGCGCAGCTCTCCATACCGACCGCGAGGCCCTTGATGACGTTGGTACCCGGCCCCGTGAACGAGGCCTTGGCGATGGCGCGGATGGGGCCCATGGAGGTGTAGTAGTCGGTGACGAGACCGATGATGGCGCCGCCCAGTGCGCCTGCACCGAGCGTCCACACGGCCGCGTTGGCGATCCCGAACATGGGCAGCACAGCGAGCGCCGCGCCCGTGACCAGGAACGGCGGCAAGATCAGCGCGAGGCGCAGAACTGTGGCCGGCGGCAACGCGCTGAGCGTGCGCGTGACGAAGATGCCCACCACGGACACGGCCAGGCCGATGGTGGAGAGCAAGACCGGCAAGCCCACCGCGACGGCGCGCACAGCACCGGGGTCGCTGATGCTGGGCGCGAGCGACTCGCGCAGCGTATCGACCGGCACCGTGAGACCGAGGGCCGCCGCGGCGACCATGGCCGCGATGTACGACTCGAAGATGTCGGCACCCATGCCGGCGATGTCGCCGACGTTGTCGCCGACGTTGTCAGCGATGACGCCCGGGTTACGGGGGTCGTCTTCGGGGATGTTGGCTTCGACCTTGCCGACGATGTCGGCGCCCACGTCGGCCGCCTTGGTGTAGATGCCGCCGCCGATGCGCGCGAACAACGCGATGGACGAGGCGCCGACTGCGAACGAGTGCAGCACGGTGGCGAGCTTGTGTTTGCCCTCCTCGTCGCTGAACACCGCTTCACCGGCGAACAAGTAGTACACCGCGCCGATGCCGATGAGGCCGAGACCCGCGACGCACAGGCCCATCACGGAGCCGCCGTCGAGTGCGGTCACGAGCGCGCGCGCCATGCCGTGCGTCCGCGCTGCCTCGGTGGTGCGCACGTTGGCAAACGTGGCCGCCTTCATTCCGAAGAAGCCTGCGAGCAGCGACAAAAAGGCGCCCGACACGAAGGCTCCCGCTGACACGGCGCCGAGGCCCTTGAACATGACGAACAGCGCACCCGAGACGAACACTGAGTAGATGGCGAGCACCTTGTACTCGCGCACCAAGAACGCCATCGCGCCTTCGCGGATGTAGCGCGCGATGCGCGCCATGTCGGCGTTCCCCTCGGGCAGTGCCTTCACACGAAAGTAAAAGCCCAGCGCAATGACGAGCGCCACGACACCCGTTCCCAAAGCATAGATTGGAAGCTGCTCCACTGCTCTCCCCCGCCCGATCGGCTCGTTCGATGGCGCCCCTCGGCGCACTCACTCACTCGTGTGCTCATCAATCGTGCGGGCCCGATGAGATTCGGACGTTCGCGGCGGATGAGCGCTAGCCTGTTTCGCTCACCTGACGAGAGTGGTCAAGGCCCTCTACGGCCTCTATGCGCTCGCTCGGTTCGCTTGTGAAGCGTTGGCGGACCCGCTCAAATGCGCGTCCGCGCGAGCCTTCATCGCACGAATGCGCGGCAACATGTCCGTCTAACTCGCGCTAAGCGTGTCGCCAACAAGCCGATGGTCGCTCATCACGAGGAGCCGGCACCTGCCCCGAGGGCTCTCCCGCTCTCTCTCGCTTGCGAGCGGGAGCCCGCGCAGCGATCGCACGTGCGCCCTCGCGGTGCGTAGACGCGGGCGCCCCAAGAAGGAGGTTGTCGAAAACGCGTGCGTGAGCCTGCGATAGCTTTGCTACGGCAGGCCCGCGAGCAGGCAAACCAAGACGGACACCGTCAGGTTGCGTTCGTCGCTGCCAACGACAGGTCGAGCCGCAGCAGCGGTGCAAAGAGCGCTGGCATCGGGCGCGGACGCGCAGGCGTGCGTCACGCAGCACACGGCGTGCACACCCCTGCGCTGAACACACGCGCGGGCATCCGGGGAGCGAATCTGGTTGCCTTTGGGGGGTGCTGCTCTGGCGCACGAACAAGACGCCGAAGCGCGCCCTCGGGCGGGCGAGCACTGACGACGCGCTGCACGTCGCCAGGAAAGCGCTCTACTCGATCAATCTTCGTAGTCGTCGTTGCCGCGCTTGCGCTCGTTGTTGCCGCGACGCGCGCCACGGCCACCCTCGCCTCGACCGCCGGTCGCCGGAGGAGGACCGCCAAAGGCGCCCCCGCCGGGGGGACCACCGAAGCCGCCGCCGCCGCCGAAGCCGCCGCGACCACCGCCGCCGCCGCCTCCACCGAAGCCACCACCACCGCCGCCGCCGAAGCCGCCGCGACCACCACCGCCGCCGCCGCCGGGGGGACCGCCGAAGCTTCGACCGCCACCACCACCGCCGCCGCCGCCGAAGCCACCACCGCCACCGCCGCCGAAGCCGCCGCGACTCCCGCCGCCGCCGCCGCCGCCGAAACGACCGCCGCCACCGCCGCCACGCGGACGATCTTCGGCTTCGTTGACGCGGAGCGGACGACCGCCCAACAGGGCGTTGTTCAGCTGCGCGATTGCCGTCTGGGCCGCCTCATCCGAGCCCATGGTCACGAAGGCGAAGCCGCGTGCGCGGCCCGTCTCGCGATCCATGACGAGGTGCACGTCGCTGACCTCTCCCACACCCTCGAATGCCGCACGTACATCATCTACCGTCGCGTTGAACGGCAGGTTTCCTACATACAATCGCTGACCCATGTTGCTCTATCTCTTCCGGCTCCCACCACTCTAGTAGTCACACGATTCGTCGCCTGCCGAACGGGGCCCTGCCCGGTAGGCTTCCACTTTTGAGCAACACCGCTTCTTGGAAAGACCTGTCCGCGCTTTGCCCGAGTGCCTTCGCGTTGCGTTGCCTGAGTCCCGAGCCTCGGAAGAGAGAGCATCAGTAAGTCGGAGCCGAACGGAACGCTTAACAGCCGTAGAATAAGCCCTGGTTTGCCCCTTGCAAACTGGAAAGTCCGCTCTGTATGGCTGAATCCAGGGTCCGCCGGGAGCGGTAGCCGAGATCGGAAACCAGCCTGCTGCACAGGTAGTGTTGTCCGAAACGGGAGCTAGCCAGGATCCAAGCCAAGCCGACCTCGTTGCGAAGCTGATACGCCCGCGCCCAGCCGGTGGGCGCGTAGTGAAACGGCCGCCCCAGCGCGCGCGCGTAGGCGGAGGCCAGCTCGCCGAAGGTGAGCTCGAAGTCGACAGCATGCAGGGGTGCGTACAAGGGTCCACGCGCCAGCAGGAGGCGCACGATGTCCACGAGCCCTTCGACGCAGGAGAGGGAGACCCGGCGCGCCGTGCTCGCGCCCGGCAGCATGGGCAGGCCACCCGGGCCGAGCGCGTCGACAAAACCTCGCGAAACGACGGTATCGCCTGCACCCAACACGGCCGGCGGTCGCAGCAGCGTGTAGGGCACGCCGCTGTGCTCGACCAGCTGCTCCGCACGGGCCTTGGTGCGCATGTACGGGAGGCCGAGACCGCGACCGAGGCGTGCCGTCTGTTCGCTGCGCGCTTCCCCGAGCGCGAGCATGCCGTACACCGCGACGCTGCTGAAGTGCACGAAGTGCTGGCACCCCTCTCGGCCCGCCCAGGCGAGCAAGTGTTTGGTCGCGAGCACGTTGGCTCGGTGCATCACGCGCGCAGAACGAAGGGGATCGACGTTGCCGGCGGCGTGCACGACTGCATCGACGTGAGGAGGTAGACGCGCGAGGTCGCTGGGCAGCGCCAAATCGACACGCACTTCACCTTCCCGCGCCGGGCGCGCGTACACGGAGCGCACGACGTCGTGCCCTGTGGCCTCGAGCCCATGGGCCAGGTGACCCCCCACAAATCCGTCAGCTCCCGTGACCAAGATGCGCATATCGGCGCGCGAGTATTCGCGATCCGGTAGCGAGGGGCGACCTCTGCGCCACCTGTTTACGAACGTCGAGCCGGGTTGAGGCCTCGGCGCTCATCGCGCATGGTGCCGGGACAATGACGAAGAAGGACCCCACTGAAGTACGCCGGCACGACACGCTCCCACCAGCAGATGGCAACGCGCTGGTGCGCAGCGCAGAAGCCATCGCGCGCGCACAAGAGCACGTGCGCGGCATGCTGTCGTACCTCGGCGAGAACCCCAAACGGGAAGGCTTGCTCGAGACGCCGGCCCGGGTGGTCCGCGCATGGGACGAGCACTTCGCCGGGTATGCACTCGACCCTGCGGAGTACCTCGCCAAGACGTTCGAAGAAGTCGAAGGCTACGACGAGCTCGTGCTGGTCAGCGACATCGAGGTGATGAGCCACTGCGAGCACCACATGGTGCCGTTCGTGGGCAAGGCGCACGTCGCGTACATCCCCAACGGTCGCGTGGTGGGGCTGAGCAAGATCGCACGCGTGGTCGACGTGTTTGCCAAGCGCCTGCAGGTGCAAGAGAAGCTCACCAAACAGATCGCCGACGCGCTTGAGCTGCACCTCAAGCCACAAGGCGTCGCCGTCATGATGCAGTGTCAGCACTTCTGCATGTGTTACCGCGGTGTAAAGAAGCCAGGCTCGTGGACCACCACGAGCAAGCTGTACGGCGCGTTCCTCAACAATGCCGCCTCGCGCATGGAGCTGTTTACACTGATCGGCCTCAAGCGAGAGATCGGCGGCTGAGCGTGAACGTCGGCGCCATCGACATCGGCACCAACTCCGTGCGCCTGCTGATCACCGACGCGACCGGTCGCGAGCTCGCGCGCGAGATGTCCATCACCCGGCTCGGCCAGGGCGTGGATGTCACCGGCTCGCTGCACCCCGACGCCATTGTGCGCACCACGCAGGTGCTCTCGAGCTACCGGGTGCAGCTGATCAAACATCAGGTGCGACGCGTGCGCGCCACGGCTACTAGCGCAGCGCGCGACGCCACCAACAGTGCCGCCTTCTTCGATGCGGCCGAGCACGCGCTCGGTCATCGCCCGCAGCTGATCCCGGGCGAAGAAGAAGCGGCGCTGTCCTTTCGTGGTGCGACGAGCGGGCTGTCCGCGGTGGCTCCCGGCCCTTACCTGGTGATCGACATCGGTGGCGGCTCGACGGAGTTCGTGCTCGGCGAGCAGACGCCCGAGCAGCTGATCTCCGTCAACATGGGCTGCGTGCGGATGGCCGAGCGTCACCTTGCCAGCGATCCGCCCACGCTCGCGCAGATCGAGGCTTGTTTTGCCGATGTGCGCTCGATCCTTGGGGCGGTGAAGCAAGCGGTGGACGTTTCGCGTGCGCGCACGGTGGTGGGGTTGGCCGGGACGATCACTGCTCTGGCTTATCTGCAGAAGGGGCTCAAGCACTACGATCCGGCGCAGACGAATCGCACGTGGCTATCCCGGTT
>JBEGTL010000495.1:0-6227 GCA_041179425.1 Pseudomonadota bacterium | reverse complement strand
TCGAACCGCCATCCGCATCTCGCGCACACCACCCCCTCGAACCGAGACTGCCCCCCCCTCGGTAAGCGTCTCGGCCTCGCTGAAATAGGAGCCCGAGGGCGAAAGCCCGACGGGCTCCTAGGGCTGCGTCTGAGTTCACCGCTTCGCCGAACGGGTTTTCTCTCGTGAGTGCAGGCTGGACGCCGCAGGCTGCGGCGACGATCAGACCTTGTGGGGAGGTGGGCCAGTTTCTTCGGCCTGGTTGATCGGAGACGTCGTCGTCTTCGTAGACAAACAAGGTGACCGAGGCGTCTCGCAGTCTGCTGCCGAGATCCTCGAGATCTCTCTCGGTCACGGCCTCCGACTTCGATAGGCTGACGAGCAATTGATCGCCGTCTTTGGCGGGGCCCTTGTACACCTTGTCGACTGTCACCGAGAGGACCGCGCTGCGGGGGCTGCCCGCGGTCAGGCTCTCGACTCGACCTCGGACGACCTGGTGCGAGCGCTCGACGAGCTGGGTCGGCGACAGGGCCGTGTAGTCGTAGAGGACTTGGGTCGCTCTCCAAAGGAGCTTCGCTTTCGCTGTGGCCGAGCACTCTCCTTCGGTGTCCGGTACGGCGTTTCGGATCGCGCTGTCTAGCTCCAGCTCGGTATTGACGGGTGGGTCGAAGGTCGTCGCCGCGTCCAAGGCCTGGTCGGTGCCGCATGCCGAAGCGACGATGAGGCCCTGCGGGGTGGTGAGGCGCAGCGTGTTGCTGCCCGGGTGCAGGGTGTCCTCCGTCAGGAACAACGTGACGGACTCTCCTGGGACTTTGCTGTTCGCGCTGCGCAACGCATCAGGCGTCACGACGGGTGCCCGCGGCAGATGGATGCGGACGGTCCCGCCATGGTCGCCAGTCCCCTTGTACACGTAGTCGACGCGGAAGGTCGCGAGGGTCGTCGGGAGGGGGTTGTCTGCGGGCGGATCGGGCAGCCCCTCCGCCACGGATTCGAGGTGCGCGCTGACCACCAAGCTCGACCGCTGCATCAGTGCGGTAGCTGACAGAGCCCGGTAGTCGTAGTCGACCTGCGTCACGTCGCGGAAGAACTGGGACGCGGCGGCGACCGAGCACGCTTCTACCTGCGCCTTGGAGCCCACTTGTTCGCGGTCTGGCTCCGACGAGGAGCAGCCTAGCAACAGGACAAGCGATGCTGCTGCGGTAGCGCGCATGGGAGCCTCGGACCTTCCGACGGCACAAGCTGGCACCGTCGGGCGCTACGTTGCAACCGGCGGGCCAGGCTGAGCCTGTCACTTCTCGAGGTTCGTCAGCTCACGCGCTTCGTCGTAGAACGACTCGAGGGCGGAGACCTGACGCGTCAGATCGTACTCGCGCTCCATCTTGGCGCGGCCTGCAACACCCAGGCGCTCGCACAGGTCGCGGTCGGTGAGTACGCGGTGCAGACGGTCTGCGAGCGAGTCGACATCGCGCTCCGCCACCAAGTAGCCGGTGACCCCGTCGTCGATGATCTCGGGGATGCCGCCGTGGTAGGTACCGAGCACTGCCAGGCCCGATGCGCTGCCTTCTTTGAGCGCGATCACGCCCGACTCGCGATTGCCGTCGATCGCGACCACGCTCGGCGCCATCAACACGTCGCTCTCGGCGAGCACGCCGGCCACCTCACTCGACGACAGGATGCCGGCGAACTGCACCGAGTCTGCAATGCGCAGCTCGGCCACCAGCGCGCGCAGCCTGGCCTCGCGCTCGCCGCTGCCGATGATGATCAGCTGGCCCTGCGCTCCCCGCTCACGCGCCGCCGCGAACGCGCGCACGCCGTACTCGAAGCCCTTCTTTTCGATGAAGCGACCCACCATCACCACGCGCGGCACCGGGTGCCTGGGCCCGCGCACGAACGAAGCCAGATCGATGCCCAAGTGATAGAGCCGCAGGCGCTCGCGCGGCACGCCGACGTCGAGCAGCAGCTCGAGCAGCTCGCGCGACGCGCACAAGCCAAGCGTCATCGTGTCGAGCATGCCCGGCGCGAACATGGCGTACGGCCAGTTTTTAGGCTGAAAACGCTCACTGCTCGACAACAGCGGCACGTCGTAGCCATGAAACGTCACCACGAACGGAAGCTGATAACGCCGCGCGTAGGGCACTGCGTAACAAGCCCCCGTCCCAAAGTGCGCGTGCACCAGCTCGTAACGCCGCCGCTGAAAGGCGCGATGAAAGCGCAAGCTCTCCCGCGTCGCCCCGTACAGCGCGCCGCCCACGTACACCCGTGGAAACGGAAAGCGGTCAGCCAGGTGCCGCTTGCGGCAAAAGACATCCGCCTCGTAGCGCTCGTGATGGGTGATCTCCTCATGCACGAACGTCTGCGAGTACTCGAGAAAGTTCGTACTGAAAAGGGCCACCGGAAGCATGCCGCCGCCACTTATAGCGCAAAGCAGACTCCGGTGCGTTGGTCACGTTGGGCGGCCGGCCCCACCGATCGACACCGCATCAAGCGATCAACGAGTCAGGAACGAGGCAACATAGAAAGACCAGCCTGCCGAGCCCCCAACAACCCAAGCTCAGGCTCATCGACCAAGGCCAGAGGGATCGTCTCCAAAACATCCCGCATCCGATGCTTGTCTAGAAAAGCATCGAGGAGATCGCCACGCTCCAACACGGCGCGCAGCTTGCGAGCCACGCCGCCCCAAATATAGAGCCCACCGCGAGGCAAGCTGCGAAGCGCCGTGTTGCCAAGCTCCGAGCCAAGCAGATCTGCGAACAGCGCCACGGCGGCAGCACACCCATCGTCCAGATCGCGTGCGCCGAGCCGCCCAATCACAGCGCTAGGATCGTCCGCTCGCTCGATCTCCAGCTGCGCGGTCGGAGGAGCCAGCCCCTCGTGCACGATGAAGTCGTACAGCGTCTGCAGGCCCGGCCCGGACAACACGTGCTCCACGCACACGACCTCGTGCCGCTCTGCCACGTAGGCGAGCAGCCGCCGCTCGATCGCGTTGCGCGGGCCAAAGCTCGCGTGCCCACTCTCGGTCGCGAACGCGCGCGGCGTGCCGTCGGGGGAAGTGATGATGAACGCCCGCCCGAGCCCCGTGCCGACCGCCACGAGCTCGATGGGTGCAGAGGCCACGATCGGCACCTGCTGTAGCCAGACCAGCTGCTCGGGGGCGACCAGAGGCACGCCGAGCACCGCGATCTCGAGGTCGTTGAGCAGTGCGCAGTGCGGGGTGGCACACACCTTCTGCAAGTCCCGCACGTCGACCCGCCAGGGCAGGTTGGTGGTGTGGCAGACCCCGTCGATGACTGGGCCCGCGACGCCAAAGCCCGCGGACGTGACGGCTTGTCCGCGCAGGAAGTCGCCCAAGATCGGGACCAAGCCCGAGAACGCCTTGCTCTCGTACTCTTGACGGGTCTCGATGGTGAGGCTCGCCGCGTCGCTGCCCGAGTACAGGCAGAGGGCGGTCTTGGTACCTCCGACGTCGGCAGCGAGTACGCGCATCATCGCAAAAACAAGGGGTAGGCAGGGTTGTTGGTTTCGTCGACGAAGGGGTAGCCGAGCTCTCCGAGGAAACGCTCGAACTCGGCCGCGTTGCTGTCTGGCACCTGCATGCCGGCGAGCACGCGCCCGAAGGCCGCTCCGTGGTTGCGATAGTGGAACAAGCTGATGTTCCAGCGCCCGCCCATCTTCGTCAAAAACTGCATCAATGCGCCAGGTCGTTCCGGAAACTCGAAGCGCAAGAGGCGTTCGTTCGGCGTGGCCGCGCGACCTCCGACCATAAAACGGATGTGCAGCTTGGCCATCTCGTTGTTGGTCATGTCGACGACCTTGAGGTCGGCTGCCTCGAGCCGGTCGACCAGCTCGCCGCGCTGGCGGGCGCCGTGGCTCAGCCCGACACCGACGAAGATGTGCGCCTCGTCGGCACGCCCGAAGCGGTAGTTGAACTCGGTGACGGGGACCTTGCCCAGCGTCTGACAGAAGTTCTTGAAGGCGCCCGGTCGCTCCGGGATGGTGACGGCAAACAGGCCCTCGCGCTGCTCGCCCAGCTCGGCACGCTCGGCCACGTGGCGCAGCCGGTCGAAGTTCATGTTGGCGCCGCTGTCGACGGCGATCAGCGTCTTGCCCCGGACTTGCTCGCGCTCGACGTAGACCTTGAGCCCGGCCAGCGCGAGCGCGCCCGCAGGCTCGGCGATGGAGCGTGTGTCGTCGAAGATGTCTTTGATGGCGGCGCAGATCTGGTCGGTGTCGGCCGTGATGACGTCGTCGACGAACTCGCGCGCGAGCCGGAACGGCTCTTCGCCGATCTGGCGCACGGCCACGCCGTCGGCGAACAAGCCCACCGTGGGGAGTCGCACCCGGTCGCCCGCGTCGAGCGCGGCACGCAGACAGGCCGAGTCGTCGGCCTCGACGCCGATGACGCGAATGTTGGGGTAGAGGTGCTTGATGTACACCGCCATGCCCGCCAGCAGTCCGCCGCCGCCGACCGGGATGAAGATGGCGTCGATGGGCCCCTGGTGCTGGCGCAGGATCTCCATGGCGACCGTGCCCTGACCGGCGATCACGTCGGGGTCGTCGTACGGGTGCACGAAGGTGAGCCCATGCTCCTCTTCGAGCTTCTTGGCGTGCAGGTACGCGTCGTCGAAGCTGTCGCCGAAGATGACGGCCTCGCCTCCGTAGCTGCGCACCGCCTCGACCTTGATGGGCGGCGTGGTGGTGGGCATGACGATGACCGCGCGGATGCCGAGCTTTTGCGCCGCCAGGGCGACCCCTTGGGCGTGGTTGCCAGCCGACGCACAAATGACGCCGCGCGCGCGCTCGTCGTGGCGAAGCAGCGAGATCTTGTTGTAGGCGCCCCGCAGCTTGAACGAGAACACCGGCTGCAGATCTTCTCGCTTGAGGAAGACCTCGTTACCGAGCCGCGCGGAGAGCCGCGGCGCTCGCTCGAGCGGGCTCTCGTTGGCGACGTCGTAGACGCGCGCACGCAAGATTCGCTCGAGATAATCGACACTGCGCATCTACCGAACGTACATGGCTCCGCGCGGCTCCGCCAGTGAGCCACGGCCCACTGGCCACCGCTCGACCGTGCGCGATCAGGGCATCATCAGCGCGGGCACCCGGATGTGTAGGCGAAGCACCCCGTCTGCCACGCCGAGCCCAGACAGCTCCATGATGTCGAACAGCTGCGTGAGTCCGCGCTGGGCGGCCGCGCGTACGGCCGGCACGCTGCGCAGGTCGACACGTACGTCAGAGCCGTCGCGCTCGGCGATGGCGTCGTAGAGCGGGTTGAGCAAACGCCCAAAAAAAGGCGCCCACAGCGTGTGTGCAATGAGCGCCGCGATGGCGCCGATCAGGTCGCGGACCTCGGCGCGGCCCGCCAGCTCGCCTGGCTCCACACGAAAGCTGACCTCTTTGGCACCGCGCGGCGCAAAGCGTGCGGAGAGCGGCAGCACGCTCAGGCTGACCGAGGTGCCTTCGTCGAACGTGGCCTCGATCCAGATGCGCTCGTCGCGGCACACCGCGCTGGCCTCCCGCACGCCTCGCACGCGGGTGAGCGCCTTGGCGATCTGACGGTCGGACACCGAGGAGGCCTGCGCCAACGCCTCGCGCACCAACTTTTGTAAGCTCGAGAACGGGATGCCGAGCCGGCGCCCCGCGCCCTCGGCAAAGCCACGCACCAAGCTACGAAGGAGGTCAGAGCGGTTGCCCATGGTCATTCGCCCGGGGTCGAGTCGAAGGGCGACGTCGGTTGAACGGACGAAGCGACGTCGCTACTGCCGACGACCGGTGCTCGTGTAGCGGCCTCCGCGGGGGACTCGTCCACGGGCGGGGCGCCCCGATCGAGCGCGGGCAACGCGCGCAGGGCGTCGAGCTGCATGGGCGTCAGGTCGCCCATGCCCATGAACGTGCGCACCATGCGCGCCGACGGGTCGCTCACGCCGAGCAGTGCTTCGAGCACCTCGGCCGCGCGCGCGCCGCCGGAGCCCGGCAGGTGCAGCGAGAAGGTGAGCGGCACCAGGCCGCCCGCCATGCCGGCACGCGACAGCTGCTGATGTCCCGCACCCACCTCGACGGCGCGCAGGTACTGCTGCACGTCGATGTTGCGCTTGATGCCCTTCACGTCGCGGACGACGGTCATGGCACCGGCTCGCTGCTTGGCGATGTGCGCGAGCAGCGCGTCGGCGTCGGCCACGCCGAGTGCATCGAGCGTGGCGGCGGGTAAGCCCACCACGTAGTCCGCGCGGTCGATCGCCTTGCTGAGTGGCGCG
>JBEGTL010000494.1:0-6233 GCA_041179425.1 Pseudomonadota bacterium | reverse complement strand
CGGGGACTCGCGCACCAGCTGCACCGACCCGGAGATGGAGCCGAGCGGGTTGCGGATCTCGTGCGCTAGCGCCGCTGCCAAGCGCCCGAGCGCGGCCAGACGTTCGGCGCGCACCGCGACCTGACGCAGCTCCATGAGCTCAGTCAGGTCCTGAAACAAAAAAAGGTCGCCGGTGCGCTCGCCTTCGGCGTTCAGCAGTGGCGTCTTGGAGAAGCCGAGCGGGAAGCTCTTGCCGCTCGGTCGCTGGCCCGTGCCTTCGTGCCGAATGGGACCCGGTGAGCGAGCGATGTCGTCGAGGAAAAAGCTCTCGGTCGTGCGCCCGAGGATCTGTTCGGGTGCGACCTGCAAGATGTCGAGGCCGGCCGGATTGACGGTGCGCACGTGCTGCTCGGTGTCGGTGGTGAGCAGTCCGCTCGACATCGAGCGCAAGATGTCTTCGTTGAGGCGCGCCAGCTCGGCGGCCTGTGCGGTCGCCACACGCAGGCGGCCGCCAGTGTGGCGCAGACGTCCGGCCAGACTGGTGGCGAGGTATGCGACCAACAGCAGGCCGAGGATGTTGACCAGCACCGTGAAGGTCGCGTCGGCCGCGTTGAGCACGTAGCGCTGCTGCGGCTGATCGATCGGGTGGTCGAGCCAGCCGTTGGTGAGCGAGAGCGCCATGCCCACGTACAGCACCAGCGACGCGACGGTGGTGAGGCGCGCCGCGGACGGACCGACCACGATGGCAGCCAACAACACGTTGGCGCCGTACAAGAACGTGAAGCCGCTGGCCGCTCCCCCGGCGATGTACACGAGCCCAGTGGTCAGTACCAAGTCCCAGCCCAGCTGCGCAGTCGCAACCTGGAGCAGCTTGTTGGTGCGCGGCAGCCAGAGGGCAAAGGCCACGGACACCAGGTAGGTGCCGATGATCAACGCCAGCAAGAAGCGCGGCGTGAAGTCCTTGGCGCCGTTGGCCTGCCGAACGCTGACCAGCAGCGTGCCGCCGAGCAAGAGCGAGGCGATCAGCACACGACCGCCCATCAGCCAGGACAAACGTCGCGACAGCTCGCGCGGCTCGTCTCCAATGGCGGCGGGTTGAGGCGTGCTCACGCGGATCAGTGCTGGTTGCTGACCTTGCCCGCGATGTCGAAGATGGGCATGTACATGGCGATCAGCAAGAAGCCGACGATGCCGCCGATCACCACCATCATCAGCGGCTCGATCAGCGAGGTCATGGCGGCCACCGCGACGTCGACCTCTTCTTCGTAGAAGTCGGCAATCTTGTTGAGCATGGTGTCGAGCGCGCCGGTCTGCTCACCGACTGCGATCATCTGCACCACCATGGGCGGGAACACGCCGGTCTCGGCCAGCGGCTCGGCCATGGTGCGACCCTCGCGGATCTTCTCGGACGTCGTACGAATGGCGCGCTCGACGATGACGTTGCCGGACGACTTGGCCACCACTTCGAGCGCGTCGAGGATGGGAACACCGGAGGAGAGCAGAGTGCCGAGCGTGCGTGTGAAGCGCGCCACGGCGATCTTGCGCATGACGTCGCCCATGACCGGCAGCGACAACAACAGCTGGTGCCAGTAAGGCTCGGTCTTGGGGTGCTTGTACGTGTACGAGATGGTGTAGATGAGCGCCGTGCCACCCACGGCCAAGTACGGCGCCCAGGCCAAGAAGCCGTTGGAGATGCCGATTACGAAGGCGGTCATCGGCGGCAGCTCACCGCCGAAGTCTTTGAACATCGCCTCGAACGTGGGCACCACCCAGCCGAGCAGCACTGCGCAAACCGCGAGCGCGATGGCGAGTGTGGACAGCGGGTAGGTGAGGGCGCCCTTGACCTGACGCTTGAGCTTGACGTTCTTCTCGATGTAGATCGCGAGCCGATTGAGGATCGTGTCGAGGATACCGCCCATCTCACCGGCGTTGATCAAGCTGCAGAACAGCTGATCGAACGTCTTGGGATGTTTGGCCAGCGCGTCCGAGAACGTGGCGCCTTGCTCGACGTCGCTCTTCACGCCCTTGAGCACTTCGTTCAGCACGGGGTTGTCGCCCTGCGACGAGAGGATCTCGAGACACTGCACCAGCGGCAGGCCGGCATCGATCATCGTCGCGAACTGACGGATGAAGATGACGATCTCTTTTTGATCGACGCCCTTCTTGAACAGCTTGGGCATCGAGATCTTGATCTCGCGTGCCTTCTTCTGAACTTTGACCGGGTTGAGGTTCTGGGCACGCAGCTTGGACTGCACCGTGTCTACGGTGTCGGCCTCCATGGTGCCCTTCTTCGTCTCACCCGTTCGGGCACGCGCTTCCCAGACCCATTCCGTCATGCGTGGTTCGCCCCCATCGGAACGATGCTAGCAGAGTTCGTGCGGAGCTCAGCGACCGGATCTGTTGTCGATCATGCTCTCGAGTTCTTTGGCGTCGGGTGAGCGCAGCTTGGCGTCTTCGAGCGAGACCTGTCGTCGCATGTAGGCCAAGTAGAGTGCCTGGTTCATGGTCTGCATCCCGCTCACACCCTGGCCAGTCTGCATGATGGAGTAGATCTGGTGGACCTTGTCTTCGCGGATCAGGTTCCGGATGGCGGCGTTGGGCACCATGATCTCCATCACCAGCGCGCGCCCCGGTCCGTCGGCTTTGGGCACCAGCGTCTGCGTCACCACGGCCTGTAGCGTGAACGACAGCTGCGCGCGGATCTGCGCCTGCTGGTGCGGCGGAAACACGTCGATGATGCGGTTGATCGAGCCGATGGCAGTGTTGGTGTGAAGGGTCGCCAGCACCAAGTGGCCCGTTTCTGCAATGGTCATTGCGGCCTCGATGGTCTCGAGGTCGCGCATCTCGCCGACCAGCACGATGTCCGGATCCTGACGCAGCACGGACTTGAGCGCCTCTTTGAAGCCGTGCGTGTCGCTGTGCACCTCGCGCTGGTTGACCAGACACAGCTTGTGGTTGTGTAGGTACTCGATCGGGTCTTCGATCGTCATGATGTGCTGGCGCGTCTCGGAGTTGATCTTGTCGATCATCGCCGCCAGCGTGGTGGACTTGCCGGAGCCGGTCGGGCCGGTCACCAGCACGAGGCCACTCTCCTTTTTGGTCAGCTCGCCGATGATGGGGAGCAGACCCAGCTCTTCGAAGCTGAGTACCTTGAACGGGATAGCACGAAACGCACCCGCGACCGCGCCGCGCTGCATGAAGATGTTGGCGCGAAAACGGGCCAGGTTCTTGACGCCAAACGAGAGGTCGAGCTCGTTGCTCTTCTCGAAGGCGACCTTTTGTTCTTCGGTCAGCACCGAGTAACAGAGCTGTTTGGTCTCCATGCCAGTGAGCGGCGGGACCTTGAGCGGAACCATGGAGCCATCGATGCGCAGCTGCGGCGGCGTGCCCGTGGTGATGTGCAGATCCGACGCGTTTTTGTCGATCATCGCGCGCAGGAGCTGATGAAGATTGATGCGAAGCGCCTCGCCAGTCGGTTGCATCCCTAGATGCTAACGCAAAACCCGAGCGCGGGCGGCTGCCTCTTACAGCTCTACTTTGGTCCAGCGACCGCGGTTCATCCAGTCGCGGCCGAGCGAGCGCGTCACCGCGCGGGCGGCGGACCAGGCAGTGAGGAACAGCCCTTCCAGGCCGAGGCCCGGGACGACCTGAGCGTTGCACAACAGCAGACGTTTGATGGGCGTGCGTACGGTGAGTGCGGCCGCGCCTTGTATGCGCGTGCGCGGAAACGCGTACACAGTCTCCATCGTGTCCGGTCCGCGGCGCGATGCGTCACGGATGGTGAACGTGCTCCCCGCGCGAACGTCTTCGATGGGCAAGCCATCGTGTGGGGAGTCCATCACTTCGAGGTGCTCTTTCAGGAACGGCGACAGCGCGAGCAGACTCGAGAGCATGCGCTGCCGTTGTCCGAGCAAGCTCGGCTTGTCGCCCAGGTCGCGCAGGGGAAGGCGTGCCTCGGCCGTCAGGATGGCGCGCGAGCCATCTGGCGTCAGCTCGGTCTGCACCCAGAGCGGCTCCTCTGCCAACAGCAGCACACGTTTTGCCATGCCCTCGGGGATAGCCTCGGCGCGCAGCAGTAGGTTGAGGGTGAAGCGAGCGTACGCGGGGCGCGGCTCGCTGGTGCCCTCGAACAGCGCGTCGAGGGAGCTGCGATCGCTGAGCAGAGTACCGAGCCGCGACACGGGTAAGCCCCACAGCAGGTGATTGCAGCCGATCTCTTCGTCGCTCGGAAACAAGTGCAGGCTGTGCACGGCGCCGCGCTTGACTGTCAGACCATCGACGCGCTCGGCCAGGCGAAGGCTGCCGTTGTGGGTGCGGATGCTCTCGATGAGAAGGTCGTACAGACCGCTCAGTCCACCTTCGTCGAGCTCGGCAGCACCGAGTAAGGAACTGAGCAGGCGCAGTGCGCGCGGCGAGAAGTCAGGCGAGGTCGCGCTCGTGTCCTCTCTGCGGATACAGCTCTCGAGGATGTTGGCGAGCGGCCTCGCACCGTCGATGTCGCTGCGCAAAAAGGGTGGCGTCTCGACCAACTCGCCATCGCTGCGGATCGCGAACGGCGTGTTGGTGGAGGCGCGCGCAAACTCGCGCCGCTCGAAGAAGCCCTCGGGCGGCCACATCAGGTCGCGCTCGACCAAGCCGTCGATGCGGGCACCCGTGTCGCCGGCTAGCTGCCACAGCTCGTCGACGAAGCGGCGCGCGAGCGGGAACTCGCGTGCGAGCTCGCGCGAGAAGGCGCGCTCGTCGCGTCCGAAGTCGATGCGGTGACCAGGCAACACGACTTGAAATGCGGGGGACAGCGGCCGCGTGCGTCGCTGAATGAGCGGCTTGAGAGCCAGCTCGGAGAACACACGCGACATGGCGGGCGACTCGTGGCCGACCAGCGTGAAGGGCGCGCGTGGAAAGCGCACACCGTGCACCTCGTAGCTGGGCGAAGGCTGGCCGTGGCCGATCAGCAGCACCCGGAAACCACGCTTGGAGAGCAGCGCGCCCGCGAGCAGCGTCTGCACATCGAGACCTACCAGCACGGCGTCGTAGAAGTTCTTCGCGGCCATGTCGTGATTAGATCACGGGCGGAGACACCAGGGAGGGAAGCTGACTAGGAAAGGTGCCTGCGTAGCGGGGCACGGCACCGAGGACGATGGTGCCTCGCGCAACCGCGTGCACCACGGCGGGCAAGAGCGCGTGCTCTGCCTTCTGGATGCGCGCATGCAGCGTCGCTGCGTCGTCGGTAGGCAGTAACGGCACGGCTGCCTGCGCGAGGATCGGCCCGGTGTCCACCCCGGCATCGACCACGTGCACCGTGCATCCACTGAGACACACACGCGCGGCGATCGCCTGGGCCGGCGCATCGAGCCCCGGAAACGCGGGCAGCAGGGCAGGGTGCACGTTCACGATGCGCCCGGCGAACCGAGCCAGCACGGCGTTGCCGACCAAACGCATGAAGCCCGCGAGCACCACCAGCTCCGGCGACACCTCCGCCAGCTGGGCCGCGAGCGCCTCGTCCCACTGGGGGCGCTCGACGTAGTCCTTGGCCGCGACCACGTACGTGGGCAGGCCGTGCTCGCGCGCGAGGTCGAGCGCGGGCGCGCTGCGTCGGTCGGCGATCACCGCGACGATCCGGGCGTGACAGCTACCCGCCGAGACGGCGTGAATCAGCGCTGCCAGGTTGCTGCCGCGGCCCGAGACCAACACGGCCAGCTTGAGTGGCTCGCCCATCAGCGCAGGATTACGCGCGGGCCGCTCGCGTGGGCGACCGCTCGTCCAATGCGCTGCACGCGTTCGCCTGCGCCCTCGAAGGCCGCCGCGACGGCGTCCGCGCTGTCTGCGGGAACCGTGAGCACGAGCCCGAGGCCCATGTTGAAGGTGCGGTACATCTCGCTGTCGGCCACGCCGCCGAGGCGCTGGATGACGTCGAAGATGGCGGGGCGCTGCCAGCTCGCCACGTCGAGCTCGAGTGCGACGCCGGCCGGCAGCACGCGAGGCAGGTTCTCGGGCAGGCCGCCGCCCGTGACGTGGCAGAGAGAGTGGATGGCGCCCGCGGAGATCGCGGCCTGGATGGCCTTGACGTAGATGCGTGTGGGGCGGAGCAGCACGTCGGCCAGCGGCTCGCCCAGCTCGGGCAGCACGCTGGACAGCTCGAGCTTGCCTTGCTCGAGCAGCGCCTTGCGTGCGAGCGAGTAGCCGTTGGAGTGCAGACCCGAAGACGACACGCCGAGCACCACGTCGCCTGGACGCACGCGCGAGCCATCGATGAT
>JBEGTL010000493.1:0-6238 GCA_041179425.1 Pseudomonadota bacterium | reverse complement strand
GGCTCGCGCCGGGAGACGGCCACTCGATCTCACGCTGCGCGAGCCGTGACAGGCGCTCCGTCTACTGAGACCTTCCCGGTTTCTCACCCACAGATTTGGCGGAGGAGCCGGATTTTCTTACGTACGGGTCGGACTGCTGGGCGCAATCTTGGTGACCGCATGTGGGGATGGGGTCAAACCCGGCGCTCCTCTCGATAGCGGCGCTCCCGGTGCCTTCGACGCGGCTCCCCCCACGGGGTCGGTCCGCGACGCAGCGAGCGTGCCCGGTCGGCCCGACTCGGGTGCCACCATCAGTCGCGATGCGGCCAGCGACGGCGCGGTGTTGGCCGACGCCGGCGCGTCCGATGCGGCCAAGCCCGCCGTGACGGCGCCGGATGCCTCGAGCGCTGACGCTGCCCTGGTCGACGATGCTGCCTCTCCTCCCGCAGTCACCGACGCAGGAGCCATGCTCCCCGAGGTCGACGCGACGGTGCCCGACGCCGGCGTCGTCATCGCGGTAGACGCGGGTGCACCCCCCGCAGGGCCGCCCGCATGCAACGCGTCGGCCGCGCCGGTCGTGGGCAAGCTCGGTCTGCAGACCATCATCTCCAACCCGGCGTTGGAGAGCCTCACCGATGCCGTGCAGCCGCCCGACTCCGACGACTGGTACCTCGTCCAAGAGACGGGCCAAGTGCGCATCCTGCGCGACGGCCAGCTGCTACCCCAGCCCTTCCTCGACCTGTCTTCCGAGTTCGGGTTCCCGCTCGGCGCCGTGATCTACGAAGATCGAGGCCTGGTCAGCATCGCCTTTGCACCCGACTACGCAACCAGTGGTCTGGTCTACGTGTCGTTCACGCCCAATCGCGGTGCGCAGGTCGACCTCGATCTTTTGCTCGAGTTCAAGCGCGACGCACGAGACCCGCTCAAGGTCGATGTCTCCACGCGCCGCAGCATCCTCGAGGTTGCCGGCTCACGACGTGGCTCCCCCTCGATCACCGACAACATCCACAACGGTGGCCGCGTCGCGTTCGGTCCGGATGGCAAGCTGTACCTGGCGATGGGCGACGGCGGCGGCATCAACTGCGGAGACGTGGAGCCGGGCGCGACGCAAGACGTGGGCAGCCTGTTTGGAAAGCTACTGCGCCTCGATCTGAGTCGGCCCGCACCTTACGGTTCCACGGACAACCCGTTTGCAGACAACGGCGACGGGCGCGTGCTGCACTACGGACTGCGCAACCCGTTCCGCTTCAGCTTCGACCGTCTGACAGGCGACCTGTACCTGGGCGACGTCGGACAGAACACGTTCGAAGAGATCGACTTTGCGCCGGCCGGCAGCAAGGGACTCAACTTTGGTTGGGCCAGCTTCGAAGGCAACTCCAACCTCACGTGTGGCCGCCCGTTGCGGGCCGGCTCGACGGCGACGGCGCCCATCTTCGTGGCGGACCGTACGGCGGTCGCGACCAACCCTTTCGCTGACTACAACGCGATGATCGGCGGCGTGGTGTACCGCGGCTCGGCGCTCCCGCAGCTCTCGGGCGTGTACTTCTTCGGCGGCTATGCGGGCGCGCGGCTCGGCGCTCTCACCCAATGTGGAAGCACCACGTCACCGGTCACGCCCGTGACCAAGCGCTGCAACGCAAACACGCCAAACGAGGCGTGCCTGCGCAGCATCGATGGCGGCCCTGCGTTCACCGAGCTGCGCGCCATCGTCGAAGATCACGCGGGCGAGCTGTACATGGTCGCCAACAGCAACAGCCTGCTCAAGGTGGTCGCTCTGCCGTAACCAGCGCTGGCACGAGCGGCTCCCTTTGCCCGAGCGCGTGTCTCTCGCTAGAGCGTGCGCATGTTTGCATCCATCGCGTTGGCAGCACGTGAAGGATGGCGATCGTCCGGAACCCACGTGTGCGCTCGATCAGTCGTATCAGTTCTACTTTTCGGGCGGACAGGGGACCGGCGGCTCCTACGCACTCGTCACACCAGAAGGAGAGTTGACGGTCAGGGATGTTTCAGCGGCGGGTGAGAGCGTGTGCACGACCAAGCTTCCTGCGTGCGGGAGCCCTGGTGTCGATCTGAATGATCTGAAGGGACTCTTCGCAGACCCTGCGGTGCTGGCGTCGTTCACGGGCCTGCACGTATCGCTTGGCCACGACACGCGTCCGGTGGACGGCGAGATCTTCGTCATCGAGCGGGAAGACAGCCAGCACATCCAGGTTGGCGACCCATGTGGGGAGTACGCCCGGTGCACGCCGATTCCGAGTCAGGTCTCCAAGCTGCAAGAGCTGCTGACCGAGCTCAAAGACCAGCAAGCCAAGCTCCCTTGCGAGTAGGTGCGAGTAGATCGACCGCTATCGCTCAGATCGGTCGTCGTCGCGTGCCGTCGTGTCCAGCGGCAGGACGCTTTGCTGCTCGCTCGTCGGTTTGCGGCGTAGTCTGTACAGACCGACGACGCGGCTGCCGCCAGCGACCAGTTCTTCGCCTTCGTCGAACTTGAACTCGAGGTCGGACGCGTCGAGGTGGTCGTAGTCGGCGATGGTGCGTGCGATCTGCGCGACGCGCGAGACGGCGGTGAAGTGCCGGCCCGCCTTCTTGCCGGGCTCGCCGTACTCGTTGATGAGCGCTTGATGGTGCGCTGCCGGCAAGCGGCGCAAGATCTGGTACGCAGTGAGGTACTGGGGGTAGCGTGCGGCGCTGCCGTGCACACGCCTTTTGGCGGCGCTCTGGAGCCACACGGCACGACGGACGCCATCTCGGTGCATGAGAATTGGTGTGCGCGCAATCGAGCCGCCGTGCTAGCACGGCGACCAGCAGGCCCGTGACGGAAGAGACGAGAGCAGTCCGCTGCCGCCGCCACGAGCACGCGTTCATTGTGTCATCCAGCCGTTGATATCGGTGCGAATCGACTTTGTGAGCAGTAGTCCGTAGTTGCTGTCCGGGCCCTCGCCCACGTGCAAACTAAGGACGGTGTTCGGACTCTTGAGCACCGAGCCACCGCTCAACCCCTCGAGACGTCGTAAGGCAGCTATTCCTTCGCCATGGCACGCAGAGGCTAGCCGAGGGCGTTCTGGCGATCCACGCCGGGATCTTTTTCCCGACAGGCTCCTAGCTTTAGCTTAGCTAGGGGACGGGCACGCACCAGGACTCGGTGCCAGCTAGCCGCTCGAAGCCTCCCGGCTTCTCCGCGAACATGACCAGGCTCGGCTCGTGCGCCCCATACGCGCCGCTCAGCCGGAGTCCCCCGTGCACATCCTCGAACACGAGGCTCTCGCCCGCGCCGAGGCGTCGAAACACCACCCCGTCGCGTCCCAGCTGCAAGCGCGGATCGCTGGACTCTGCACGCAGCGAAGCCTGAAACGTCAGCTCGCTGAAGCACAGGTTGCAGCCCTCCTCGGCGGACGCCTCGTGGAGGACCACCTGCTCGGGCAGTGTCGCGCGCAGCACGACCTCTCTGGTCCCGCCCGTCCCGAGATGGAGTGTGCAGCGCAGCGCCCCGGTGTCGGCCAGCTGTTGCTCGACCGACGGCCCAAGTGAGCTCACTTCGCTGGCGGACAGCGCGCGCTCGCTGCGCGTGCAGCACGAGCCGGGGCGCACGCTGTCGCTGCCGTCCTGCGCGAAGTCGTACGGCGCGCTCTGTGCTGCGGGCGCTCCGTGATGCGCACAGCCGAGCGTCACGCTAGCGATAGCAATGATGGGTAGGGACGGTAGACGGACGCTCATTGTTGATCCTGTCGCAGAGCTGGCTCTCGATGGCCGTGGTGATGCGCACGCCCCGGTTGCCGTTCACGTTGAGTCGGCAGCCCAATGGCACTTGCTCACCTGGGTCTCGTCCCTGACCTCACTCATTGCGCGATCTCGAAAGACGCACTGAATCACCCCCCACCCGCTCTCGCGCAATGGCGCTCGCAGAGCTAAGGCTGGGAGGAACTCGACCTACGCATCTGGCCGTGGGCGAAGGAGGCCATCGTGCGATCGAAACAGATCCTGTCTGCCGTGCGCGCCGTAGCGCTATCTTGCATCGGAATGCTGGCCGCTGCGTGCGGCGTGGAGGGCGTCGACGACTTCACGGACGAAGAAGTGGTCATCGAAGGCACGCAGCAGGAGCTGCTCATCAACAACGATGACGACCGTACGCGCGTGACCCAGGCGCAGGCCAGCGCCTACCCGTGGCGCGCCGTGGCCGCCATACGGCTTACTCCGAACATCACCACTGCCAGTTGCTCGGCGTTCAAGGTCGGACCGCGCCACCTGCTGAGCGCGGGGCACTGCTTCTACGAGGCGGGCCCCGGCGGCACCGCGGCACTCAAGGTCGCGCAGTCGAGCTTCCGCCTCGTGTACGGCCAGTACGGCAGCGGCAACGACGTCAGCAACATGCCGGTCAATGGTCACAAGGTAGCGATCGAAGCGCTCTACGTGCCGCCCGCGTACATTGGCTCGAACGCCACGAGCACAGTCGACGACTGGGCGCTGATCCGTGTCGCCAATAGCGAGTCGTTGCCGGGTTGGTTCCGAACCAGGGCATTCACGAACGTCGAGATTCCGCAACTACCCGAGGCCAGGTCGACGGGCTTCCCGCTTCCGACCCAGACCTGCGCAGCGTCGCCGCTCGCCAACACACAGTGCGGCGGCTACCAGTACTACGCATCTCTCGCCGAGAACGGCGGACTCGGCGTGAGCGCATCGTTCATCGATACGCAGTCCGACTGGACCACCGGCCAGAGCGGTGGCCCGGTGTTCGCGAAGATCAGTGGCCAGGCCGACCCGGACCAGCGCTGGGCGATGGGCATCGTGCACGGCAGCGGCACCGCCAACAGCTTCGCTCGCCGCATCACCTCCGTCATCTCGCAGAAGGTCTGCCAGGAGATCGCCGCCTTCCCCAGCACCGCCATTCCCAACGTGCAATGCACGCCATGAAGTCACGCGTCTTTGGGCTTCTTGCCGCCTTCACGCTCGCAGCCTGCGGCGGCGCTCAGAGGCGAGCTGTGACTTACGACTTCGCGGACAGTGCGGTGAAGCCCAGTTGTGCCTGTACCGAACAGACGCCGCTCGCGCTCTCGGACGCGCTCGGTGAGCGCAGCGTCGAAAGCCAGCAGGCCGACATGGCACGCACGTGGCAAGGCACGTTGCACTGGCACGAGCAGCCATGGTTTGCGGCCAGCGGAGAGACCAACATTAGACTGGAATTCTCACCGCGCCAGGCGTTTGCTGCCCGCTGCCGGTCCGATCCGTCCTTCGACTGTGGCGCCGAGCGCTATGCCATGTTCGCAACCGAAATCTCCAGCGCCGATGGCCTGCTGCGGGAGTCGCTGCAGGTGCGTGTGTCGTACCTGCCCGAAGCGAACGTCAACGCGGCGCTCCATCCCGTGGGCTTGTGGTCGCGTCGCAAGCATGCGAGCGATTGCGAGCTCATGATGGCGCTGAGCCGCGAGGGGGACGTGCTGAAGGGCAAGCTCTACGTGCTCGCCCCGGAGTCAGGCACCCACTCCTCGCTCGTGGAGCACGTGGTCGGCGATTGGGAAGCCGCTCCCCTGTCCACGCCGTGATCAGCTGTGCATGCTCGGACATTGGCACGGCTCGCCCGCTGAACCCGGCGTGAACGCCCTGGACAACGCCGCCTCGTATGGAGCTTGAGCGTCGCGCGTGTGAGTGCGTCCGCGAGCTCTGGACCTGCGACCGCGCCGAAGGCGTGTGCGGCGAGTGTCAGCGCCTCCGATTCTTCTTCGGTGAGGGCGAGCGGACGCAGGTACGAGGTCTGGGGCACCCGATAACCGTCGCCCGCGTTGCCCTCGACCGGAAAGCCCGCGGCGCTGAGCGCACGCATGTCGCGATAGACGGTGCGCGGTCTGACCGCGAACTTCTCCGCGATCTCGCGCGCGAGATCGCGGAGGCGCGCGCTCAGGAACAGGGCAATCGCGGTGAGCCGCTCGAGTCGGGTCATATCCGCAGCACGCGGGCGCTCCGTTGTTGCGCTACCTGCAGCTGCTCGAGAGTGAAGCACCCGCGTCCGCGCAGTCGTTGGCCGCTCGGCCGCGCGCTGGGCTACAGCTCTGAAGGGCGCTTCCTCCTGGCGGTCCGCTGATTGCCATCGAAGCGCTGATCGACGACGCGCGTCGTGAGAACGGGCTCGGCCTCTTAATGTCAATGCCGATCAGTTAGCGGCCGCGGACTTGAAAAAATAGTGCTTTCCGTCTGATCCATGATCGATCAGGATGCGGCGATCGTGAAAAAACGGCAGCCGACAAGCTGGTTGGAGCTGGCGCTCTGC
>JBEGTL010000492.1:0-6245 GCA_041179425.1 Pseudomonadota bacterium | reverse complement strand
GGACACCAGCTCCTCGCCGAGAGCGCTGCGAGCGTCGGTCAACAGATGGTGCGCGACGACGATCTGCGAGGTCACGGCAGCCTTGAGCTCTCGCTCGAACTCCGCGAGGTCGGCCCCGTGCTCGGCCAGGTAGGCCAGCAGCCGGGTGCGCGGTATACGCTCTGCAGCCGACTGCGATTTTTGACGGCGAACCTGCCAGTGGAGCGGGTCGGACGAGCGACACCAGCTGAGCTCGAGCTCGCCACCAGTGGCCTGAAGCACGCAGTAGAGCTGCTCTTCAAACCTATGATCGTGAATGAAATCGAGTAGATGCTGCATACTTCTCAGCCGGGGCAAGCGCCCTTGCGTACACCTCCGGACGATGTACGACGTGTGCGGCCCCGGGTAAAGAGGGCTTTGTGCGCGGGCTCGCCGCGCCCGCGACGCAGCGTCCCCCCTCGCGAAGCGGCCGGGGGCGAGTCCCCATCGGCAGATCGCGGTGCCGCAGCGGCGCGAGCGATCAGGAAAGAGCCGCGACACGCCTCTTGTCGAGCACCGCGCGGACGGTGTGGACGAGCTCGCCGGCCGCGACTGGCTTGAGCATGATGGCGTCGACTCCGGCGGTCTCCGCACTGCTGCCGCCATGTCCGGTCAAGATGATGACGGGCAGGTCGATGTTGCGGCGGCGCAGCTCGAGCAGGACCTGCTCACCAGACATGCGAGGCATCGGTCGGTCGAGCACCATCTCGGTCTGACATCACCCGTAGTGCCGAGTCAGCGCACGAACGGCGCGCGGACGTTGCTGCTCGCCGCGTCGACCACCGCCCCTCCAAGTCTCCGCGAAAACTGAACACTTGATCAGCGTGAGGAGGCCCGCTATACGCTCTCCATGGAGCCAGACAGCGCAGTTCATCGCATGGGGTTGCGGTCGCTGATTCGCGCCGAAGTACGGGCGATCACGCCGTTCGACGAGCTCGAGCGGGCGCACCTCGCGCTGGCGCTCGCCTGGGTCGACAGCGAAGCCGACTTGTTCCGTGTGCAGAAGCCGGCGGTCCCGCCACAGCACTTGGTCTCGTACTTCGTGTGCATCGATGGCGATCACGTGTTGTTGGTCGAAGAGTGCCCGCCCGATCTCGTGCTGCTCTGAGGCGCTTCTTGCGCGCGATCAGTTCTCGTACGGATTGTTGAGGTCGAGCGACAAGTTGATGCGGCGCTTGCCCCCGATCGCGGCGCCCGGTTCGACGGGTGCAGGGCGGACCTGTTGCGGGCGCGCCGGCGGCACAAAAATGTCCACGCGCTCGACGTGCGCGCTGGCCGGGCCGCGTGATGGCTGCTGCCCTGCGCGCGCGGGTGACGGGTGCGCGCGCGTCGCCACCGCCCTCGTGTCGGGCTGCAGCACCACCGAGAGCTCTCGATCGCTGTCGAAGGGCACGACCATCGTCTTGGTGATGTAGCCGGGGGCGCTGGCCTGCACACGATGCGGCAAAGCGTCTCGCTCGAGGTCGGCCTCGAACGGCAGACTGGGCAGCGTGGTGCCATCGAGGCTGACGTGCGCACTCTCGGGGGAGACACGGATGGCGATGGCCACGGTGTGCGCCTGAGGCGAGCTGCGCGTCGCGGGGTGCGCAGCGCTCGGTCGGTCCCACGCGGCGCCGTGCGAGGTCGCCGACGACGCAGCAGGCAACGCGTGACTCGCAGCGTCGACCCTCTGTCGCGGGCTGGAGAGCGCAAAAAAAGCGGCGATGGCAACGGCGCCCACGACGACGGCCGGCTTGGAGAGCCGGGCCACCGCGCCCGTGTGCGCGGGGCTCGGCTGGCTGGCCGCGAGCGCCACACTCGGCACGCTTGGACTCGTCGCGTCAAATCGTTGCGACGGCGCGAAGCCGGTCTGCGTCGACGTCGTATCGCCAGGCGACAGGACGAGCAGACTGGACTCTCTGCCGCCGTCGCGACCGATCCGCATCAGCTGCTCGTGAATGGTGGCCGCGGTGTGCGCGCGCACCTCGCTGTACGGCGCCGCGAGCACCTCACTGAGTGTCTTGGCGGAGGGGCGCACCTGCCTCGACTCGACAAACTCTTCGATCGCATCGGCGAACTCGGCCGCAGTCGCGAAGCGGTCGGCGGGCTCGAGCGAGACCGCGCACCGGATCAGGTCGGCGAGCGGCTCGGGAACGTCGGGACGCGCCACGTGGACGTCTGGCTCGCCTCCGGTCAGGCGCTTGTGCAGCTTGGCGACGTCGGTGACCCGATGACCTCCAGAAAACCGTTGTCCGGTCATGGCCTCCCACGCCATGACACCGAGCGAAAAAATGTCGGCTCGACGGTCGACCTCGTCGCCGCGCGCTTGCTCGGGCGCGATGTAGTCGACCTTGCCTTTGATCAACCCCACGTGCGTGTCGTGCGCCGAGCTCGCGGCCTTGGCGATGCCGAAGTCGAGCAACTTCACCTGACCGTCGTAGGTGAGGAACACGTTCTGCGGACTGATGTCGCGGTGTACGACGCAGAGCGGCTTGCCTTCGAAGTCGAGCAGCTCGTGCGCGTAGTCGAGGCCGCGCGCGACCGCGATCAGTGCGCGCAGCTCGTCTTGGAGCGGGAACGTCTCGCCCAACCTTCGCTGCACCGCGCGCAGCGACTGCCCATCGAGATACTCGAGCGCGATGAAGTAACGACCGTCCACCTCTCCGACTTCGTACGTCTGCACGATGTTGGGGTGGTTGAAGCAGGCCGAGAGGCGCGCCTCGTCCAAGAACATGAGCACGAACTCGGGCGCTGCGTCTTGGCGTAGCACCTTGAGGACGAGCAACTTGTTGAAGCTGGCGAGGCCCCCAACCGACGCGAGATACACGTCGGCCATGCCGCCGCGGCCGAGCGAGGCGATCAGCTGATAGCGACCAAAGCTACGCGCCTGAGAAGTTTCCGCGAGTGACATGGGTAATACGCCGTCCGAGCGGGGGCACGAACTCGTGGTGAACAGCTGTGTTGCTCACCGCGATCGCTTGGATCTCACATGCACTTGCAGAGCCTGTCAACGCAGTTTGCTTCCCGAACGGCGCTAACTTTGCCGGGAAAGCGGAGAACGACGGACGCGACTAGGTTGTGAGTGATTCTGGTAAGCCCCATGTGTGCCCTATCTCCACCTGCGCGTCAGCAATTGCCGGCGTTCCCCTTCATGGGGCTACGCTGTGGGCTCTGCGCCAGGGGTTGAAAGGGCAATCAGAAAACACAGGTAGGTCCGTGCGCGCGTGCGAGTCGCGCGTCGCAAGTCGCCAGCGGGACTTCGAGGTGCTCGGCCAGCCGCTCGCGATCCGTTCACGCCGGCAGCACGCCGAGCTCAAGGCCCCGCCAAGATCTCGTCGAGCGGCGTGCCCGCACGGATCTTCACCACGTAGAACGCACCCGGCGTCGTCGCGAACCAGATCTCACGCTTGTCGACGACGATCTGCGGCCGCCCCGCCGCCTCTTCGCTCTTGATGCTGTAGTACGCCAGCTCCTTGGGCTGCCAAGGATTGCGGATGTCGTAGACGCGCAGTCCGGCGGCCCAGTTGCCGCAGGCCAGCACGCGCGGATCGTCCAGTCGGTCGACGTTGCAGTAGTGCGTGCCCACGCCGAAGCCCACGGCGCCAGGCTCGGCCTGCGCAGGCGAGTCGCAGAAGTCAGGGTGCTGTGCCTCGGTGCGCACGAGCGCGACCGTCTTGGGGTCGCGCTCGTCACTGATGTCGAGGATGCGCGCGTAGCCCCAGATCGGATTTGTAGGATCGCCGCAGCTCCCAGAGCCGAGTTCGTCCGAGATGATCAGGTGGTCTTTGCCTCGGTAGGTGACAGCGATGGGGGACTGCGTCGCGTTGCCGTCTTCCCAGGTGATCAGCTTGACCAAGGTAGCCTTGGCCTCTGGTTTACGCGCCTCGATCTCACTGGTGTCCATGATGGCGACGCTGCCCACTTGTTTGGGATCGCCCGGCTGACCGAGATCTTTGGCCGAGGCCATGTACGCACGTGTACCGCCCTTGCCGATGAACAGGTCGTGGCTGGGCAGGCCGGCGAAGTCGTGCGCAATGACGACGGGTTTCTTCGGGTCTTTGAGATCGACTGCGCTCACGTCGAGCGTGAAGAGCGAGGTGGGGTAGTAGATGGTGCCGTCGGGGTTGAAGTTGCCCGAGTGACCGAGGGACTCTCCCAGAGCGGAGCTAGGGATCCTCAGATTGGCAAGGAACACGGGGTTTTTGCAGCCCTTGGAGACATCGGCGACCGCGATGGTGCTGCCCAGGCTCTCGTAGCCGGCCAGCAGACCTGACTGTTCGTTGGCCTTCAGGCTCTCCCAGTTGGCCTTGAAGCCGGTCTGCGTGAGCTTGGCACCCGCACTGAGCTTGCCGTCGGCAGCGACGTGAATGGCGGTGGTGCCATCGCTCGAGTTCACGTACGCGCAGTCGCGCACCGCGCCATCGACAACGCGCGCGCCACCCGCGGCCGCACCCTCTACCTCGACACCTGCTCGGGTTGTCACGGCGACGGCCAGAACGACATCCCGCCTGCCGCCACGGTCCCAGCCAGTGTGGTGGGGACCGACCCTCTCTATGCAGTCAGCGCGTCGCAGCAAGGCGACGGGGCGATCTCTTACTACTTCGACTTCTTCAACAGATTGTGGATGGGCACACACGGCGATGCTGGTCGCCTCGAGCGTCAAGCGACACCCGTCTACGTGCCGCCGCCACTCGATGGCGTCTGGGCGACAGCGCCTTACTTCCGCAACGGTTCGGTGCCGACGCTCGACGCGGTGCTCAACCCTGCCCTGCGGCCCACGGTGTATCGGCGCTCGTACAACCCCGACAGCTACGACTTCGAACGCCTCGGCTACCCCTCCAACAACGTTGGCTCGAAGGGCAGCGACGTCACCGTCTACGACACGCGGCGGCCGGGCTTTCGCAATACCGGTCATACCTTTGCCGCCGCGCTGACCGACGCGCAGCGCCGCGACTTGCTCGAGTATCTGAAGACGCTCTGAGCGGGTTTCACCCGAAGACGGTCTGTGCTGCACGAAAGGGACCGGATATAGGTTCGGGCGATGCGCAAAGACGGTTCGACGGGGGAGGCCTACATGCTGCGCTCGGCGTTGCATGGCCCACTCGACCGGCGCGACGTAGAGAGCCGAGAGCGCTCGCTGGCGTTGGTCTGTCGCGCTCTGTTCGGGGAGACGAGCGAACAGCTCAGGGTCGGTCGTTTCGAGCTGACGGCGACCCTGGGTCGCGGCGGCATGGGCATCGCCTACGAAGCGCGCGATCCGCTGCACGATCGACCGATCGCGCTCAAGATGCTGCACCAACGGGGTCCGCTCAGTCTGTATCGGCTCAAGCGCGAGTTTCGTAGCCTCGCGCAGCTTCGCCATCCCAACCTGGTTCGGCTCTACGAGCTGTTCGTCGAGCGCGACACGGCGTACTTCACCATGGAGCGGGTACAGGGCACCGACTTCGTCTCGTACGTTCGTCTGGGCGTCGAGCCCGGAGCCCTGCCCGACGAGACACGACTACGCGACGCGCTGGCCCAGCTGTGCGAAGGCGTTCGTGCGCTTCACGATGCCGGCAAGCTACACCGAGACCTCAAGCCCGCCAACGTGCTGGTCACCGAGGCTGGGCGCGTCGTGCTGCTAGACTTCGGCCTGGTGCACGACGTCCACGACGGCAGCGTACCCGCCGAGGGCACGCCCGCGTTCATGGCGCCCGAGCAGCGCCACGGTCAGACCACCCAGGCAAGCGACTGGTACAGCGTCGGGTGCATGCTGCGCGACGCGCTGTACGGACCGGCGCCGCGCACGCACGCAGCCACACCCTCCCCAGCGGGCAGTCCGAGAGCTTCGCTCCCGCTCGTGGCGCTGTGCGAGCAGCTGCTTGCCGTCGAGCCGGAGCGTCGGGTGTCGATCGACCCGTGGTGGATCGCGACGGGCGCGCTCTCGCCCGTGCGCAGCAGCAAGCCGCCCCCCTTTACCGGGCGCGAGGCAGAGCTGCACAGCCTGCGTGCGGCCTTCGAGCGCTGTCCGCTCGGCCCGACCGTCGTCTTACTCCGCGGCGCCTCTGGCATCGGCAAGACCGCGCTGATGAACCACTTTGCGCTCGCCACCACCACACGCGGCGCGCTCGTGCTGCGCGGGCACTGCTACGAGCGCGAGTCGGTCGCCTACAACGCGTTCGATGGCATCGTCGACGAGCTGACCCGCCACCTGTCGAGCCTGGCCGACGAGCAGGTGCGCGCGTTGCGGCCAGCGGATTGTGATGCGC
>JBEGTL010000491.1:0-6254 GCA_041179425.1 Pseudomonadota bacterium | reverse complement strand
CACCGCCGCCAACACACGACAGCGAGACCTCGGTGTCTTTGGGCACGACGATGGCATCGCCGGCGCGTGCGTCGCTCGCCTCCCCGCCGATCACGGCGCGCACCGTGCCCGAGAGCACGATGAAGATCTCCTCGCGGGTCAGGCTGTGTGTCGCCGTCTGGACGCTGGGGTCGAGCTCGACGCGCCACACGCTGGTCTCGCGTGAGCCGCGACTCGGTGTGGCAAGCGAGGTGAAGCGCGCATGGGGCAGCTCGTGCGTGAAGGCAGCCGGGGCTTGGAGAACGGGCATGACGGAGCTCCTGTGCACTTGGTCAACTTGTATGACTATAGACGCACGCCTCCGATGGTCAACCAAATTGACTTCACCGGACCGCGTCGAGTGCGAACATGGCGCACCGACGCGTCGGGATGGCTGGTGAGGATGTCGGGCTCGACACGTTCCATGGGCGCTCCTTCGAGGGACCTGTGCGGGCGCGGGTCGCCCGCACAATAAAAGCCTGCTTGGGGCAGCTACGCTCGTTTAGGCTCTGCATGTCCATTTCGAGCTTTGGGTTGGCCCTTGTCCGCGGCAGTCTCGGCGCAGCCTTGTTGATGACGGCGGCGGGCTGCGAGTCCGGTGCGGACGGTTCTGGCGATCTGGACAACCGTCCCGAGCCCTCCGGCGCGATCGGCGACAGCGGAGAAAAGCCCCGTGTGCGCGATGCCCAAGTCGGGGCCGACGCGGGCACCAAGGGCCCGTCGCGCGACGCCGCGGCCGAGGCCGAGCCAAGCGAGCCGAGCCCCCCTGGCGAGCTCCCTGCCGACGCGGGCCGGCCGCGCGGCGAGCGCGACGCCAGTGCAGACGGCGGCAGCGCCGAGGCCCCGCACGGCGACGCAGGCAGCGGCGACGGCAAGAGCTTCGCGGCGATGCTCGATGCGCTGTTCATCGACGTCCCGTGCGCGCCTTCGACCCCCACGCCGATCGCCAAGATGGCCACCTGCCAGCACCCGGGGACCACCCAACACATCGACCGCAAGCTCGCGTTCGGAGGCACCCCCGGCACGAGCTACGACGTGAAGCTGCGCGTGCGAGGGATCTGGGAGCCGACCTTCATCAAGGGAGGCACGCGACCTCTCGGCAAGCTGCCCTTTACGGTAGGCGGAACGGTCGCCACCGGCAGCGGCGACCCCATCAACTATCAGCAGTACTTCATCACCGTGTCGGAGCCCAAGCAGACGTACTGGCTCAACGACTACCAGTACGTCGCCCACGACATTCACAAAGAAGACTACGAGGCGACCTTCACGGTGAGCGGCGGCGGCGGCGCCAGCGTCACCGTCAGCATGAGCGACGGCAACGACCACCAGATCGCCAACTGGACGGGCGACTTCTTTCAGGGCCTGACGCCCTACGACAAAGCACCGAGCACGGGCCAGCTGCTCCGACTCGACGTGGTCTCGGTCACGCCGCACTGAGCAGGCGCGACTGCTTCACTGAAAGGGGTTGTCGAGGTCGAGCGGACGTCGCTCGCGCTTTTGTACGCGGCGCAGGTCGGTCGTGTCGCGCTCGCTCGGCTGCCCCAGCGCGGCGGCGTCGTGGGCACGCGCCTCGGGCACAGGTGCTCGTTCGCGACGCGCACGAAGCGTGGCGGGTCCGTCGCCAGACCTGACAGTCTTCCTGTCGCCGTCTAGTTCCTGCGCGCTGGGCTCCGATCGTCCTCGGGTCCGCGCGCGCCGCGTGCGCGAGGTGGCGTCAGGCCCTGGCGTACGAGCGCCGGGCGCAGCGCCAGGTGTCACCACCTCGACCGGCTGTGCGGCAACGGAAGCTGACGGTGCACCGGCATCTTTGTTTGTAGCGCTCGACGACGTGTCGACGTGGTGTCCCTCGAGCGAGGCTGCGGTCGCCTGATGGCGGCTGCCGTGCGCAAGCCAGGCAGCGCCGGCGAGAAACAGCGCCGTCCCGAGCACCACCGCGACGCGACGCACCGTGTTGCGGCGTGCACGACGCAGAAGCGCCGCGCCGGCGATCAGCGCCTCGACCTGGCCCGAGGGCGTGCGGTGCAGTCGTCGTCCACTGCGCAGCGGTTCAAGTTCATGTCGCTCCAGCACACGGAGTCGACACAGAACGCACCCTTACCATTTCGCTCGCAATCGCTGTCCAACACGCACTCGGGCATGCCTGCATCCACAGGTATAACCACTGGTGGCGGCAGCTCGGAGACGACCTGTGCGTCGGTCTGCATGCTCGACTCCGGCGTGCCGCTGTCGACGATCTCGACGGGCTTTGCCGCGTCTCGTGAGGGTCGCGACGCGTCGCGCACCTGGGCGTCTGTCTGACAGCTCGCGCCGACGCACGCATCGGGGGCGCTCGGTTCGACGTTGCCCGCGCAGCTCGCACCGCGACAGCTCGGCTCACGACACGAACCTGCCATGCAGACAGTGTCTGCAAAGGCCTCTCCACGCTGCCTGCAGTCAACGTCGGCAGCGCACTGCAGACGGTCGGCGTCGACAGCGAGACTGCACGCCCCGAGTAGAGACGACGTAAAAGCTGCGCACAAGGCCAGGCGCACAATCACCCCTGACGATGCCCGGCCGAAGCGCGCCCTCGAGCGGGCGAGCGAAAAGTCGAAGCGCGCCCTCGGGCGGGCGAGCGAAACTACGATCGCCCCGACAGAGCATCGCTGCTGAGCTGCGAAGAAAAACGGTTGAGCGCATCGGGTGCCAGGCACGTGAAGAGCTCCTCCGCTGCGCATCGTCTGCGACGCCGGGGCGACCACGAGACGAGAGCAGCAAGCATCGGACGAAGCAGGGGGATGCCTCTCCAAGTCGACCCTCTTACTCGAGGGCCAGGAGACCGGCAACGGAAAGAACCTCCTGCCCCGGGTGACACTGCAGCTTCGAGTCTGACTTCTGGCGCACGTGCGCGCGACGATCGCAGCGCACGCACCGCGCGGCTCTACGCCCCACGAATTCTCGCGCCCCACCCGTCAACGCGGGGCCACGCTGCACGGATCCGTCAGGTCGTGCACCTGAGCGTTCCTTACTGTCATCCCGAGCGTACTTCCGTACTGGATGGAGATGCCAACGACAGGTCGCTGGAGTACGACACGCGCATGCAGCGCTCCCCCTCCGTGCTCTTGGCTGTTGGCTCTCTGGCTCTGTCCTCCGCTCTCTCTCTCCTGCCCGCGTGCGCCGACGTGTCGCCGACCGCAGAAGACGACACAGCGGTTTCCGGGAAGGAACAAGCAGCCGCACCGTCGGCTGTCGGCAAACAACTCGCGCTCGGCCGAGCGCACGGGTGCTCACTCGATCCAGGCATCGACGGCATCCTGTGCTGGGGCGACGACACGCACGGACAGACCGACGTGCCCGCGCTCCTGACCAATCCTACCTTCATCGCTGCGGGCGGCGACGTCACCTGCGCCATCGGACTCACGGGCGCGCAGTGCTGGGGCGACAACGCGCATCGGCAACGCAACGTCCCTGTCACACTCGGTACACCCAAACAGCTGGCCGTCGGTGCGGCGCACGTCTGCGCGCTCACCGGCAACAACGGAGTCCGCTGCTGGGGAGACGACGCGCTCGGTCAACGCAAGGTCCCCAAGCTGCGCGACGTGACGGAGATCTCCGCGGGTGCCAATCACACCTGTGCAGTCACACCGACCGGTGTTCAGTGCTGGGGCGACAACAGCGACGGTCAGCTCGAAGTGCCGCCGCTCGACAAGCCGCAACACGTCGCGGCAGGCGGCACGCACACGTGCGCTGTCGATGCGACCGGCGTGGTCTGCTGGGGCGGTGAGAGCAGCGCCATCGTCGACGAGGTTCCCGCCGTACTCAGGCCCAGCTTCATTGCCTCCGGCGCGCACCACAGCTGCGTGCTCGACGCCCACGGCGTGCAGTGCTGGGGCGATCCCGAGGCGACAAGCCTGTTCCCACCCGAGCTCAGCAATGCGCAGCAGCTCGCGGTCGGCGGCGGCGACGGCCTTGCCCACGCCTGCGCTCGTCACCTGCAAGGCGTGCGCTGCTGGGGCGACGACAGCCTCGGCCAGACCAAGTATCAGGGCGGCGACCTGCACGTGCTGCACCACTCGGAGGCCACGATCGACGCGCCCGCCGAGGTCGTGTGGGGCGTCATCATGGATCTCGCCAGCTACCCAGAGTGGAATCCATACACCATCGCGATGAAGTCCACGCTGCGCATCGGCGACCCCATGGTGATGACCGTCAAGATGAGCGAGCTCATCACGCTCGAGCAGACCGAGAACATCCGCATCCTCGAAGAGGGACACAAGGTGTGCTGGGGCATCGATACCACTTCGCCTGGCCTCAACAGCGGCGAGCGCTGCCAGTGGCTCGAGGAGCTCGAAGGGGGCAGCACGCGCTACATCACCGAAGACCTGATCGAGGGCACGCTCAACCCGCTGGTCAACGCGCTGTTCGGCAACGACGTGCAGGTTGGGTTCGACAAGGTGGCCGTGGCTCTCAAGGAGCGCGCCGAGGCGCTCAAGCCGTAAGTCCGTAGGCGCTCCTTCGCCCCCTCGGCCGCGCGGGCGAAGGAGACGACGGGCTCGTTACGGCACGGCCGGCGTGGCCAGCACGTTGCCGAGGCACATCTCGTCGGTCGTCTTCTCTCCCCAGTTGACGTCGCGCACCGCGAGCGGCTTGCCGTCGATCACCAGCTGCTTGTCGGCGGTGTTGTTGAAGTGGCACTCGACGTACAGCTGATCGCCAGCATGGAGCCGCACGGACTGCCGCAACCGGAAGGTCTCCTGCCACTCGAACGCCCAGTCGGGGATCTCGAGCAGCGGCTCGCGCGTGGTCTGACCTGCACGCACGATGCCCATGTACATCTGGGTGGCCAACGTGTGCGCGTGCAGATCGGCCCAGAACAAGTCGTAGGCTTTGTCGGCCGCCAGACCGGTCGGGCGACCCGTCCACGTCTGCACGGCATCGGGCGCGTTGGCAGGGATGGGCATGCCGCCAAAGGTCCACAGCGGGTTGAGGATGAGGCTCACCTTCCCGACGCGATCGACCTTGTCGGCCACCATGACCTGCACCGTGGAGTTGTCGGTGCCCTGGGCGCGGAGCGTGTTGTAGTGCATCTGCAGCACCAGCACGGAGCCGGGCGCGACCTCGAAGCCGAGTCCGCTCGGGTTTTCCTCGCCGTAGCCACCCGGCTCGTACGAGGTGAGCCACTGCGACGCGAGGCCTGCCCCCGTCGCGCACTCGAAGCCGGGCTCGGCGTCTTTGGCGTCGCGCTCGCGCATGCCAGCGACCTCTCGCGGCGCGACCAGGTAGAGGATGGAGTGGTGCACGAGCTCTTTGTTGCCGGGCTCGATACTCAGACCCGTGATGAACTTGGTCTGCTGGTACGGCCAGTCCATCATGAAGCAACGATACGTGTCGGTCTTGGGCGCCGGCGTGAACGGAGCGGGCAACGGCAGGGTCGCATCCACGCGCGGCAGTCCGCGCTTGTCGGCGACGACCGGCGGGGGCGCCTCGCTCGGATTGCCGGCGACTGCACCCTGCGTCACCCAGCTGACGATCACACTCTTCTGCTCTTCGGTGAGGCGGCGATCGCCGACGTACTTGTCGAGCGGGCCGGTCGCACGCCACGGCGGCATCTTGCCGCCCGCCACGTCGCCCTTGATGACGGGCGCGAGAGTCTTCACCTCATCGTAGTTGGTGAGGGGAAAGTGGCCCATCCCGCCCGGCACGTGGCACTGGCTGCACTTGGCCTCGATGATGGGCTTGACGTCTTTGTAGTAGGTCAGCGACCGCGCGATGACAGCGATGGGCGCAGGGCCTGCGTCGCCTGACGGCGTGCTGACCGACGTCGCACCCGGCCGCCCTGCATCCCCCACGGCCCAGGGGACACCCGGGACCTCATCGCCTTCTAGCGTCGCCCCGAGCGACGTTTTGTAACAACCGGACAACCCCAAGCCTACGGCAAGCAAGAAGCAGAATCGCATACCGTCTCCGCTGTCGGCACGCTCCACGTCCGCACGCAGAGGGCCGCCATTGCACGCAGCTCGAGATCTGAGCTGACAAGTCAGCAAGCTAGTTCTCCGTAGCCGTACGCGTCAACGATACTTGCCGGTTTTGCCCCAAATTTTGGGACCTTACACGGCAGCGCTGAACACGGCAGCGCCGAACACCGCAGCGCTGAACGGCAGCGCTGCAGTCGTGCGTCAGCCACGGACGAGACACCTATATGGAGTGCGCGGGGTGAGCTCCGCACGCGCGCTGCTCAGGGCAGCGCCGCGCGCACCGCG
>JBEGTL010000490.1:0-6269 GCA_041179425.1 Pseudomonadota bacterium | reverse complement strand
GTGACCTGATTGCCGCCCATCATGACGCCGGCGAACCAACGCGTCAGACCGTGCAACCTCATCGAGCTACACCCCCGCTCATCGTTTCGCGTGTACAGCGACCAGCAAAATCGAGCAACTTTTTTCTGTCAGGCGGCACTAGTTGGCCGAGCGAGGGTCGGACCTCGGCGTCATCGGCCGATGGGAAGGGAAGGTGCCCTGTCTACGGAGCAGGCGATGAAGGGCAGCGCCCAGTTGGTCGCTCTCGAGCTCCTCGGCGCTCAGCTCGTCGTCGTGATCGTCTGTGGTCGAATGTCTGACCAGCTCCACGTCGTTGCGGACGGGCACCGTCAGCGTGCCGCCGTCCGAGCTAGTCAGGGCCAGACGCGTCGTTGCGCGGGCTTGGGTCCACTCACCGTGCTGGTCGGGCTGCATGGACTCTCTGCTACGTTCGCTCGCCGAGTAACCCAGCTGCACCGCCAGCGCATCGAGGAGCGCTGCGTCTGCCGAGAGCACCTCGTGTGTGTCTTCGAACCTGATGTCGACGATCTTTGCGAGCGAGATACGTCGTACTTCTTCGTGGCGGTTTGCGCCGATGCAGTCGACCTGGACGAGACAACAAATGAGCTCGCTGTCGGTGACCAAGAGCGCGGTGAGTCGGACCGGATTGACGTAGCGGCTGCCTGGTTTGTCGTCAGGCCCCCGGACGCGCCGGCTCACCGGAGTGATCTCCGGACTGAAGGCGTCGCCCAAGGACAGTGTGCGCAGCGACTTGTCGATCAGGACGCCGATCTTTCGCTCCAGTCGCGCTTCGTCGAACAGCGTGCGTTCTTGTTCGAGCAGGTAGCGGTCGTCGAAGCGATGCAGCCGACCGGGATCGAGCTGCGCCCGGTCTACGACGCGGCACAGCGCCCGGCTCACGAGCTCGGCCTGAAATGACCGGGTGGCCAGCGTCAGCCTCTCGAACTCTGCGTGGTTGACTGTCTTGGCTGTGCGGCGCTCGTCGAGCTCGCGCTCGATCTGAAGGCGCTGGATGAAGATACACACCCCCAGGCCGATCGTCAGCGCCACGAAGAAACCGACGAGCGGTGTGTGTGTACCAAAGCCGATCAGGAGCCCGAACGCGCCGTAGCCGAGGAGGCCGGAGACGAGTGCGACGCCGACCCTGACCTCCGCAGAGGGCTCGCTCGGTTCGAGGTCGTCGTCGTCGAGCTGGTACTGAAAAAAGGCCCGGACTGCTTCGCGACCTGTTGGACCTGCGCTGCTCATGGCGATGTCCTGCCCAAAAAGAAGCGCGACCCGAGACCTTACCAGCCAGAGCTCCGAGCCTGCGCGCCGCCCACGGTGTCGATGTTCTGCATCATGCCACCAGACACCTTGAACAAGTACATACCGACGTTGCGATCGTAGAGCACTACGGCGGTCGCGATGCCGCTCGTCTCATCGACCAGTGACAGTCGAATCTCGGCGAAGGTGCGCTCGGCCGGTGGCACGCCGCAGCTGCCTTGCTGTGCCATCAGCACACCGTTTTGACGGCGCCGACAGCCGGGATCGAACGGCGGCAGGAGCGACCGCGTCGTCACACTGTCGAAGTAGTTCGCGACCAACGAGTGGAGCGCCGCGCGAGCTGTGCGCGCTGCGGGCGGAACGGGCTCGACCCACGGATCCGGTCCCTCGGGAATGATGCCCGCAGGATTGAAGAACTGGAAGTTCTGCGGGACCCCAAGCGCCTCGACGTCGCGCAGCTGCTCGTCGACGTAGCCAAGGCGCACGCCGATAATGTGGCGGCCCGTGAGGCCCGAAAAGACGCCAAAGATGACCGACCCGCAGCTGACCTCGTCGAGCACGTGCCGCACGAAGTTCGCCGTGGGTCGCAGGGTCCACACGCCGAGGCCGAGCTGTACGTCCTGACCGTTCTCGGTGTAGCGGAGCGACGGATGTTTGCGCAGCGACGACGCGTCGCCCGCTGCCATCGCCGCCAGGTACGCGTCTGCGCGCTGGCGCAGCACGTCGCGACCACACGCGTTTGGAGTGACCACGGGCGTCGCGCTGTCGGCGACCGGTGCGCCAGCGTCGATGGGCTCGCTGGCAGAGCTCGCGGCATCCGCTTGTGCGGGGCCCCCGGCATCGCTTGCCAGCGTGAAGTCCGGGGTGCTCGCTTCGGCCTGCGGCTCGCGCGGTGCGGCGGCGTCTTGTCTGCGAGGTACCGCAGCGTCTCGTCGGTTGGCTACCTGGGTCGGCGCGTCGTTGGACTGAAGACCGTCTGGCACCGCGGGACCGGGCACACAAAAGTCGCGATAGCAGATCAGCCCCGCCGAACAGTCTGGGCTGATGTCACAGCGCTCCGCTGCGTTCTTGCCCTCGTCCACGGTGCAGCCGGCGAGGGCGAAACAGCCCGCCCACAACAGCGCCAGGGGCGTCATCCGTAGCTTCAACGTCATGGCGAACTCGCGGTAGTTCGCCGTACATTGTCGTGTCGCCCAACCGCGGTCCACTCGATTGTCGCGTGTGCTGTCCGCGGCGTGCCGTGCTGCAGCTTCAGCTACCAAAGTACGGTAGCGCTGTGCTCTGACGTTACCCCGATCGCCCACGCCTCCCAGCGGCTCCTCCAACCAGTTGTCGTGCCGACCGTCGAAGTAACGAACCGGGGCGGCGAGCAGCTCTTCGGGCGTGACGTCGTCGAGGCTCGGCTCAGGTCTGTCGCGGCAGCTTCAGGGTGAACCTTGCTCCGCCCAGCGGGCTGTCTCCGGCCGCGATGCTGCCCTCATGGTCGCTGGTGATACGTTTGACGATCGCGAGCCCAAGTCCGGTGCCGTGCTCTTTGGTCGTGTAGTAAGGCTCGAACACGCGCTCGCGATCGGCCACCGCGATGCCGGGCCCACTGTCGTCGACGTGCACCGACACCGTGTGTGCGTCCGCCTCGAGCGAGATGCGCACGCGCGGCTGTGCAGAGCTGCGCGCAGCGTCGGTCGCGTTTTTGGTCAAGTTGACCAGCACCTGTGTGATCTGCTCGCGATCGGCGCGCAGCGAGGTGTCGAGGTCGTTCTGCACGAGCTCGATGGGGACGTCGGCGGCTTCGTACAGACTGACCGTGTCGGCGATCAAGGCAGCCAGCTCGAGCGCTCCCGGCCGCGCGCGCGGCAGTCGTGCAAAGTCGCTGAACTCGCGCACGATGTGCTCCATGCGGCGCACCTCTTCCAAGATTGCGCGCGTCGACTCGTCGAAGATCTCGTCGAACACCGGGAGCCGTTTGTCGTGCGCCTTCTGCAGCGTCTCGATGGCGATGCGGATGGGGGACAGTGGGTTCTTGATCTCGTGCGCGATGCGGCGCGCCATGTCTTGCCAGGCGGCGGCGCGCTCGGCGTCGGCCAGGCGCGTGCGTATGTCCGACAGCTCTTTGGTCATGCGGTCGAAGGTGCGAAAGGTCTGATCGGCGCGTCCGCCAGGGTAGGGCCCGAGGCGCGCAGTGAGGTCCCCTTTGGCGACGCGCTCGGCCGCCTGCTCGAGCTCGACCAGCACCTTGTCGTCCACCGGCTGACGGGTCAGGAGCGCGTACGCGAGCATGCCTGCCAGCGCGAACAGCGCGACCCCGAGCGGAGCGAGCGCGACCAGCTGCGCGAGCCGAGGAGGCTCCTTCACACGAAGTGTCAGGGTCCGCGCGGACGGAGTCCCACGGCCGGCAAGCGTGAGCGCTTCGACATCGGCGGCGTCTTCGCGGAGTGCTGCGCCCGTCGAGGTGTCGACGAAGTTCGCGTCGGTGGCGCCCTCTGTGCCGAGCCAGCGTGAGCGCGCCCGGAGCAGAGGCTCGGCGTGCACGACCCACAGCTGCCCTCGGTTTGCCTTGCGCGTGCAGCTCGTGATCAGCGTCGTTTGGTCCTGGCCGCTCGCGATGACCTGAGGCTTCAGCAGCGCGAGCCTCAGCTCTTCGAGCGAGGGGAGGCCGGACGGCTGCGCACCCTCGGCCGAGAGCCAGAGCGGGGCCGGAGACGTGCCCGAACCCGCAGGCTCGAACGCTAGCCACACCAGCTGCCCGAGCGCACGACCCAGGCCCTGTGCAAGGCTCCCCGCCTCGGCCTCGCCAGTGCCCCCTGCACCGAGCTCGAGCGACAGCCGTTCGACCTGCGCATCACGCGTGCACACCTGTAACATCTGCAACACGATGGCATCTGCGTCGCGTCGTTGCGCCGCGCGCACGCCCTGTGCCGCACGCTCGGCGCGGTCCCGGAGCGCGCCCTCGTGCGCACGCAGCGTCAGCACTCCGCTCGCCCACACCGCAGCGAGCACACAGACGACCGCGAGCAGCGCGACGGTGAGCTGTTTGTTCATCTGGCTCAGGGAGACGCGAGCTGTTCCATCATGAACGTGGTGGGGTCGGCGACATCGGGAGGCAGCGCGGTCTGCACGGGCAGGGTCCCTTCCAAGAACACCTCGTCGATGGCCTCGGTCTCGCCTTCGTACGCGAGCAAGCCACTGGCCGGATCGATGCGCGCGATGGCCACTCCGCTCGGCATCGCGAACGGCTCGGGCGGGCTCTTGCCGCTGGCCGCGCGCATGAGCTCGATCCAGATGGGCAGCGCGCTCTTGGTGCCGCTCTCTTTGTTGCCGAGTGGACGATGGTCGTCGTAGCCGACCCACACGCCCGCCACCAACGCCGGCGTGTAGCCACAAAACCAGGCGTCGCGCGCCTGGTTGCTGGTGCCCGTCTTGCCGGCGGCCGGTCGCGCCAGCACCTTGGCTTTGGTGGCGGTGCCCTCGTCGACCACGCTCGCGAGCATGCTGGTGATCAGGTAGGCCTCTGCCGGTGTCAGCACGTCGCGCGCGGGCTCGCCAGTCGGGAGCTTGACCTCTTTGCCCGACGCGTCGGTGATGCGCTGCACGAACGAGAGCGGTGCCCAGCGACCGCCGACGGCGAACGTGGTGTAGGCGTCGACCAGCTCCGAGAGGCGCACTTCGCTCGCTCCGAGCGCGAGCCCGAGCGTGGGGTCGAGCGGAGAGGTGATGCCGAGCTGACGGGCGAAGTCGACCACGGCGGGTGGACTGAGCTCGTCGATCACGCGCACCGCCACGGAGTTGATGGAGTGTGCGAGCCCGTAGCGTAGCCGCACCGAGCCTTCGTAGTTCCAGGTCTCGTAGTTGCCCGGCTTGTAGTTGTCGTACGCGCCCGGCGCATCGATGACGATGGACGCGGGCGTGAAGCGGCGCGTGCGCAGGCCAAGCGCGTACACGATGGGCTTGAACGAGCTGCCCGGCTGACGCAGCGCCTGCGTGGCACGGTTGAAACCGTTGACGATCTCGTAGCCGCCCACCATCGCTCGCACCTCGCGCGTGCGCGCGTCTACGAGCAGGGCGGCACCTTCTGCGCCGAGCGCGAGCTTGGTCTCGACGGCCGCACCCTCGGGCAGACTCAACACCGTCGCTCGCACCCGCACCCCTGCGCGCGTGAACTTGGTCGCGTCGAGCCCCGCGGGGTTGAAGCGGCGCGCGCTCGCGAGCTCGGCGCGCGCGAGCGTTCCATCGATGGACAGCCGAACGCTCGTCGCGTTGGCGACATCGTCCCCTAGCAGCACTGCGTCGTAGGTGCGGCCCACCTGCAGTACTTTGCGCGAGGGATGATCGACCTTGGTGATCTTCAGCAACGTCGCCAGGGGCTTGTCGCCGACGCGCGGTCCCTCGAGGGGCGCACGTTTGCCCTGGCGTTGGTCGAGCGCTTCGAGGCCGTCGCGTACGGCCTTGCGTGCGGCTTCTTCGAGCGGCAGGTCGAGCGTGGTGATCACGGTGAAGCCGCCACGGGCCGCGCGCTCTTCACCGACGGCTTCGACCAACACCTGACGCGCGATCTGCGCGAACTCGGGGGCGCGCTCGCCGACGTTGGGCGCGGGGGCGAGCAGGGCCTCGGTGCGCCGTGCGCGCTCGATCTCCTCGAGCGGCAAGTCGTCCCAGTACAGCGCGCGCTTGCTCTCGAGCTGGTCGAGCACGAACATCTGCCGCCTGCGCGCCGCCTCGGGGTGGCTCCGCGGTGATAAGTGCGAAGGCGACTGCGGAATGCCCGCCAGCAGCGAGGCCTCGGACAGCGTCAGCTTCTCGACGTCCTTGCCGAAGTAGAAACGCGCCGCCTCTTGCACGCCGTAGCGCCCGTGCCCGAAGTTGATGTGGTTGAGGTACAGACCGAGGATCTCGTCCTTGCTCAGCTCCGACTCGAGGCGCCGCGCGAGCACCAGCTCCTTGAGCTTGCGCTCGAACTTTTTCTCGGGCGTCAGCAGCAGGTTTTTGACCACCTGTTGCGTGATGGT
>JBEGTL010000489.1:0-6270 GCA_041179425.1 Pseudomonadota bacterium | reverse complement strand
TGCGCGAGCGTGGCGCACGACAGTCTCCGGATCGCGACCGAAGCTGCGATCGCCGATCACGGGGTTAGCGGGATTGGTGTCGACATCGAGCACGGGGGCGAAATCGAGATTGAAGCCGAGTAGGGCGAGCTGACGGCCCAGCACGCGGGCGGCCTCGCGTGTCAGATCGGGGACGTCGATGGCCCCCAGTGAGCGCATCGGCGGCAGACGGACGACAGGCGACCCGAGCCGCGCTACCCGACCACCTTCTTGGTCGACCGAGATCCAGAGCGGTAGCTCAGCGGGTGCCAGTTTGCGCAACGCCGCGTTCTGCTCCGCGATTTCGACCGGCGTGCGCAGATTGCGCCTAAACAGAATGAACCCGCCCAGCCGTCCCGTGCGCGCGAGCTCACACAACCGCTCGGATGGGCCAGACGCTCCGAACCCGGCAACGATTACCTGACCAGCGCTCTGGGCTGTGCTTAGATGAGACATGCGGTTTCTAGTCTTCCATTTGCAGGCCGGCCGCCAAGTTGGTAATCAGACCGAAGCGTCTGTCCAGTATTCTCGGTCCGTCGGACCGAGCTGGAGTTTGCTAACTCGCTCAGCCCGCACAAGGGCAGAGCTGGTTAACTCGCCCGGCCCGACGGCCGAGCTGGTATCCTCGGCCTCGGCCCGAGTGGCCATACCGGTGCGCAGTCACCGACGGTCACGCCCGTTCCTAGCTTGGCTAAGCTGTCGTGAAGCCGTAGGGCCGGTTACGTTGGACCGCAAATGTCATTCAGGACGAGCTTTGTCCTCAATGTAGGGCGTTGTGACCAGCGGTCATGACGCATCACGGCGCTGCCCCTCCTTTCACGCACGCTGTCACGGGCAAACAGCCGACATCCCATCCATAAGTCAGCGCGCTCAGCTCGCATGGAATCTTCTTCAAGACAACTCGAACCGACCGAGTCCCGGCCTTTGGCACTCTCCACTCCCTCGGTACCCACACCCGAAGTTTACCGCGGCTTGATCGTCGCGGAGCGCATCGACCCCGATGCCGTAAAAGTCCTCAAGCGACTGACCCGTCATGGGCATACGGCTTATCTGGTCGGCGGTGGTGTACGCGACCTTTTGTTAGGCCGAGCGCCCAAGGACTTCGACATCGCGACCAGTGCACGCCCCGGCGAAGTCCGGCGCCTGTTCCGGAACTGCCGCGTCATCGGCCGCCGTTTTCGGCTGGCTCACATTTTGTTCGCAGGCGGCAAAATCATCGAGGTCGCCACCTTCCGTCGCGATCCTCGCGATGCCCGCGATGAGGTAGAGGTCGACGACGTCGATGACCTCGATGTCGAAGGCCGCGGCGCGGGCGCTGGCGCCGGTAAAGAGGTTGCCCAGGCTCCCAGCTTGCGTGGCGACGACGCCGACCTGCTGATTCGCCAGGACAACACGTTCGGTGACCCGCACGAAGACGCCATCCGCCGCGACTTCACCATCAACGGCTTATTCTACGACATCGAGCGCGACGAGGTCATCGATTACACGTGCGGTGTCACCGACCTACGCGCCGGTTTGGTGCGGACCATCGGCGAGCCCGATGTGCGTTTTCGCGAAGATCCCGTGCGGATTTTGCGGGCGATCAAGTTCGGAGCACGCCTCGATCTCGGCATCGCCCCAGACGTCTACGACGCCATGGTCGATCTGCGCGAGGAACTTTCGCGCTGCGCTCCCCCGCGCGTGCTCGAGGAGATTTTGCGCTTGTTGCGCGGTGGCGCAGCCCAACGTTCGATCTGCTTGATGTGGGACGTCGGTGTGCTGGGTGTAGTGCTGCCCGAAGTCTCGGCGCACGTCGAAGACCAAGCGCGCGGCGCCGACCTCATGTGGAAGCGCTTGTCGGCCATCGACGAGATGAAATCCGAAGGGCGTCTGGCCAGCGACACCGTGATGATGGCCGCACTTTTGTACGGCCCGCTCGAAGAAGCCGTGGTCGGCACGTCCGATCCGCAGGGCGCCTTCGAGGAGTTCTTTCAAGAGCTCAACCCGCGCTTGTCCGTACCGCGGCGTATGCGCGACCGCATCCGCATGATTTTCGCAGCTCAGCGCCGTCTCGATCGCGGACATTCGTCGGGCCTGCGCGGTCGCGAGTTCTACGCGGATGCCTGCGACTTGTTCGAGGTGCGTTTGCGCGCCGAAGGCAAGTCGATGCCCAAGAATCTGCGTGAAGAAGCCGCCGCACCGCGTGCTTATCAGCAGCAGGCGCAAAACCACGCGGACGACGGCGGTGATGCCGGACCGAGCGGCAGCAGCACGTCCGACGGCCCACCACCGCGCGCCTCACGTGCTCCGCGCGCCGGTGGCGCTGCAGGAACGACCGGAACGGGAGCCAACGGCTTCCGCCGCCGCCGGATCCGCCGCTAACAGCTATTTCGCCGACACGATCAGCTCGTAGCCATGGCCCGTGCCGACCTTGTTGTCGGCGTCGGGCGTGTGTTGGGGCAGCTGCATGATGATGATCACGACCTCGCTGGTCTCGGTATCCACGGCGAGCGGTAGATAGCTGTTGGGCATGTTGCGGGGTGGGGTGGCGGTGCGGCCCATTTCACGGCCCTTGGCATCCAAACGCACGGCCGTCAGCGACCAGCGCGGCCCGGTTTCGGCGTGCAGCCAGATTTGCAGTTCGCTCGGCCGCGCCTGCGCCGCGCTTTCTGGCAAGTGCACGAGCACGTACGCGCTGCCGAGATCGTGCAGCAAAGGTTGATCGCGCACGTGGGCTGGCAGCTCAGTACTCGCCACTTCGCGCGCGATCGGCACGGCTGCGTCGCTCGGCAGGGCCGCGAAGATGCGATACGGCGCTTGCGCGTGTCGCGGCGCAGGACCTGCAAAATAGCGGGCCGCCGCAAACTCGATCAACTCGCCGTCGAGTGACGTGTGCTGAGCCTCCAGCGTTTGCTGCAGAACCTCCCAAAGGTCCGGCGAACTGCGCAGCCGATCGTTGTCGACGAGCCCTTTCGAGCGCTGACGTGTCGAGTCCCACAAGTTGCGTATCAGCGTGCCTGGCGTCGTATCGAGCCGTTCACTCAGCAGCGCCAAAAACAACATGCCCGCAGCTGCAGAGCTCGGGTCCGCGTTCAGCAAACCCGCTTCCGGCGTGCTTTGGCCGCGCACCGCCAGCGCATCACAACCGAGCTGTCCCGTCAGTCGCCACACGCCGAGATCTGCGCTCGCGTGCACCCAACTTTCAGCTTCCGACGGATCCAAGCCATGCAAACCGGCCTGTGCGAGCGCACTCTGCGCGCAGGCGTCGAGCTCGCCATCCGGCAGGTCGTCGGCCATAAGCGCATAGCTTTGTGCGGCATCGAAATCGCTGACAGGCAGCGGGCTGTCGATCGCGGAGCAGGCAGCCGCGCACAACGTTCGCGGGACCGCGTATAGGTCGAGCGTCGATCGACCGCCATAACCGCCGTCCAAGTTGGGCAGGGGCCAGTTCCATGCGTGCAATGTCGTCCAGGCACGCTCGAGCGCGCGTAGGTTGTGTAGTGCACGACGATCCGCCGTGCCCACTGGTACGTGCACCTGCACCGGCAATTCCAGCGACTGCAAGGTTCGGAAAGCACCATTGGGACGCGGCTGGGGTTCCGGCGCCAACACCGTTTGACCTTTCCAAACTTTAGGCGCGAGCGCCCAGCTGGCCCACGCATCGATTGCGCCGTCTGCGCGTGCGTGTGCGGCAGCAAAGCACGGACCGATCGTGAGCAGCGCCCATATGTAGGTGAGTCGCAGTCGCCCTCTTGCTTGATCGAATGCCCAGCCCATGGTTACGCGATGCGGGAAGTTCGTGGAGGAATTGTCCTGAAGAGCGCTATGCTGGTCAGAGCATTCCAAGGGCCTTCATGACAGACGCTCAGTTCGACCCCGGTGGATTCTTTCAATTCGATCTCGCTCATGGCCGCGTCCGCACGCGGGGAGGAGCGCGTGTACTCGTACTGGCCGAAAACGTGCTGGCTCCGCTGATCGTAACAGCGGTGCAGAGTGGCGACCTAACGGCCATTCGCACGCTGGGTTCTCAGCTCGGATCGATCGTCGCGCAATCTTTGCCGGCGCCTGCCAACTCATTGCCGCCGCAAACCGTAATTTCGTACGCCGGCAGCGTGATGTCGCTGTACGGCTGGGGCTGCCTGAAGTTAGAACAATGGGGCGGCGCATTGGTGCTCGTCGTGGACGGGTTGCCGCCACTCGACGAAGACAACCTAGCCGTTGCCGCGCTGCTCGGTGGCATTTTCTCGACCTTGTGCTCTGCCGAGGTCGCGTGCGTGCCGCTGTCTCGTAGCAGCAAATACATCGTCGTGGATCCACGCATCGCCGAAGCGGTGTGGGGCTGGTCCAAGAGCGGCGATAACCTCGCGACCATCGCCTCGAAGCTGAGTTCACCGGAGGCCGCATGAGCGACTCGCAGCTTCAGCAGCTCGAAGCGCTGTTGACGACGGTACAGACCAACAAGCAGAAGCCGCGTCCTGCCCGTGCTGTTGCAGCGCCGCAAGCGAAAGCGGCGAGCGCTAGCCCTGGATTGCCGGCGGAATCACCTTCGTCGGCCCTCAAGCGTCCACCCGCAGGTCCTGCCGATCGGCGTGCACCTGCGGTCGAGCAAACCCCAGACCGCCGGGTTGCGGCGGCAGAAAGGCGACCCGTGGCGATCGAGATGCCGTTCAACAATGCGCGTGATGAGCATGCAGCGCCCCCTCCTCCGCCCAATGCGAACACTGCGAAGCGAGATCAAGCTGCGGCCGCCCGTTCGGGTGATGCCAACGCCGAGATCGTTCCGCGCGTGATCGAGCCCGATGCCCCGCGCGCCTCGACTCGTCCGATCGCCCAACTCGTGAGTAAGCATGTGCCGCAAGTCGATGCTACCTTCGGCGCAATGTTGAAGCGGTCGCTGTCACTGCGACCGCACTGAGTTGGTGGTGACCTTATGCTGCTCGTCGTGGATGTTGGGAATACCCACACCGTTCTTGGGCTGTACGAAGCCAAAAAGTTAGTGCACCACTTCCGCGTTCAGTCCGAACGCGGCCGTACCGAAGACGAGTACCACGTGCTGTTCGCCACGCTGGTGCAGCTCGTCGGGGTGTCCCCCAAAGACGTCACGTGCAGCATCATGGCCTCCGTCGTGCCTCCGCTCACCGAGCCGGTGGTGCGTGCGGTTCGCCGCGCTTTCGAGCACGACATCATCGTGGTCGGGCCGGGCATTCGCACGGGCATGCCGATCTTGTACGAGAACCCGCGCGAAGTCGGCGCCGATCGCATCGTGAACGCCATCGCCGCGTACGATCGCGTGCACGCCGGTGTCATCGTCGTCGACTTCGGCACGGCGACGACTTTCGATTGCGTGTCCAACCGCGGCGAATATTTAGGCGGTGCCATCGCCCCCGGTATCGGGCTGAGCGCAGACGCGCTGTTCACACGCGCCGCCAGGCTCTACAAGACCGAGATCGCGCGCCCACCCCACGTATTGGGCCGCAACACCGTGCACTCGATGCAGTCGGGCCTAGTCTTCGGCTACGCCGGTCTAGTCGACGGCATGATCGAACGCTTGCGCGCTGAAATGGGCTACCCCTGTCGCGTACTGGCGACCGGCGGCGAAGCCTCATTGATCCGCTCCGAATCCAAGACGATCGACGACGTAGACCCGCATCTTACTTTGGATGGGTTGCGGATTCTGTTTGAGCGGCAGAAGTAGGCCGTTCACGTGCACGTTTACGTGAACGTGAACGGGAATAGTTAAGAGAGGGTGCTTGGTTTTGGCTTCTCAGCGTGCTCTTAGGAGCAGCATGAGGGCTAGGCCGCTCGCTAAGAGCACGGCGATCGCTAGCGCGTAGATCACTAGCTCCGCGATGCTGGGGCCTGCTTTTTCTTGGCTCGCTAGAGCCGCCCCGCGGCGCTCGCTGGGCGTGATCGGGGGCATGGGCTGGGTTCTTCCGGCGCTCTCCATGGGCTGTTCGCTACTGGCTGTCGGCGCCTCTGAAACAGGCGCATCTGGAAGGCCCTTGAGAGCGTCTATGGCGTGTTGTGCCGGCTCCTCGAAAACTAGGCGTGTGGTGCCGACTTGGAGCTCGTCGCGATCGTGGAGTCGGCGCGTTTTGTAGCGCTGGCCCGCCAACTGGACCACGGCTTCGCCCGACAGGCTGCGCACCAGAACACCCTCGAGATCGTGCACGACTTCGAGCGTTTCGCGGTGCAGGGCCGGCTCGGTTAGCACCAGCTGGCAACCTTCGTGGCTGCCGATGTGCAAGCGAGCAGGCGCGGGGGGAACCTCGA
>JBEGTL010000488.1:0-6278 GCA_041179425.1 Pseudomonadota bacterium | reverse complement strand
CGTCGGTACCCGGTGCTGGGCCGCCGTCAGGGCCCGGCGTACTGCCATCCGTACCCGGCGCTGGGCCACCGCCGTCGGTGCCCGGCGTACTGCCATCGACTGGCGGCTTGCCGCCGCCGCCGCTGTCATCTCCACACGCTGCGGTCGCTGCTAGGGCCATCGTGAGCCCGAGCGCCAAAACTCTACTCGCCATAAGTCACCCCTCCATCGTACTCACGCTCTGCGTAAACTGTCTGGCGAGTGGGGCGCAAGTAAGACGTGAAGCAAGTCCGTACAAAAATGCGGAGGCTCACGGCGACCGTCTGACTGTCAGATCAGCAGGAACAAACGCGAGTGCGACGCGCGTTTGCTGTTCGCACGCTGGCTTCATGCGCACGACTCGTAGAGGCGCAAGAGCTTGGGCTTCACCGCTTTGGCTAGTCTTCGCTCGCGAGCCCGGGGGTGCGCTTCGACCAACTGCCGAGCAGGGTACGATGCTGTCGCAGCAAGTCGTCGGGCAGCGTCGTGAAGAACCGACCCGCCGACGGCGCACCCGCCAGCCGACACCGGCACAGCAGCGAGAGCGGCGAAGCGTAAGGATGGTCGGTCCAGGTGAAGTGGCCGACCAGCCGCTCGAAGGTCGCGCCCACACCAAGCTCGGCACGAGCGACGCGCTCGCACGCAGCTTGGAGCGTCTCGCCGACGCCCACGAACCCGCCGGGAAGATGGTGGCCAGACCAGTCCCGGTCGTGGCGCGGCGTGAGCAAGACGTCGTCATCGTCGCCGCTGCTGACCAGCAGCTCGACGGTCGGCTGCGTGACCACGCCGCGGAACGCGATGAACACCTCCTTGGGCGTGCGAGGCGTGCCCAGCCCCTCGGCCGCCAGCTTGCGCAGAAGGAGAGCCAGCTGCTGAACCTCCTCGTCGGTCATGAACACCCCTCGGCAACGAACTCGCCGCTGCGTCTTGATCGGTTTACGCAACGGAGCTGGTTCTCTTCATCATCATCCGTAACGCGATGTGGACGAACGACGACGCGCGCGAACCACGACAGCGACTCGTTGCGCGCGGCTAGCCAAAGTTCAGTTTCGACGCGCAGCACACGCGGAGAGTCTGCTCCACCCACCGGGAACTGACGCCAACCCCGAGCGATTTCGCTGCGAGGTGCTTCCGGCCGGAGCGGAGCCAAACGGAGCGGAGCACCGCGAGCACCGGATTGGTTCGGCGCAGGGCGGCCGGACCCAGTTCACCGCCACAAGAGTGCGAGCGAAAGCCAGCCCCGGTTCACCGCCACATGCGAGCAACCGAAAGCCGACCCCAGCTCACCGCCACATGCGAGCAGCGACCGAACCCAGCAAGTTACCCCGGAGACGAAGAAGGCCAGCGAGCATCCTGCTCAGCGCGAAGCTTGTCAGCAAAGCGCCCTGCCGGAATCTCGACATCGTCGTACGTGAGCGCAGTGTCCGCCGGAATGGCCCGCTTCACCTTGCAGCCGTAGGCCAACCCCATCGGCAACAGCCGCTCCTTGCGAGACACGTCGTACGACTCGGCCACCCCGTAGCTCTTGTAGCCACCCAGGTCGTCGATGACGTCGCCCGCGGCGAGCGCGATCTTGGACGTGGCGATCACGTCGACCTTGGGACCATCGATGGGCACGATCACCGCATCGTGGAACAACACCGCGCGCGCCACCGAGTTGGGCACCTCGAAGTGACACAGGTGGTACGGCGTGTAGAACGAGTACAGCGGCCCCTCGCCCAGCTTGTACAAGTTGAGGTAGTGACGCTGCTTGGGGTCGTCGTGCGTGCCCAGCACGAACACGCCCGGCCCAGGCAACGACTTGACCACGTAGTCGACCACGCCGCCGAGCTTCTTGATGGCGTCGACGTCGTAGAACTTGGTCAGCTCATCGACGTGCCCCGCATGCTCGCGACCCACCATGCCGCGCTTCTGCACGGTCATGCCGGTGGCATTGGCGACGATGGCCTGCTCGAACGAGATCTTGGTGCCGTCCGCGAAGCTCGTGACCATGTACGGGTTCTGGCCCCACTTCTCGGCGAAGCCCTTTTGCGTCGTCGGGTTGCGGTGCTCGTCCTGCAGGCCCTTGATGTTGCCGCAGACCAAGGGCGTGACGCCGAGGCCTTTGACGAAGCGCCACAAGTTGAGCTGCACGCCCGGCTGATCGCCGTCGCAACCCGTCAAGATGACGCCGGCCTTGTCGGCGTACTGCTTGAGGATGGGGCCGACGGTGCCGTCGAGCTCGGCGTTCATGGTCACCATGTGCTTCTTGCGCTCGATCGCGCGCATGGTGATGACGGCACCGAACTCCACCGCCCCGGTGACGTCGACGAGACAGTCGATGTTGTCGGAGTCGACGAGCAGGTTGGCGTCTTCGGTGACGACCGGCTTGCCCGACCGGATGGCGTCTTCGAGCTGCCCCTGCGTCGTCGCGACCACCGGCTCGGCGGCACCGAACTCGACGTACGCGCGCTTGGCGCCCGCGAGCGAACGATTGCTGACCGCCGCCAACACCATGCCGGGCACGGTGTTGAGGATGTGGTTGGCCAGGCCGCGGCCCATGAAGCCCGCGCCAATCATGCCGACACGGACAGGCTTGCCCTCGGCCTCACGCTTCTTGAGCGCGGTATCTACAATCAACATCGGGTCCTCACTCCGCCTTGAAGGGCGCCCACTTGGTGTCTTTTTCGGAGATCACTTCGATCGGCACCGGCCACTTGATGCCGAACGCCGGGTCGTCGTAGCGGACCCCGCGCTCGTACCCAGGCTGGTAAAAGTCGCCCACTTGGTACACGACCTCGGCCCCATCGGTGAGCGTGAGGTAGCCGTGGGCAAACATCTCGGGGACGTAGAGCGCCTTGCGGTTTTGCGCGGTGAGCTCGATGCCGAAGTGCTGCAGGTAGGTGGGCGACTCGGGTCGCACGTCGACGATGCAGTCGTAGATGGCGCCGGCAGTGCACCGCACGAGCTTGGTCTCGGTGACCGGCCGCGCCGAGTAGTGCATGCCGCGCAGGGTGCCCTTCTTGTGATTGTAAGAGAGGTTTGCCTGCGCAACCGTGGCCTTGAGGCCGTGCTGCTCGAACTCCTTGCCACAGAACGAGCGCGCAAAAAAACCACGGCTGTCCGCGATCTCGTTGAGCTCGATCACCCACACGTCTTTGACGTTGGTCTCGACGAACTTCACTGGCCGACGCCCTTCCAGAAGAAGTCGGCGTCGATCTGTTTGGTCTCGATGAGGTGCGTGATCTGCTTGAGGCGCGTGTGCGGCGCCGACTCGAACAGCTCTTTGCTGAGGTTGATGCGCTCGAACACCTCGAGCAGCTGCTGCGCACCCTTTTGTACGTTCCACTCGGGCTTGTAGCCGGGCAGCTTGGTGTTGATCTTGGTGAAGTCGACGCGGTAGTCGCGTTTGTCGCCGCCACGGTCGCCGATGGAGACCTTGCAGCCGGGGAACGTGTCGCCGACGATCTTGGCGACCGTCTTGACCTGATAGTTCTCGTCGACGCCGCCGACATTGAACGTCTGGTTGTGCACGGCCTCGCGCGGCGCCTCGAAGGCACACGCGGCCGCCTGGCAGATGTCGAGCACGTGGACCAGCGGACGCCACGGGGTGCCGTCGCTCGTCATGGCGATCTCTTTGGTGGTGTAGGCGAGACCCGCCAGGTTGTTCACCACGATGTCGAAGCGCTGGCGAGGCGACGCGCCGTAGGCGGTGGCGTTGCGCAGGTAGGTGGGCGTGAAGTCGTCGCTGGCGAGACCCGAGAGCCCCTCTTCGACCTTGAGCTTGCACTGCGCGTACGCGGTGAGCGGGTTGGTGGCGCCGTTCTCGTCGACGAGCTCGGGCGATGCGCCGTAGACGCTGCACGAGGAGAAGTAGACGAACCGCTTGATGCCGGCCTGGATGGCCGTGTTGGCCAGGTGCATCGAGCCGCCGTGGTTGATGTCGAACGTGATGTTCGGCGCCAGCTGCCCGAGTGGATCGTTGGAGAGCTCCGCCAGATGAATGACGGCGTCGTAGCCCTTCAAGTCGTCGACGGTGACCTGACGGATGTCCTTGGACAGCGTCTGGGGAAGGTAACCGGTGCCGTTGTAGAGCCAGCCGGTGCGATAAAAGCCAGTGTCACAACCCAGCACGGTGTGCCCGCGCTTGTGGAGATAACCGGCCAGCATGATACCGAGATAACCGTCGGTTCCGGTGACGAAAGCCTTCAAGTGCGTTCCTCCAGCAATGCTGTCTTCAGCGGTGTCGTTAGTTTCCCCTACTGGGGGCGAGAATCAGCTCTTTTTGTTACCAGACTTTCCAGGGTGCCTTGCCCGACTGCCAGAGCTTCTCGAGGTTGTTCTTGTCGTGGAGCGTATCCATCGGCTGCCAGAACCCCGAGTGTCGGAAAGCGGCCAGGTTGCCAGACGCGGCGAGGCGCTCGAGGGGCTCGCGCTCCCAGGTGGTTTGGTCGCCCTCGATGAGGTCGATGGCCTTGGGATTGACGACAAAGAAGCCACCGTTGATGAAGCCGCCGTCGCCGTCGGGCTTCTCGCGGAACGAGGTGATCTTGTTGTCGTCCTTGGACAGCGCGAGCGCACCGAAGCGACCGGGTGGCTTGGTGGCCGTCAGCGTGCACAGCACCTTCTGTTCCTTGTGGAACTTGATCAGCTCGGTGATGTTGACGTCGCCCACTCCGTCGCCGTAGGTGAAGCAGAAGTCCTCGTCGCCGAGGTGCTCGCGCACACGCTTGAGGCGGCCACCGGTGAGCGTGGACTCGCCTGTGTCGACGAGCGTGATCTTCCACGGCTCGGCGCGCTGCTGGTGGATCTCGGTCTTGTTGTTCTTCAGATCGAACGTCACATCGGACGTGTGCAAGGCGTAGTTCTGGAAGTACTCCTTGATCACGTAGCCCTTGTAGCCGCAGCAGACGATCACCTCGTCGACGCCGTGCGCAAGGTAGATTTTCATGATGTGCCAGAGGATGGGCTTGCCGCCTACCTCGACCATGGGCTTAGGCCGGACGCTGGTTTCTTCGGCCAACCGCGTACCCAACCCACCCGCCAACAGGACCAGCTTCATCGTGTATTCACTCTCCCACTGCGGAGTATATTCTCCGCCCGAGCAGAAAAGCTTCCCTCGGAGCGACCGCAACGCCGAAGGTTAGCTGAAGATCGGGGCGAAGCGCGGGCTGCTTCCGCGCGCGCACAAAAAAGCGCCGGAGCCGGCTGCGGACCGCGCTGCGGCGTCTCCTCGTCGCTGACGCGCACGAAGCGAGCTGCGCGCCCATCGGTTGGGGTTAGCCCTGAATTCCGGGGTCCCCACGCTCGACGGGCAGCCCCCGACATGGCTACCTTCGTGACTGCACGGCGCGCGTACAGTGCTCGCTTCGTCCCCGTCGAAAACCGAGCGATCTCTCCGCGTGTTTGGCAAGATGGTGGGTAGCGACTGAAGGAAGAGCCTCCCGCGGACGCTCGTAGAACGACTGGTAGGCACAGCAGCAAGAAAGTGCTTCAGCGATGAATCCACGAGCCGGCGCACTCGCCGACCTCTCCATGATCTCGGCAAACTACGGCAATCTCGAGCTCGCCGAAGCAATCCACGAGGACTGGTTTCGTTTCCTCGGCGGCGAGCCCGGCGAGGTCGTCTTCGTCGAAAATGGGTCACCCCTCAAAGGGCAGACCACCCTGTTCGAAGGCGTGAAGCGAGGCTGGATCGACAAGCTGCTCTCGGTGCGCCCGGGCGCGTTCGACATCGGCAAACACCAGGCCTTCATCGCCGAAGTATCCGCGCTCGCCATGGCGACGCGACCGCTCGCACTGCTCTACCACCTCGATGTGTTGGTCTCGCGCCGTGGCCACGACGACTGGCTCGTCGACGCGCAGCAACGCTTGCGTGACCCCAACGTGTACGCCATCGGAGGCAGCTTCAATGCGCCATCCAAGTCGGCCGAACACGACGAAGACTGGTACTTGAGCAAGAAGCTGAGTGGCAACTTCGCACTGCTGCCACGCACTCGTTATCAAGACGCCTGGCTCAACGTCGCGGGTGGCTTCGTCCGCTCGGGCTATCGCGAAGAGCACCCGCTGCCCGTGCCGGCGCGGCGCTTCTTGATGGAGGTCGGTCTCGAGCAGCTGCTCGAGAAGGGCGACTGGCGCACCATGGTCCGCCGCGAGAACCGCGACTGGAGCATCCTGCACACCAACCTCAACGGGTCAGCGCTCGCGGCCGCGCGCGATCGTGCGCGCAGCGGCGAAGGCGTGGACGACTACCTCAACGCCGGCGACGCACCCACCGTCAC
>JBEGTL010000487.1:0-6285 GCA_041179425.1 Pseudomonadota bacterium | reverse complement strand
AAAAGCGGGTTTCCGACCTACGACATGATGTCGTATCGATCCGAGCGGGCAGACGTTCTCCTTCAACTTCTATACGGACCCGGGCTCACCAACCAGCCGCACGCAAACGCGCAAGATTGATGCACCCGTCGGCGCAACCGTTTGCACAAGCGCGAAGAGAGTGCTCTCCATCTGCAACATCACCGTCACTACGAAGACGGCGCAGCTGTGTGCTGGCGGATGCACGCCCAACCTTACGCGTGGCACCAAATCGGGCGTGGTCCTGTCGAGGCCTGGCGATTCCGGGGCCGTCATGTACTCGCCCGACGGTACTAACGGCGCGTACATTGTCGGTATGGGCATCGGCACCACTGACGGCTCGGATGTCGTGTGGCACAAGACGTCCGATCTCGAAGCCCACCTCGGCGTGACAATTGCCTTGCAGTGAGTTATCCGGCTGAGGATTGCTTTGGGAACCTCACCTCTCGTTGCATTGTCGGAAGACGGGAGGAGCTCGTGTCCATGCTCAAGTCAGTCGCTATCGTTGCCATGACCCTGACCACAGGGGTGTGTGCATGCTCCGACGCGCACCCCAAGCCGTCGCGCGCTCGGGACCCCTTGTCGAGCGCCGAAGCGCGCGCGCCGACGGGGCAGAGTAGCCAAGCCGACTCGTCGTTCGCGCCCCGTGCGGCTGTCGCGGTCCCTGGGGCCCGACTCGCTACCGAAAACGTCGGCAAGAACGACATGACGGGAGCTGCACAACTCGCAAGGATCGGAAGAGTGTCTGTGGACTCGCATCCGCACTGCAGCAATAGCGCAGAAAAGCCGCCTGCGGATCAAGCCCGTTGGCTGTCACAGCCCGCTGTACAGAAAGCTGTGTACGCTTTGGACGAGGCCATAAGAGAGTTTGCGGGGGACCAGATAGGGACGATTTTCGACCACAAAGCGGGCCGCGCGCTCGTCATTTTTCACACAGACTTTCGCGACTACGCTTCGGCGCAGAGGCGCGTGGCACCAGAGGTCACGTCGATCGACGTTTTGCTCGTTCCTGGCTGCCATTCTCGTGCCGAGATCGCGAAAGCTGAGCGTGTTCTGTCGCAGCGAGATTGGCATCCGGCCGCCAAGCGAACTCCTTTAGCGTTCCATCTCGATCCTTCCTTCTCGGGCTTTGATGTCGTGGTCGATGAGTCGGCTCCCGAAGTCGCAGAGAGCCTTGCCAAGATGTTGGGCCAGATGGTTCGTGTATCACTTGGGCGGCCACAGCGGACTTAACCTCGTCGGCCGACAATGCCATCGCCTCCGTGCATGATTCAGAGCGGCATCGGAAGGGGAAGACCTTGCGACCTTGCGATCGCACCCAGCCCGTTTCATCGGTAAGCCTCGAAGCAGGGGCGGTCCAAAGGTCCAAAGCGGTGGACGCTAAGTAAACGTGGAGGGACGCGCCTGCGGCGCATCTGTTGACCCGAGCAGGCGTGCGAGCCAAGCGAGGAGCTCGTCTGCATTCACCGGCTTGGCTACGTGCGCTTGGTAGCCGCACTCCAACGCAAGGTCCGCGTCCTCGACGCGAGCATACGCAGTCAGCGCGATCGCAGGAATGCTACTGCCACTCGCGCGCAGGGCACGCATGAATGCGTAGCCATCCGTCTCAGGCATGCCAATGTCGCTAACCACAGCGTCGAAGTGACTGCGCGCTGCAGCGGCCAGCGCCTCGCGGGCGCTCTTCGCTACTCGGCAAAGCGCTCCAGCGTCTTCGAGCACGACGCGAAGCAGCTCGAGCGAGTCATCATCGTCGTCCACTACCAGTACTCGGCGACCAAGAAGCGGTTGCTCAACTGGCAACGGGCGCTCGGAGCCTTCCCGGTCACCTTCAGGAAGGCTGTCGCGGTGTTGCACGCCTCTCGCGTACACGGCGCGTATCGGAAACAACACCACAAACGTGGTGCCCGTGCCTTGCCCTGCACTGTGGGCGCTGACGGTCCCGCCGTGAGCTTCGACGAGGTGGCGCACGATGGCGAGACCGAGCCCAAGCCCACCGTGGGTGCGCGTCGTCGAACCATCGACCTGACGGAAACGATCGAAGATAAATGGCAGATGCTCCGCGGCAATCCCCAGGCCCGTGTCTGCAACGGCGATACGGACGTGCGAGTCAACGAGGGCGGATGAGACAATCACCGTTCCATGCGCGGGCGTGAAGCGGATTGCATTCGCCAAGAGATTCCATAGGACCTGCTGGACGCGATCGGCGTCTGCCACCAATGCGCTGGCGTTCGGGTCGAGCTCAATCATTAGTCGGACGCCCTTGGCGTCGGCCGCCTGCCGCACCACCTCGGTGGCCGACCGAATCACTTCCTCGACTTCGATTCGCGTGACGGCCAGTCGAAGCTTGCCGCTCACGATTCGCGACGCATCGAGAAGGTCGCTGATAAGTCGCGCCTGCGTTCGGGCGCTGCGCTCGATTGCGGCGAGCCCGCGCTCCACTCTACTGGGGTCCCGATGGTCCTTTGTGAGCATCGTGGCCCACCCGAGCATCGCGTTGAGAGGTGTTCGGAGCTCATGACTCAACGTGGCGAGAAACTCGTCTTTAGCTCGGCCGGTCTGTTCTGCGACCTCGGCGCACGCCCGCGCTCTAGGATCGCCTCCTTGAGGACCTGCACATCCACAACCGCGCCAATGAGCCGAGTCGGCGCGCCCGCCAAATCGTACTCGATGTCGGTCGACAGACGGACCCAGCGCGCTGCCCCGCTGGGCTGTCGCAATCGCACCTCGACTTCCATGAGAGAAGCGCGCGCCTCCGCCGCCACACGAAACGCGTCCCATCCCCTTTGACGGTCATGCTCGACTAGTCTTTCGGTCCAAGCTTCGGGCGTTGCCTCGATTACGTCGGGCTCGAGACCCATGAGACCGTAGAGTTCTGGCGACCATGTCGTCTGGCCCGATACGATGTCCCAGTCGAAGATGCCGATGTTCGCGGCACGCTGGGCAGCGTGCAATCGCTGAGAGAGCACGGATAGCTCGCTTGCAAGTTGCTCTGCCCGCTCGCGCTCGCGACGCTGATCGTCAACATCTGTGTTCGTTCCGAACCAGCGCACGATTCGACCGTCTGCATCTCGAAAAGGTATGACCCGCGTGAGAAACCAACGGAAGACTCCGTCGTGGCGACGTAGCCGAAACTCCATCTCAAAGGGCTCGCCGCTGTCAAGAGAGGCCTGCCATCGCTTTGAGACTTCCTCTACCTTTTCAGGGTCATGGACTGAGGTCCATTGCCAACCCTGCATCTTCTCGAACGTGGTCCCCGTGTACTCGTACCAACGACGATTGTAGAAATCGATGTAGCCGTCCGGCAGCGCGTTCCAGGCTAGTTCGGGCAAGTTCTCCACCAGCTCACGAAACTGAGCCTCACTCGCCTCCGCACGCATAAGCGCGCGCTCGACCTCTCGATGCGCGCGCTCGACCTCTCGATGCGCGAGCACCTCCCGTGTTACGTCGAATGCACTTACCAGCACTCCCTCGATTGCACCCTCCGCGTCGTGCAGGGGCGCGTACACGAAGTTGCAATAGACATCGGCGAGCTCGCCATTCGGACCCGCAGGCAGCCGGGCCAGCTGCTCCTTGCCCTCGTACGCAACTCCGGTCTCGAGCACCCCGTCGAGCCAACCCAGGAACGGCTGCCCGCGAAGTTCCGGCAACGCCTCTTCCAGAGGCGAGCCCAGCACCTCGGAGCCCTTTCCCCACCCGAGCAGAATTTGAGAGTTCGCGAGCTCGATGATGTGCCGGGGACCTTTGAACACAGCGATGGGAAAGGGCGCCTGCATGAAGTGCCGATACAGATTTTCCCGCTCGATTTCCTTGATCGAACGCTGCAGCGGCGGGGTATCTGCCTGTGGTTTGCCGCCGGTCATGCCCGCGCCTTGCGCTTGCGCGCTAGCTTCTCGACGTCCGAGCGCCTGAACAAGCGATAACCGCGCGGGGTGCGGAACGCAGGCAGGTGCCCCTGACGGTGAAGGACGCGCACCATGTCCACTGACAGAGCCAAGATTAGTGCCGCGTCGCCCACTGTAAGCAGCTCGATATCGGGCAAGGGCGTGCTTGAAGGCATTCGAGGCTCCTGGAATCGGGGAGGGCAACGTATCAGGTATTGCGACCGTGGCAACAGCGCCACTCGCCCGCAAACGGTCCTGAACCTGCGCGTTTCTTGTGCACGGGCGGGTCCGCGCTCTTGAGTCAACTGTCGTACCAGCGTCGTCAAGGTGGCCGCCGGACAACCGCAGCGGACACACAGTCTGCAGTGAGGAGCCGCGCCGTCACTGTCGCGTGCTCGGCGCTGGTGAAGCAGCGGGACTGCTCCTCTTCCCAACCGCTCGCGCGCTCTGTTTAGCGCGGTGCGGAGGGTTCAGGTGGATCGACAGGCCCGGTTGCGCAGTACACCACGTAGCGCGCATTGTCGAAAGCGCACGCTGCTGTTCACCGAACATACGCTGCAAGACACGACGCATGGAGGCTTCTACGCGCGAACTGCCGACGCCGCTGCGACGGGCGTCTTCAGCGAGCGCGACAAGCCCTACGACGAGAACGCAAAGCTCGCGCGACTCTTGCTGAACATATCGCACGAAGAAGACGACCCAGCCTACCGAGCAACCGCCGAGCGCACCTTGACGGCGCTGAGCGACGCCAGCCGCGTCGCAGCGCGAGGCCGTCAGGTAGGCGAGTACCTGCTGGCGCTCGAGCAGCTCGAGGACCCATACGTCATGTTCTCGGTCGTGGGACCACCAGACGACCCCGCCACCCGAAGCCTATTCGATGCCGCGTGGCGAACCCATATCCCGCAAGGCATCGTAGCGTTCAGCCCACCCGACACGAGCCGCTACCCGTACCGCGGAAGACCCGCAGTATATCTATGCTCAGACAACGCCTGCTCGTCCCCGGTGTACGCCCCAAACGATCTACCAAAGGCTCTCAAAACCTTCGTTGCAGCCGCCGAGTAGCCTCAGCACGCGAACGAAGCGTCAGCAAGCGAACGCGTCAGCGAGCGAGCGAACGCGCAAGAAGGAGACCAAGAAGAGTGTCAGTAGCCGCTGAGCGCAGCGAACCTATCCCGGTGAAAAGCCGAATCCCCAAACGTAAGCTCAGAAGCCCGTGCACGCTTCATGAAGAACCCGATGTCGTGCTCGTCGGTCATCCCGATGCCGCCGTGCAGCTGCACCGCCTCGTTGGCCACCAACGTGTAGGCGTCGGACAGACGAGCCTTGGCGACCGAGACCAACAGCGCCGCGTCGGGGCTCTCTTCGTCGAGCGCGCGAGCCGCTGCCATCACGGCGGAGCGCGACAGCTCGAGCTCGACGAACAGGCGCGCCGCGCGGTGCTTGAGCGCCTGAAAGCTGCCGATGGCCACACCAAACTGACGCCGCTCACGCAAGTAGACACGCGTGCGCTCGAGCGCCTCGGTCATGCCGCCGAGCATCTCACCACCGAGCGCGACCGTGCCTTCGTCGATGACGCGCGACAGGACCTTGTAGCCCTCGCCCACCCGACCGAGCAGCCCGCTGCTCTCGCTCAGCTCGACGGCTTCGAGCGTGAGCTCGGCCGCGTTGATCGAGTCGACGCGGGTCTGACGCTGCGTCTTGAGCCCCTTACTGGTTGCCGGCACCACGAACAGACTGATGCCCTCGCGCTCGCCATCCTTGCCGGACGTACGCGCCGCCAAAACATAGCCGTCGGCAAGCTGCCCGCCCCACACTGCGCTCGCCTTGCCGGAGAGCTTGTAGCCGTTGCCAGCACGCTCGGCGACGAACGGCACACGCGTGAGATCGTAGCGGCCACGGGGAGCGCTGTAGGCCAGCGCCTGCACCTTGTCGCCGGCGATGACGGGCGCGAGCCACTCGTTCTTTTGCGCGCTGCTGCCTGCGAGCGCGAGCGTGCGGCCCGCGAGCAGGACCGAGGGAATCAGCGGCTCAGGCGCGAGCGTGCGCCCCATGGCCTCGGTCACCAAGATGAACTCGGCAAGACCTGCACCGAGACCGCCATCTTCTTCGGAGAAGGGAATGGCCGTCCAGCCGAGCTCGGCCATCTTGCTGTACGTGGCGCGTGAGTAGCCGCGCTCATCGCCCGCATCGCGCAGCTTGCGCAGCTGACTCAGTGGCGCGTGCTCGGCGACGAAGCCCAGCGCGGTGCGCGAGAGTAAGGTCTGATCTTCGGTCAGAGCGAGCAGCATGAGAGGTTCCTTTGCACTGCGGAGCAAAACGGGCGAGAGCTTGAGCGGAGGCGAGCGCACTAGTGAGGCGACCAGGACTTCTTGGTCACGGCACTAGT
>JBEGTL010000486.1:0-6309 GCA_041179425.1 Pseudomonadota bacterium | reverse complement strand
CAGCCGCGCGCATCTTGGTTGGCGATGGGCGGCACGAACGCGCGCGAGCCCGTAGCCAACACGAGCACGTCGTAGTGCACACGAAAGCCAGCACCCGTGTGCACCACGCGCCGATCGCGATCGATCTTCTCGGCGCGATCGCCGAGCCGGATGTCGATGGCCAGCTCGGCGTAGCGCTCGCGCGACGCGACCGCGAGGTCGGCAGCCGGCGTGCCGTCGAAGTACGCGCTCAGATGGACACGGTCGTACGCGAACCGAGGCTCATCTCCGATGACCGTGATCGAGAGCTTGTGCTCCGGATCACGCTCGCGAAGCTCTTCGACGAAGCGATGGCCGACGAGTCCGTTGCCGACCACCACCACTCGCGTCTGACTGACTGTTTCTGTGCTGCGCATGGATGCGTTTCCTGAAAGTTTCGAGCGCGTATCCCCTCGAAATGCCGCGAATTGACGCGCGATTTGTCCTTTTTCAGAGAGCAATTGGTATGCCCCGAGGGCACCTCTCTAGATCTCGCGCGTTTGCGGGCGATGCAGAAGTGAGCTTTCGTTTCGAACCAACATGTTTGTCGACGGCGTCGACAATTTTGTCGGTGCGAGGGTGCAGAGATGAAAAGGATCTGCCCCCCACGGCGCTGCGACCGGATCGCATCGCGACAGCCCGTGAGGCCGGCGCCAGCTCAGTCGAACGCGATGGGTTTGGTCCCGACAACTGTCGGTGCGTCCGGATCGGCGAACACGAAGCGCAGGTGATCTAGTGCGACCGTGGAGTCGAGCAAGGGGTCTCCACTGTCCCACAACACGAACCGCAGCTTGAACACCGAGCCTGCGACCACGGGCAACTCCGTGCGCAGCCAGCCGGTGGATGCGCCGCCCAGATCCGTGGCTCCCTTGGGCAGCGGCGCGCAGCTGGCTTCCTTGGCGTCGAAGCCGGTCTTGGCCAGCAACGAGACGCCGCCGGGGCACGGGTAATTCTTCGATCGATTCTCGCTGGCGCGCGAGGTCGATCTGCACACTGACAAGAAACCGGTGTTCACACCGATCGGCTGCCCGTTGTCGTCGAACAGGACGTTGTCGTCTTGCTGGAAGTCGTGCGGCGCAGGGTCCATCAGCACCACGAAGAAGTCGTTGTACCGCGTGCACACGAAGTCCGGGTACTCGTACGTGTAGAAGATCGACTCGAACGCCAGACCGGTCGCGTTGGTCGGCGCACGTAAGGTCAGCTCGAGGCCCACGTCGTTGTAGGCGCGTGCGCCCTTGGACACGTCGCGCGTGTCGCACAACGAAGAGTCGCGCGGGAAGCCCTTGGGCGGTGCCACGCCACCTGTCCACGCTCCCGTCATGTCGAGCGTGCTGCCCAGCACGTCGCACTGATCGGTGTAGCCCTCCGCATCGACGTCGCGCGCCACGCCCGTGGACATGACGAGCAGACGGCTCCCCTCGCGCGCCTTGGCGGCACCAAAGTGTTCGGGGAACCAGACCTGCCTCGTATCCAGCAGCGTCTCGTCGCCGCTCAGCCGTAGCCAGCGCGAGTCGATCAGCCCCCAGCGCCGCGAGGCGCGGTTCACCTCGCGTGCGCACAGGCCCACCGCCTTGGCGGCCTCACCGTGGTCTGCACCGACGGCATCGAGCCGAGCGTCGCAGGCGGCGAGCGTCTCCTGTGCGTCGCCGCCTGTGCAGTCCTCGTCGACGCCGTTCTGCGGCAGGTCGTACGCGCCTGGCCCGCGTGCGATGTTGCAGTCGTCGCAGTCTCCCTCGTCGGGCGAGAACCCGTCGTGGTCGCAGTCCGACGCGCCTTCAGTGCGATGGCAGCTTGCGTCGTCGCTCTTGCAGTCGTCGACCACCCCCGCCTCGCTGCTGCCCGCTTCGGACATGGTCGCGTCCATCATGCCCACGGAAACGATGGGCCGGTCGGGGTCGTCCTGGTCACACGCGGCCAGCGACCAGAGCACGATCAGAGCGTGTAGAGCGCACCGTGTCGGAGTGCGCGGGTCCGTGGCTCGCAAGCGACCACTGGACGACGTTTGGATCCCCATCCGCACAGGATACCAGAGTGGTTCGGCTGCCCCGCAGCCCGTGTATAGTGCCGACATGGAGCCAACCGACCTTCGTGAGCTGTTCGAGTCCCACCTCGTCAAGCGCGTCAAAGTGGGTGGCTTCGACATCGACTCGGTGCTGCGTGGCAAGTACCTGTCGCTCGAGAAGTTCTGGTCCGTGATCGAAGGCGGCTTCGGCTTCTGCGACGTCATCTTTGGCTGGGACATCGGCGACGTCTGTTACGACAACACCCAGGCCACCGGGCCCAGCTCGGGATACCCGGACATCCACGCCTTCATCGACGTCGACAGCTTCCGATTGTTGCCCAACGAGCCGCACACTGCGGGCTTCTTGCTCGACTTTCGTGCGCCCGACGGCAAGGCCCACCCGGCCTGCCCGCGCAGCTTGCTCAAGCGCGTGGTCGCGCGTGCCGAGGCCAGCGGCTTTTCGCCCCTGTTTGGCGCCGAATTCGAGTTCTGGGTGTTCAAAGAGACCCCCGAGTCGATGCGCGACAAACGTTACCAGGGGCTCACGCCACTCAGCCCGGGCATGTTCGGGTACTCGTGGCTACGCACGGGTCAGCACAAAGACTTCGTGCATGCGCTGCTCGACGCTTGCGAGCGCTTCGACATCGTCATCGAGGGCTTCCACACCGAGACCGGTCCGGGCGTGTACGAGGTGGCCATCAAGTATGCCCCCGCGCTGCTGGCCGCCGACCAAGCAGCCCTCTTCAAGACGCTGGCCAAACAGGTCGCGAGCGAGCTCGGCCTCGCCGTCACCTTCATGGCCAAGTGGAACGCGGACCTGCCTGGCTCCAGCGGACACCTACACCAGAGCCTGTGGGACAGCACGCTGCACAAGAACCTGTTTGCCGACGCCAAGGGCGCGCACGGCTTGTCCCAGCTCGGGCGCCACTACCTAGGCGGGTTGATGTTGGGCATGGCCGAGCTCACCGCGCTCTACGCGCCCACCATCAACAGCTACAAACGTTACGTGCCGGGCGTGTGGGCGCCGCTGACGGCGAGCTGGGGCGTCGAAAATCGCACGACGGCGGTGCGCTACATCGGCGGCGGCGGCGCCTCGAGCACGCGCTTCGAGCACCGTCAGCCCGCGGCCGACATCAACCCGTACATCGCCATGGCCACCGGGCTGGGTTCGGGCCTGTACGGCATCGACCACGCCATCGAGCCGCCGGCTGCAACGTCGGGTGATGCGTCGGGAGACACGGTCGGAACGCCACTCCCACGCAGCCTCGAAGGCGCGGTAGAGCTGCTCAAACGCAGCGAGCTCGCGCGTGCCGTGCTCGGCGGCCCCTTCGTCGATCACTACGTGCGAACGCGCGAGTGGGAGGTCCGGCAGTACGAAAAGGCGGTGAGCGACTGGGAACTCAAGCGCTACTTCGAGTCGATCTAAACGCAGCGCCCCAGGCTAGCGCGGCGCCTTGCGGTACTCCGCCGGCGTCATCCCCGTCCAGCTGCGGAATGCGCGATGGAACGCGCTGGCGCCCGAGAAGCCCATCTGGTGCGCCGTCTCCTGGATGGTGCGCTGCCCACCGTCGAGCAGCTGCTTGGCCGTGACGACGAGCGTCTCGTGGAGGATGTTGCTGAACGACGTGCCCTCGGCATCGAGCAATCGCCGCAGCGAGCGCACGCTGAGCCCGAGTGCGCGAGCGGCGGTCTCCATGTCGCTGCGCTGCGGAGCGCCACTGCCCATCACGAGCTCGCGGACGCGCAGCGCGTACGACTTGCCATTCTTGACGCGCAGCAGCCGCCGCTCCGCGAGCGACGTCAGAGTCTCGTGCAGCTCTTCGTCTTGGTGCGGCGCAGGAAGGTCGAGCAGCGCGCGATCGAACACGATGCCCGTGAACGGCTGGTCGAAGCGCTCCACGCCATCGAAGAACTGTGCGTAGGCGTGGCGATGCGCGGGTGCTGCGTACACGAAGCCGAGCGAGAGGGGCCGCGCATCGGCCTTGAAGTGGCGGATGAAGCGATAAAACCCGCCGACGATCATCTCGGAAGCAAAACGCAACAAGCGTGGCGACGCACCGGCCATGTCGAGCATACGCAGCGTCACGCGGTCGCCCTGCTCGCTCACCTCGTAGTGAGGGTGGTCGCAGAGCAACTGGTAAAAGCGGGCAAGCGCCGCAAATGCTTGGCGCATGGTCGACGCGTGGGCGAGCAGCGGAGACAACAGCGCGAGGGTGCCTTCGTCGATGCGGTCGACCCAGTGGAGGCCCAGCGCGGGGTCCCCCGTGAGCTCGGTCGCGAGCTCGGAGACGGTGTAGATGTCGTGCAGCGGGACTCTGCCGTCTGCGCCGACGAGCAGCTCGGGTGCGAGGCCTGCGGCCTGCAGCAGAGTGGTTACGGGCACGCCCATGCCTTCGCTGGCGCCAACGAGACCGCGCAACACGTGGACCGACACGGTCGAATGTGGGCGCGCCGGGCTGCTCGGGACCGGAAAGGCCAGCTCGGGGTTCAGCGATCGCGAAAGCACAGGCGGCACCCTGGTCGAAGCACGCCCGCGGGCGCACGAGCGAGATCAGACTGTGTACCGCAAGTGCCGGCGCCCTCCAAGATGACTCGGCTACGCGTCGTTGTGACCTTCGGGACCTGGGCTGCCGCGACTTGCTGCACGGCCCCACGGCTGCACCGATCGGGCGTCGGGCTCAGCTCCAGCGCGTGTGGTGCCAGTTCTTTTTGCCGCGCTTGAGCAGGATGGCCTTACCGTGCACCAGGTCACTCTCGGTGAGCTTGGTAAGGAGCCCCGCCTTTTCGCCGTTGACCGAGACGGCTCCGCTCTCGAGGAACTGTCTCGCTTCGCGCTTGCTGGCCACCAGCGAGGTGAGCGGCAACAGCTCGAGCAGCGCCAGGCCCTCGCCAGCCAGCGACGACTTGTCGTGATCGCTGTGCGGCACGTCGCCGAGAACATCGTCGAAGAGCTGGGCTTCGATGGCGCGCACGTCGCCAGCAAACAGAGCCTCGGCCGCGCGCTCAGCCGCGCGCAGCTGCTCGCCGCCGTGCACCAGCTCGGTCATGTCGCGTGCGAGGGTGCGCTGCGCTTCGCGTTTGTGCGGCTCTTTTTCGTGCGCGGCGATCAGTGCGGAGAGCTCGTCCTGGCTGCGGAACGTAAACAGCTTGAGGTACGCAGCCACGTCGGCATCGTCGACGTTGATCCAGAACTGGTAAAAAGCGTAAGGGCTCGTGCGGTCTGCAGAGAGCCACACGGCCCCCTTCTCGCTCTTGCCAAACTTTTTGCCGTCCGCTCGCAACAGTAAGGGGGCGGTGAGACCGAACGCTTCGTGACCTGCTCCGTGCGCCTCGCGGCGGATCAAGTCGACGCCACCTACGATGTTGCCGTACTGGTCTGAGCCCGCCATCTGCAAGGTCACACCCAGCGTGCGGTGCAGATGCAGAAAGTCGTAGGCCTGCAGCAGCATGTAGCTGAACTCCGTGTAGCTGATGCCCTGCTCGCGGCTCTCGAGCCGTGTGCGCACCGAGTCGCGCTGGATCATCGCGTTGACGGAGAAGTGTTTGCCGATCGTGCGCAGCACCTCCAGGTATCCGAGGTCCTTGAGCCAGTCGAGGTTGTTGACGAGCAGCGCACCGTTCTGTTGGCTCGACGAAAAATCGAGAAAGCGCTCGAGCACGCGGCGCTGACCGGCCACGTTGGCCTCGGCCTGCTCGCTCGTCTGCAACGTGCGCTCGCTGTCTTTGCCCGAGGGGTCTCCGATCAGGCCGGTGCCGCCTCCGATCAGGACGACGGGCTTGTGCCCGGCGCGCTGAAAGTGTTTGAGCAGCATGATGGGAATCAGATGCCCAACGGTGAGGCTATCGGCGGTCGGGTCGAAGCCTGCATAGGCGAGCCGATTGGGCGTAGCCAGGTGCTCTCGCAGCTCTTGTTTGGCCGTCGCTTGATGCAGCAGGCCGCGCCACTCGATTTCTTCTAGGAAGGACATCTCGCGGCGTCTTAGCATTTCGGTCGTACTGGGCACGGCGTTCGGGCGTTCGTCAGACGTGCTTGGTGGCGGTTACAAACGGTGTGGCCGGCCACGCCAATCTACATTGCTACCAAGCGAGACCAGCATCCACCGCACCCAAGAGAAGACCACCGCCAGTCCGCCCCATGGACACCGCGACAAGCCTGAGAGAGTCAGACTCAAGTTTCGCCGTTTTCCTACCCTACGAGGAGAGCCGAGCATGAGCAGCAGACAAGCAGCACTTCTTGAACTTGGTGCCGCTTCCGCAATGACAGGGGTCGTTGCGACCCGGGAGCGCTT
>JBEGTL010000485.1:0-6310 GCA_041179425.1 Pseudomonadota bacterium | reverse complement strand
GTCCGTCTGCCGCGCGCAACGTCAGGACGGTCGCCCGGTGCTGGCCTGGGCGCTCCTCCAAAAGCCAGCCCGGAGGAAGTCGACGACGAACGCAAGCGATGGCCTGCGATGCCGAGCTTGTTCCGTCATGTCGACCGTTCCGCACAACGTGGAACATATGATTCTGCGGAACGATAGGCAAGCCACAGGTCTGGACTACGTGGCATTGATAGCCGTTCGTTGCGGAATATGGCACGTTCCGCTGGGCGCGGAACGGTGCCAGACGTTGCCACGAGGCCTGGTGGCCGCCGAGCGAGTCCCTGGGCTGAGGTGTATCGAGGATGTCCGCGCCTTCGTCGAGACAGCGCGCCAGCTCGGGCTGCCGGCTGTGGTCGAACGCTCGCGCTCGGGAAACGGGAGCACGGTCCTCGCCAAGAGGGGAACTCGGTCTTCCTCGACGACAACCTCGTCGCGTTCTCCGACGATCAACAGTGGGCTTTCTCGCAAAGGCCCAACGCATCGACCCGACGACTGTCGAGCGGATCGCATCCGAGGCTGCCCGCACGGGAAGCGTCGTCGGCGTGCGCATCGCCGACGTCACGGACGAGGATGAAGTCACACCATGGACCCGCAAGCCATCGGGTAAGTCGCGCAAAGTGCGCATCACGGAGCCACTTCCGAAGCGCATGTCCGCAGTCCTCGCGCAGCGTCTGTTCATCGCGAAGGCCGGGCTCCCGTCGCCGCTACTGAATCAGATCAAGCGCCTTGCCGCGTTCCAGAATCCCGAGTTCTACAAGAAGCAGAGCATGCGCTTGCCCACCGCACTGACGCCGCGCGTGATCAACTGCGCGGAAGACTTGCCTCAGCACGTCGCGTTGCCGCGAGGGTGCCGGACCGATCTCGAAGAGCTGCTGTACGGGCACGGGATAGCCCTGGACGTGGAGGACCAGCGCACACGAGGCGTCGCCCTCGAGCTCAGCTTTCGGGGCACGCTGACCGCAGTGCAGACACAGGCGGCGCAGTCGTTGCTTGCTCACGACACCGGCGTGTTCGTGGCGCCGCCCGGTGTCGGCAAGACCGTCATCGGGACGTACCTCGTAGCCGCCCGTCGATGCAGCACGCTGATTCTGGTCCATCGCAGGCCGCTGCTCGATCAGTGGGTCCGCATGGGGAGCCGTTTGCGAACCTCTCTCTGATGCTCTTTGGCGGACAGCCCGCCGAGTATCGCACCGTCCAAACGAGAGCGCGCGGCCTTGGATTCCAGCTGGTTGAGCGCGCTTGTGCTGGACGACTCTCTGCGTTCGCGCTGTCCAACTCCGCGTGAGCAGCCACCCGAGATCTACGTGCACGGCCGCGATCAACAGCTTCAACTGCGTCCACTTGGCCTGATGTGGATCTCGTCGCCGGACTGCCCCGCCAACTTGAGTAGTGCGTCTCGGTGCGAGCTTGGCGCAACCCGCGAGGCCACCTCGATAAGTCTCACGCGGTCGAAGCGTTCGAACTCGTCAATGACAGCCACGGTCTTTGCGGCGAACTCTCCTGGCGCGAGCTTTCGTCCGAGGCACGACGCGTATGCCCCCACCGTCTTTGGCCAGTCGATGCCGAACTGCCACGAGCCGTCGTCGGCGAAGAAGATGATGTCCACGGTCCCACTGTCGATGCGCCGAACCAGATCGAACAGAAGTTCGAAGGCATCGAGGACGACTTCGAGCTCGGCGGTTTCGGCCTCGCCTATGCAGCGGTCCAGGTGCCGGCCGAAATCGCTGATCCACGCCATCGTTCCGCGCGACACCATGGTGCAGTTGCGCGAGTCCACGCGAAAATCCTCGTAATAGTCGCGGCGTAGGCTCGCCTGCGCGAAGCGCTCAACGTCGGTGAGCACGTCGACGGTCTCCGCCGGGCCCTTTCGCCTGAGCTCCTCGAGCGGGATATAGCGGCCAACGATCGAGGCGAGTGCTCGGCGAGTGGCCCGAGCGGCGTCCATAGCCACGCATGTTCCGGAAAATGCCACGTTCCGCAGGATGTGGAACGGGCTCGTCGTCACCGAGAGCCGCAGGCCGACCACAGCAACCCGGCGCCAACCGCGGCAGATCGTGCAACGGTTCCCGTCAGCGCTCGCGGGCGGCGTCCGCTGTGGCCCAGCCGTCCCTCAGCTGTTGCAGGGCCGAGCGCGGACGGCTCGTCGGAGCGCACCGCGCGAGGATGACTTTCCAGCCGTTCCGAGCGGCGGCTGCCTCCGCGACGATGCTCGCGACCTCCGAGGCCTCCACGCGCTCCTCGGAGATGCGTGCGGTGCTGCCGTATTCCTCGGCTAGCAACCGTCGCTCGGTCCGGTCCTTGGCGCGCTCGAGCACGCACGCATAGGCCTCGCACGAGTACGCGAAGGTCTCTCGCTTCCGGTACTCGATGTCGAGCAGCCACTCCTTCGTTCGCGTTTCACGTAGGCCCACGGTGGCGCGCTTGCAGTTGTGGAAGATGTGCGCGGCCTCGTGGACGATGAAGTCGGCGAACGGGTCGTCCTGCGCGAAGTACGCGGGCGAGACGTAGCAGACCGTTTCTTCGCTCAGCCCGACGATGCGGGGTGCGTCGGCTCCGAGTAGCTCAGCACCGACGCTCGCCAGGTACAGGTTCGCCAGTGTCCAGGCCGAGCTATCAAAGCGGCGCTCGAGCAGGAGCGGCTCGATGTTCGTGCTCGTCAGAAAGACGACCGACTTCTCGAGCGTCGCGAGTGCAACGTCCTGCTCGGCACGCGGAAAGAGCCCGCGCACCATCGGCTCGACCTTCCCGCGCGTGAGCGCAACTGGGTCGACCTCCGGCATCGGCTGGCCGGCGCGCCCGGCCGCGAGCCGTCTTACCTCTCGGACGAGCGCGCCGCGGAGGTCGTCGTGGGCGCGGTTCGCCCGTTCCATAAAGCTGCCCGACCACGCGGCGAGATGCGGATCGGATCTCCCGGTTCGGAGGTACCGGTCGATTTGGTCGGCAATGGCGGGCTCGGCGTTTGTCACCTCGCCATCATAGCCTGGGGGCCTCAGCCGTCGCCGAGCGGCTCCTCATCCACGGCGCGAACGGTGTCATCGAGGTCGGGTCGCGTCGGCCCTGCTGCGCGAGCGACCTCGCGGTACTTCTGGCGGCTGATCTCGTCGATGCGGTAGAGGTCGAGCGCGAGGCCCACTGCGCGCTCCCGCTCCGCCGACGTCGCACCGCCGGTGGTCAGGGCTGCCACTAGCCGAGCAAGCTCGAGAATGCCTGGGTGCTTCTGTGCCATGCTGACGGTGGTGCCTTTCTGTCGAATCATTGTGCAACTTCAAGTACTTGCTACGGCATCAGAAAGGCCGAAACGGCTGCCCGGCCACCACTGGCGGTAACCCTAGGAAGTTGCTACCGCTTTCAGCTCACTTCACACTCCACTTCACATTTGTCCGTTTCGCGTTTAGTGTACCTCCATGAGCGCCATCCTCGATCCGCTCGTTGCCCCGCCGCCTGCGGAAGTGCCCCTGAAGGATGCCCCGCTGGTGCGCGTTATCGCCCAGGTGCGCTTCCCAGAGATCTTGGCGGTCGAGCAGCGCGACTTCGTTGCACCCTTCCAAGAGGCGCTGCGAGCAACGTACCCGGTCCTCCGTCAGGAGCAGACCCAGGGGTTGCGCCTGAGCCCGGCCGGCATCGCGCATGCGAAGCCACAGCTAGCGTGGCGCTTCAGCGACCTCGACGGACACTGGCGGGTGTCGTTGACGCCCGAGTTCCTAGCGCTCGAGACCACGAAGTACACCAGCCGCTCCGACTTCTTCGCCCGGCTGCGTGCCGTTGTTGAAGCGCTCGACGAGCACGTGGAGCCCAAGCTGATCGATCGTCTCGGCGTTCGCTACATAGATCGCATCACGGGCGCGGCGGTTGACGAGATCGCAAGTCTGGTTCGGCCTGAGGTCCGCGGCATCACCGGGACGGACGCCGCTACCCACGCGGCTCACGCGCTCTCCGAGTCCATGTTCGAGCTGCCTGACGCCCGAGTTCTCGCGCGCTGGGGTCGGCTTCCCGCCGGTGCCACGGTCGACCCAGCAGCCATCGAGCCCGCGCAAGAGAAGAGCTGGATCCTCGATCTCGACATGTTCAGCGCAGCTCCGATGCCCTTCGCGGTCGACCGTGCTGTCGCGGAGGCCCAGCGTTTCGCCGAGCGCATTTACACGATCTTCCGCTGGGCGGTGACCGACGACTTCCTCCGGCGCTATGGAGGTACGCCATGACGAGCCTCGAAATTCGACCCACGTTCGATTCGACGTCCGCGGCTGGCGCGATGGTGATGCGCCAAGTCCGTGAGCCAGTGCTGGTCGGCCTCATGCTCGCGGGGCTCGGGACGTCGAGCGCCCACGCTCTCCCTGTCGCCATGGTGATGCGGTCACCGCGCCCCGTGGAGCAGACCACGGCCGGCGCTTCGGTCCTCGTTGCCGACCGCGCCGGACCGGGCATTGCGGAGCTTCGCCGCGTGAGCGGTTTCACTTGGGACCAGCTCTCGCGCCTGTTCAACGTAAGTCGCCGCTCTCTCCATTTCTGGGCGAGCGGGAAAGCGATGACGCCGAGCAACGAGGAGCACCTTCAGCGTCTTCTCGCCGTGGTTCGCAACATTGACCGAGGCTCTGCGGGCGCCAATCGAACAGCGCTTCTCACCGTCCGTGAGGATGGCACCATCCCGTTCGACCTGCTCGCGGCCGAGCACTACGAGCAGGTGGTCGCTCTGCTCGGGCCGGGCGAGGCTCGTCGCGTGCAGACTCCTAAACTCCCAGTGCAAGCGATGGCCGCGCGCGCTCCGCGACCGCCGGAGGAGCTCGTCAGTGCGCTCCAGGATCGCATTCATCCTGCGAGCGGTCGCTTGCTCGCTGCGAAAGCGGTGCGTGCTCCTCGGGGGAAATGAGTGCCGACGATCGCACCCGATTCGGTCGAGGCAAGTCGCATTGACGTCGCTCTCGAGCAGTGGCGACAGGGTGACCTGGCCCTTGAGGAACAGTGGTTCATCCATATCGGTGACCCTGCCGAGCCTCTGACTGAAGCAGCCGCTGAAGGTGGCGAAGCGGGACTCCAGGCTCTCACCTCGGAGGTCGCTGGGCTGGTGGTGGTCACACAGACCTGCGACGTCGTTCGCAGCTGCGCGACCGCCGGCCCGACTCAGCAAGACTAGGCTCGCAGCCATGATCGAGGAGCGACGGTCTATGCCTACGACGAGTCGGAGCAGGCCACCGGTTGGTTTACGATGTTCGAGGAGCACCTCGAGCTTCCTTTCGAGACGAAGGTGCTCGGCACCCCGGTCTCGGTCACCAGCATCGACCTCCGCGACAGCGGCCAGATCGTCGCCATCTGCACTCGGGGCCGCGACCACCAGGCAATCGCCGTCGTGGACCTTCCGCTTCCGTCGCCGAAGCCGCCCGGCAGCGACTGGATCGAGGCCTACCGATACTGGCTGAGCCGAAGGTGAGGAACGTGACCAAGAAGCTCCCGACCAAGCCGGGCTCGACCTCGAAGAGGAAGCCAGTGGCGCCCGCAATCGACCGCGACAAAATACGCGCGGCGGTTCGCCGACTCGGCGACGAGTACGTCTTCTACATGCTCGACGAGGCATCACGTCGGCTGCGATGCGCGAGGCCGTGCGGCAGGGCCTCTATCCCGGAGCGCGACCGCCGTACGGTTATCGCAGTGTGCCGGTGGAGGTTCGACCGGATGTCGTTCGCCATCGCCTCGAGATCGAGCCGAGTGAGGCAGCGACGGTTCGCGAGATCTATCGCCTCTACATCACAGAGAGCGGGGCCAAGACGGCTGCGCACGTGCTCAACCAGCGAGGTTGCCGCACGCGCTCGGGCGCGCTCTGGGACAAGGGCAAGGTGATGCAGCTGCTCGACCAGACCGCCGCGAGCGGCAGCGTGCGCTGGGGACGACGTCATCACGGCGCGAGCCGCGCTCCCGGCGAGTGGCTCACGCTGTCCGTCGAGCCGATTGTCGACGCCAAGACCTACGCGCTCGCGCAACAGCTTCGCGTGCGTCGAGAGCCGCGTCGCAATCCGGGGCGCACTGCGGCCAAGCCTCACGTGCTCAGCGGCCTTGTCTGGTGCGGCAAGTGCGGTGCGAGCTATCAACTCGAGACCTCAGGCAAGCGCGTCGACGGCACCGTCTATCGCTACTGCTACTACAACTGTCGCTCCGCCTGCCGAGCGGGCGTTGAGGCGTGCGCGGGTTTCCGTATCCCGACGGACGTGCTCGACACAGCGGTCCTCGCCGCGCTCGCACACGTCGTGTGCACGAGTGAACGGGCGCGCGGGCTCGTCGAGGGCTTTGGCTGGCCTGTGGAGCG
>JBEGTL010000484.1:0-6319 GCA_041179425.1 Pseudomonadota bacterium | reverse complement strand
GCGGCGTCACCAGCACCGAGGCCGTACCCAAACTGTGCTTCCTCCACCACCACGTAGCCACCCGCGGGGATGACGGTGCCGCTCGCGATCGCAAAGGTGCGTGTATCGTCGTTGTCTTTGACGGCCCAGCCGGACACATCGACCGGAGCGCCGCTGCCGTTGTAGAGCTCGATCCAGTCCCCCGGCACACCACCGTTGGACTCGACTTCGTTGATCACGACCGTCCCGGGGGAGCCGGCGTCGCCAGACGCGCCCCCATCCGCGCCGTTCGTTCCGCCGTCTACGGCGCCAGAGCACGTGACGGGGAGCACGCCGCCGCGGCTGCAGCTGCCGTCGCTGACGCTGTACTGGATGCTGATGGCTCCGGCCGTGGTGCACGTAAAGGTCGGCGTTGCGCTGGTCGCGTTGGCAAAGCTGCCGCTCGCTGCAGACCACGAGTAGCTGAGTGCACTGGGTGCGTGGTCGACGTCGCGCGCCGTGAGACCAAGCGCGATGGTACCGCCCACGGTCTGGACGGTGGGCGTGAAGGTCGTGGAGGTCACTGCCGGACACACGTTGAAGGCGCCGTTGATGGCGGCGGCACCGCTGGTGTCGAGTGTGTCGCACAGCAACGTGACGTCGACCTGCGTGGTCGCGTTCTGCACCACGCCGAACACAGCGTCCCCGACGCAGGCGACCCCCGCATCGCCGCGCGCTCGAGACGTAAGACGGAGCCGGTGGCCCTGCCCCACTGGGATCTCCGTGATGGTGGACGAGAAGGTCGTGCCGGTGCCAGGCACCGAGAGTGAGCCCGTGCGCGTGAAGCCCACCCCGGTGATCTCGTAGTCGATCGTGTCCAGCACGACGTTCGGGTCGAGCTGCAGCCCGAGCCCGAGCGTACCCATCGGCGACGCTGCTTGGTCGCTCCGATCGCGCGATTCGGCGCACGAAGCGCTTCCGATTGTGGTCAGCACGCCGAGGGCCGTGGCAAAGACGCCGTACAACTTCGATTTCTGCTCACTCGTCTGCTTCATCGATACTCCGGGTGCGCGCTCGTGACGAAACTGCGCGGCCGGAACCTAGACGGAACACACGTAGGCTCGGCGACGACCAAGCAACATGTTGCAGACGTCGTGATGGTCGACTCAGCTCGGCGAGCAGCACGACAGGTCGTCGATGCCGAGACGGGCGAACTCGCGCCGCAGCTTGCGCATGCCCCGCTCACACAGCGTGCGTGCGCGGTCGTAGGTAAGCTGGTTTTTATGGGCGATCGAGCGCAGCGACCGCTCGCTGCCGCCGCTCAGACCAAACTTCTGTCGCAACAGGGTCGCCTCCAGCGCGGGAAGCTTGGCCAGCCCACGCTCGAGCGCATGGCGCAGCATGGCCATGTCGAGCTCACCCTCGATGCGCGGCATCCCAGCGCTGAGCTGGTCGATGCGCCTCGTCGTGCCGTCGGCATGAATGCTCTCGTCGAGCGAGGTCGTACGCAGCGCGGAGCGGTGGGCGATGGGTCCGGCGTAGGCCTTGTAACCAGGGCCCAGGTCGCTACCCAGATCGACACGATCTGGCTTCTCCCCGGTGCGGCCGTAGACCTCCCAGGCCAAGCTCTCGATGCGATGCCCCTCGGCGAGCGCACCGAGGGGCGCACGGACCGCGGAACCCTGCTCGGACACACACATGTTCTGCGCCTGTCTGATCCACCACACGGCGTACGTGCTGAAGCGGACGCCGCGCCGATGATCGTACAGCTCGACAGCGCGCATGAGCGCGATGCAGCCCTCCTGCACCAGCTCCGCCATCGGCGCGGCGCGCGCGGAGCGCCTGGCGAAGTAACGAACGAGTGCGACGTTCGCGAGCACCAGGTTGTGCTTGGCCTCTTGCTGCGCGCGGCGCGCGGCCGCGATGCGGAGGAGAGCGGCGGCGGCCGACGGGTCCTCCGCGAATGCTCGCTGCACGGCCGCGTCGGCAGCGGCAAGTGTCAGCCTCTTCGTATCTGCTTCGCGCAGCGCGCGGGCCACTGTCTCGAGCATGTCCTTGTCCGCAGCTGCGGAAGCCACGCTCGAAAGTCGCGCGAGCTCGTCGACGATCTCCGGCGCAATGGCGCCCTGCTCGAGTACGGTCTTCAGCACAGCGTGCGCCGGCGAGAACGCGAGGATGGTGGACCAGTGCGACACCTCCGTGGACTCGATACGAACGGCTGCGGCTAACTCCTCGCTCGCGCCGAGCGGCTCGTCGCGCAACCGTACTTTACGACGCTCCATACACCACTCCTGCACCACATCCGACGAGCCCACGAACCGCCGCGCGCACTCTCGCTACTTTCAGGCTCGGTTTTTACTCATTTCGTTCAGCGCGCGCGATCGTTGCCGACGCGCCTTCAAGGCGACGCCGGCAGACACGCCTTCGTGCGGGTGGAGTGGCCCACCAAGCGATCGCGCGACGTCCAAGGCGCGTCGCGCACGCTTTGGTCACGCACCGTCTTCTGCAGCTTCTGACTACGGGCTGCAGCTGTTGATGGTGCCCTTGGTCGACGCGACCGTCGTCACGAACGGACCCGTACCGTTGGGGCAGCGTCCGTACGTCGTCGCGGCATGCGCGGACCACGCGTACGAGTCAGCCAGCGTCTGCGTCCCGCCCTGGAAGAGGTAGATGCGCGCGGCATCTGCTGCGCCAAGGCCGAACACGAACTGCGTCTCGTTGAGCACCAGGTAGCCGCCCGATGGGACAGTGGTGCCCTGCGGGATGACGAACGCGTTGGTGTCGTTGTTGTCCTTGAACACCCAACCCGAGACGTCTACCGCGCTGCCACCCGTGTTGTACAGCTCGACCCAGTCACCGGGCGTGCCGCCCGAAGACTCGACCTCGTTGAGCACCACGCGACCTGGCGGAGGCGCAGTCGGGCATACGTTGGCCGCTCCCTTGCTCGGGCTTGCCGTGTCCACGAACGCTCCGGAGCCGTTGAGGCAGCGGCCGTATGTGTTGTTGGCGTGCGTGCCCCAGCTGTAGGAGTCAATCAGCAGGCTGCCGCCGACGTAGAAGAGCCGCGCCGCATCGATGTCACCGAGTCCGAACAGGAAGTCGGCTTCTTCGAGCACCAAGTAAGCGCCCGGAGCGACCGTGGTGCCCGCCGGGATGGCGTAGCCCGCGGTGTCGGCGCTGTCTCTGACCACCCAGTTGGACAGGTCGGCCGCGCTGGCGCCGCCATTGTAGATCTCGATCCAGTCGCCAGGCGTGCCTCCGCGCGACTCGACCTCGTTGATCACGATGTCCGAAGGCGGCGGAGTGCAGACGTTCGGGGTGCCCTTGGTCGGCGTCGCCGTGGTGGCAAACGCGCCCGTTCCGTCCGGACAACGTCCGTACGTGGTCGATGCGTGCGTGGCCCACGCGTACGAGTCGACGAACGTGGTGGCCCCGGCCGCGTAAAGACGTGCTCCGTCGACATCGCCGAGACCAAACGTGAATGCCGCCTCCTCGATCACCAGGAATGCGCCGGCAGCGAGGCTCGTGCCTGCCGGGAAGGTGTAGACGTGCGTGTCGTCGGAGTCCTTGAAGGTCCAACCCGTGAGACTCACCGCTGTGGTGCCGAAGTTGTAGAGCTCGACCCAGTCGCCCGGAGATCCGTTGTTGGACTCCACCTCGTTGATGCGCACGGTCGTGACGATCGGCCCGCCGTCGGTCGGCGTGGTGCCCGAATCAACTGGCCCGCCGGCGTCGGCTGGCGTGGTGCCCGAGTCGACCGGCCCGCCGGCGTCGGCCGGCGTGGTGCCCGAGTCGATCCCCGGGACGCCGCCGTCCTCGCCGGGCGTGCCGGCGTCGGGCGCGACCACGCACGACAAGCTGACGCTACCAGCCTTGGTGCACTGACCGTCACTGACCTGCACGGTAAGAGTAGCCGGCCCCGGCTGCGCGCAACGAAACGTAGGTGTCGCCGTGTTGCCATTGGTGAACGTTCCGGCGGCGCTGCTCCAGCTGTAGGCGAGTGGCTGGGGCGCGTGATCGACGTCTCGCGCGGTCACGCCAATGGATACCGGCAACCCCACCGTCTGCGTCACCGGTGTGACCATGGTGGACTGGACGCTCGGACAGACGTTGAAGCCGCCGTTGATGATCGCTGCGCCCGAGTGGTCGACTTCGTCGCACGAGAGCACGACGTTCACGAGCGTGGTCGCATCGCGCGTGATGTCGAACGGCGCCGTACCGACGCATCCCACGCCCGCGTCGCCGAGCGGCATCGCGGTGAGCCGCAGGGTGTAGCTGAGCCCGACTGGGATGTCGGTGATCACCACGGAGAAGTCGGAGCCCGAGCCCGCCACCGGCAGGGTGTCGCTGCGCGTGTAGCCGTTGCCGGTGATCTCGTAGCGCACGGCGTCGATCGTCAGCCCGCCCGGCAAGACCAACGCGAGCGACAGCTCACCGGCCGGCGCGCGGTCGCTCCGCGCGGTACCAGTCGTCGAGTCCACTGGGCTCTCGCAACCTACAGACCCCAGCAGCAAGGCCGCCGGCAAAAGGCACAGTAAGACTCTCGGAGACTTCCGCTGCTTGCCCATCAACACTCCCGTCTCCACATCGTTTGCGTACGACGCAGACACATAGAGCGCGAAGCTAGACGACCTGCGCCCCTATTCGGCTACGGCCGGGCAACTTGTAGGCGGCGTGAAGATGACTGCTCGGCACAGTCCCCGCACAGGCGAGTGTCAGTCTGGTGCGCACCACCGGTGAACCCCTCTGCTGCTCGTCATTGCGACCGCGATGTCACAAGGCAACGTCGCCAAGAGCGCTACGACGCGCGCGGAGGCACCTCGATGCGTCGTCTTTTGCTCTCGGTCGTACTGTCGTCTTTGCTCGCGCTCATCCCAGACCGAGCTCTCGCCTGGTGTCAGGCCACCACGGGCGCCGCCTCGGCAGCCTGTCCCTCGGCCTGCAGCAATACGGGCCTGCCCGTGATCTGGGGCACGCGCGAGATCGAGTACGCGTTCAACGGACGCGGCTTTCCCGGCCTCCAGCAGACCGCGGTGCAGAACGCAGTCGCCGCGGCATTCGCGGCCTGGGCGGAGGTCCCGTGTGCCGGCCATCCGCTGGGCTTTCGGTTCCTCCCCCTGTCGATGTCCACGGACCTCACGGTCGGCCCGGCCGCTGCCGAGCCCAACCTCAACGTCGTCTCTCTGCTCACGCCGGCCGAGTGGCAGCGCGAAGGCTTCGGCGCCTCGGAGTTTGCGCGCACCAAGCTGTGGTACGACGACAAGACGGGAGAGATCTTGGGCGCCGACATCGCGTTCAACCCCAGTGTCATGCCGCTCGCCGTGTGTCCCGAGAGCACGAGCTGCGGCCCCGACGCCATCGACCTGCAGAATGTGGTGACGCACGAACTGGGGCACTTCTTGGGACTGGCCCACAGCGAAGACGTGTCGGCCACCATGTGGTGCTCCGCACAGAAGGGCGATCACGAGAAGCGCACTCTGGCCGACGACGACAAGGCCGGTCTGTGCGGCATCTACAAGAATGGTGCGGCTTTCATCGACACGAAGGTCGCCCCCAGCGGCGCAGCGCCGTCCGCAGACGGCGACGATCAGGGCTGTGCAGTGCGCGGCTCATCTGCCGCGTCTGCACCGTGGCTCCTGACACTGCTGATCTTGGGCTGTTGCACTCGTAGAAAGTCGTTGGCGTGACGATCGCGTGACAGCTCCGTGGAGCCGGCACAATGTCACAGGGTTCGTCACTGCACGCTCGCGGAATTGTCATAGAGTGAGAGGCCCACCGTCACAGAGGGCCTCGCCAGTGCATCAGCAGACAACCACGCTCGTTCACGTCTGGTGGTACGCGTTGTGCGTCATCGCCGTCGTCAACCTCGGCATCTGGTCGTTCTCGACCAGGTCGTTCCTCAAGCGCCGCATCGGTGCAGTCATCACGCATCGCTGGCCGCACGTGCTGCTGTCCGCCGGCTACGTGCTCGGCTGCGCGTTTCGTTCGGTGCTGCCGCGCGCCGATGTGCAGCGTATCGTGGTGTACGACTCGTGGCTGTCGAGCGTGCTCGTCGGCCGCTCTGTCGCCACCATCGCCGAGCTGTGTTTTGCGGCACAGTGGGCGCTGCTCCTGCACGAGCTCTCGCGCGACACCGACCATCGCATCGGCAGTCTGCTCGCGCGCGTCGTGTTTCCGCTGATCGTGCTGGCCGAAGTGTTCTCGTGGTACGCGGTGCTGAGCACCAGCTACCTAGGCAACACCCTCGAGCAGTCCCTCTGGACCACCACCGTCATTCTGCTGGTGGTCGCCTTGTTCCCGCTCTGGCGTAAGGCCGAAGGTCCGCTGCGCACGTTCTTGAGCACGTCCCTCGTGCTCAGCG
>JBEGTL010000483.1:0-6340 GCA_041179425.1 Pseudomonadota bacterium | reverse complement strand
CAATCCGAACCTTCTCTCGAATGATCATTCACGCTCCTCGGGCCCATCTCGGGCCGGGACAAGGCACGGAGCGCGTCCTGCCAGGGGCGGGCTCGGTCCTCGTTCCCAGCACTCGAACAGGCGAGCTCGAGGGTTCGGAGCGAAGATCGAAGAGCCGCGAACGTGGCCATCAGCGTGCCGTGCTACCAGCGCCACCGTGCTTCGATGGCGCGAACCGACGCCGCTCTGAAACGGCGCCTTCCGCGCGCCGCCCTCTGTGGTGGGGGCGCTCGCGAGCACCGACCTCGTGGAAGTGGGCGCTCCCTAGCGCTCTGCCCTCAAGGAGAAGAGAGCGCTTTTGAGAAGCCTCGAAGGCGAGCTCGCCCTGCGATGCCCCCCTGCGTCCCGCAGGGCGTCTACGTGCGACGGCCTGCGTCTCTGAGCCACAGCTCAGTCCGGGAGAACGGATCCCGGTTCAGCTACTAACAAGTCCTGTAACCGCCGCGAGCATACGCTCGCCAAGCCAAGAAAAGATAGCCGGATTACTTACGAATGTTGAGCTCTTTGATGACCTTCCTGTAGCGCTGAAACTCGGAGCGCATCAGGTAGTCGAGCAAGCTGCGGCGCTGGCTGACCAGCTGCAGCAGACCACGACGCGAGTGGTGGTCCTTGGAGTGCGTCTTGAAGTGCTCGGTCAGGTGCACGATACGGCTCGTAAGGAGCGCGATCTGTACCTCGGGAGAGCCGGTGTCGCTCTCGTGCGTGCGGAACTTGTTGATCAAGTCCGTCTTGAGTTCTGCTGCAATCGCCATCGAAAACTCTCGCAAAAAGGTCTGCGGTTAACCGATTCTCTTTCGGGCGGCCGAATATGAGGGCCGCTAACCCAGAGGTCAAGCACCGAAGGTCAGTCTTGGGCTCGAGTTCGATCCCTCGGGGCCGTCAGTCGAAGCGCGCCGTAGGGCGGCGCGAGCGAAAACGGACCGGTCGGGGTCATGGCGAGCCATCCAGAACGTGGAGGCGAGCGGAGTGTCCGCGCGCCTTTTCGAGCACTACCCCGCGAACGGGATCTTCTCGCGCAGCAGTCTGGCGCGTTCTCGGGCCAGAGGCACGCGCGGAGCGTCGGGATGGTCGAGAACGAGCTCGTAGGTGCCGGCGCCGGCCGGCTCGATCGCCCGGATCTTGTCGACCCGCACCAACGCACCCCGGTGGGAGCGGAAAAACACGCCGTCGGGCAGCCGCTGCTCGAGGTTGGTCATGGTCAGGTCGAGCGCCACCCGGTCCCCGGCGGTAACCGCCCAGACCAGCTCGTCTTTCATCTCGAAGTAGATGACGTCGGCCACCTCGAGCACCACGTACACGCCGCCCCGGCGCACGGCGAGCCGCTCGAGCACCCCTTCCTTGCCGTGCCCCGCCGCTCCTGGCGCGGTGGAGGGCCGCGCCTCTTCGGGGCGGGCGCTCGGAGTCGACGCCCGCGCCGCGGTCAAAGCGGCCTGGGCGCGCTCGACCGCAGTGCGCACCCGCTCGAGCCGCGCCGGCTTGAGCACGTAGTCGAGTACCTGCGCCTCGAACGCGCGCAGCGCCGCGTCGTCGTGCGCGCTCACCACCACGACCTGCAGGTTGGGGAGCCGACGGCGCAGTGCCTGGGCCAGCGCGATGCCGTCGGGCCCGGGCATGCGCAGGTCGACGAACGCCACGTCGGGCTCCTCGCGCTCGGCCAGCTGCAGCGCACCGTGCGCATCGCCCGCCTGGCCCACGACCTCGACGCCGCCCACCTCGGCCAGCAAGAACGCCAGCTCGTCGCGCGCGAGCGGCTCGTCGTCGACGATGATCGCGCGCAGAGCGTCGCGCGGGCCTTCGTTCATTGCGCTGCCTCGGTTTTGTGGGGCGCCCGATCGCGCGTGGTGCTTGCGCGCGACGAAGAAGACTCGCCGTCGTTGTCGGGCGCGCCCTCGTCGCCCGCGGGCAACCGCACCGACGCGATCATGCCGTGCTCGGTCGGGCTGAGCAGCAGCTCGGCGCGGCGTCCGTGCAGGTGTGCCAGGCGCTGGCGCAGCGTCTTGAGTGCGATGCCCGCGCCGGGTCGTGCATCTTCGTCCTCTGCCCGCACACCCGAGAGGGTAATGGGGGCGCGGCGTGGACCCTCGCTGTGGTCTTCGATCTCGATCAGCAGATCGGGGCGCAGCTCGGGGTGATCGATGCGCGCACGAATGAACACGGTGCCGCGTCCGGTGCGATTGCCCATGCCGTGCTTCACTGCGTTCTCCACGAGCGGCTGCAACAGTAGCGCAGGCACACGCATCTCTGCGAGCTCCGTCGGCAGGTCGACCTCTACCTTGAGTCGCCCATCGCCGAGGCGTGCCGACTCGATGTCGAGGTAGGCGCGCGCGTGGTTGATCTCGTCGCGCAGCGGCGCGTCTTCGGGATGGGAGAGCAAGTAGCGGTACAGGTCGGCCAGGTTACTCACTAGCTCGCGCGCGCGCATCGGATCGATGCGGATGGTCGCGCGCAACACGTTGAGCGAGTTGAACAAGAAGTGAGGCTCGAGCCTGCGTCGCAGCGACTCGAGCGCCATCTGATCGGCGGCTGCTTTGGCTTTGACCAACGCGAGCGCCGCCTCTTCGCGCTGTACGACCAGCCGCGATACTTCGACGAATAGCGTAACGCCGGCGGCGTTGACCAGCAGCTTGACCAGGTGCGCAGGCCACGCTGGAAGGTAACGACCCGCGTGCCCAACCAACATCAAACCGAAGCCGACTATCGCAAGATGGAACACTTGCACGCCAATCGCGGTGAAGAATGCGCGGTGGCCTCGGAAGGCGTTGGGCGAACGTTTGATGACCACGGCGGCCATGATGCCGTCGGTGAGCGAGGCGAGCAGCACCCACGGGGCGGTCTGGTTGTCGACGCGACTGGCCATGAAGATGCCGCTGCACAGGCCGGCCAGCGCCCCCGCTTTGCGACCGCCCAGGATGGCCGCGACGATCACGCCGATGGCCCGCACGTTGATGTGTTCGCCGCCGACCTCGAGCCCGAGGTTCGAGCCCCACACGCTCAGGCCCGTGCCGAACAGCATGCCAAAGGCACGATCGCGACTCTCGCCAGCCTGTCCGAGCAGCCGCTTGCGCAGCGGGGGAAACAGCACGGCGAACACCGCTGCGGCCGCCAGCAGCGCCATCTTTTCGGTGAGCCCGACCAGCAGCTCGAGCGTGGACATGTGGCATCAGGGTAGCGCGGGCGCCGGCGAAAAAGCACGCTCGAGCTGCCGCTCGGTGGCGGACTCCAGCTCGATCGCCGGCGGTTCCTCGACGCGCTCCGTGTGGATGGGGTAGCGCACGCGGATACGACCGCTGAAGGCGGGGACACGCAGCTTGGGCAAGATGGCCTCGAGACAGGCCCGCAACGTCGCGTCGATGTGGCCCTCCACACGCGCTTGATAGATCTCGCGCTCCGCGAACAGCGCATGAAACGCGAGACCGACGGCGTAGTCGCCGCGCCCTTTGCGGTCGACACGAAGGCAGGCGCGGGCCTGCGGAACCAGCTGCGTGCGCAACATCGACAGGACGCTCTCCTTGGGCAGTCCGGTGTCTGCCAGCGCAACGGGCGCTGGCCGGTCGAGGTAGGGCAGGGCAGCGATCGCGGGCGTTGCTTCGGTGCGCGAGCGAAGCGTCGGCGCCTCCTGCGACGTGCTGGGCGGCGGCACACGAGCTGGCGTACTCCAGCGCGTTTGTTCGCGATCGCGCGCCGTCCAGTACGCGAGCCAGTGAGCGCCTGCGCGCAGCGGGACACGGACCTCTGGAGCTCGCTCACGACTCCGCTGCTCTCCCGCCACGAGACCACGCACCGCTTTGGCTGCGATGCTGCGCAGTGCGTCTTCGAGTGGCGCGAGATCGTTGTCGTGCAGCGCCGCTTCGGCCAGGGGCGCCACACGAAGCACGTGCTCGAAGGCGTCGGCCAGGGTCGGCTCTCCGTCGCCGAGCGTGACGAGCCACGTGTCGAGTCCCGCCTTGGAGAGGCCCAGCATGGCGGCGCGTTCTCGCGGTTCTGTGTCGAACAGGCCGTCCGACAACACCACCACGCGCGGGCGCACACGCAGCAGATCGCGCCGTGCGAGCGCGATCACCGAAGACAGCTGCGTGGCGGCGTCGAGATCGAGCAGGGTGGCGTCGGACAGCTGCACCAGGGGTGCTTCATCCGCCCGAAAGCGGCCGAGTTCGCTCGCACGCGCAGCAAACACGAAGGCCCGCACGTCGGTGGACTCGGGCAGCACGGCGAGCAATGCGGCCAGCGTCGCGCTCACGCGACTGCGCGCGGGTCCTTCCATCGAGGGTGAGGCGTCGATCCACAACCAGGTCGGACGCAGCTCGGCGGGTTGGGGTGGCAATGCCTCGAAGTGGCGGGACCAGGTCGCGCGCCCATCGCTTGCGGAGGTGTCGGCGCGCAGGCTCTTTTTGGCGGCCAAGCTCGCAGTCAGCGCGAGTGCCGTCCAAGGCTCGACCGTGAGCTCTGCCCCCGGTGACAAGTCGCTCAGGCGAGGTGCCTCGACGTGCAGCTGCGTGTTGGCGAGGTTGGGATCGTAGCCGCGTGGTTCGACACGAAACCGAACGCGGCCGCCCACGATCTTGGCTTCTGCGACGTACGCGACGTGGAGCTCGAGCGTCCCGCCGGGCGCGAGCTGGGAGACCCGTAGCGAGAGCGCGCGACCTCGCTCGTCTTCGATGGGAGTGGCTGAGACACTGGTGCTGGTCGGTGCGTTGCCGGTGCGCGCATGCGGCTCTGGCGCGGCCTCGCTGCAGTCGGTTCGAGCGGGTGGATCTGGTGTGCGTGCGGGCAGGTCGACACGCGCCGTCTGTTCGCGCGCGAGCGAAGCGCTGACCATGCACACCGCAACGCGTGTGACCACGCCGGTGTTGGGGAGCGGCACACGGTAGGCGAGCGCGGCCGCGTGTTTTGCCGTCGAGACCACGACGCTGCGCAGGGACACGAAGGCGAGACCCTGGTCGAGCTTCACGTTCAGCTCGTGCGCGCTCTCGCGAACGCCTGGGATGGAGGAGAGCGCGGCGCCCTGGCTCGCCGTCGGGAGCAGCACGACAGGCTTGGGTTTGGGCAGGCGTGCGGCGGCCTGGTCGAGCTCTTTGCCCGTGCTGTCGTCGATGCCGAGGGGGTCTTCGCTGCGCTCGGTGCTCTCGATCAGCTCGAGCTCCACGCCGGGATCGGGCCGTCGGTCTTGCTCGGCACCACGCTTCTGCGACGGCTTTGGCTGGGGCTGTGCCTGGGCGTGTACCGAGACCAGCCACGACCACCCCACCACCAGACACAAACGGAGAAGAACGTCCGACACGCGGCTTGCTATCCTAGGGCAGGTGTTGAGTGCGTCGCAGTCCTTGAGTGTCGCGACAGGAGCAATCGTTCCCGGTGGCATGCGCACGCGGGTCGATTGAGGAGCGTTTGGTCCCATGGGCATCTTCGACTTCATCAAGAACGGTGTGCGCGAGCTCGCGATTGCTCGGCCCGACGACAAAAAAGACCTGATCGTCTACAAAAATTCCGACCGAACCATCCCCGAGTACGCACAGCTGACCGTGGGCGCCGACGAAGCCGCGGTGTTCCTGCAAGACGGAGCAGTGGTGGGCACGCTGCGCTCGCTGGGCGCGGGCGAGCGGCACACGCTCACCAGTGAGAACATCCCATTTCTTGGGCAAATCGTCGACAAGCTCACCGGCGGCAACGTCTTCCTCAGCGAGCTGTACTTCGTCACCATGCGGCCCATCTACGACCAGCCGTTTGGCGGCGAGCTTGGCCTCATCGAAGACCCGCTGCTCGGCGAGATGATCACGCCGCGCATCTTCGGCACCTTCTCGTTTCAGATCGTCGATCCGGTCGCGTTCTTGCTCAAGTACGTGGGCCTCAAGGCCCCTTCCGGCAACGAAGACACGCTGCGCTGGATCAAGGGCCTGTTGCTCAACAGCGTGCGCACGGTCATGGGCCAGGTACTCGTCGAGCAGCAGACCAGCATGCTGCAGCTCATGGCCATGCAGCAGACCCTGGCCCTGCGCTTTGCGCAGCACGCGCCCGACCTCGCCGAGATCGGCTGCCGCATCATCACGGTCGGTCAGTTCCAGGTGAACATCAGCGACGCCGACCGGGAGCGACTGGTCGAGGCCCAGGCCGAGATCGGGGCTGCCAAACGCGCGGCCCGCGTCGCCAACATCGGCATCGCGCAGGCCGCGGCAGAGGCGCAGCAGCGCCAAATCGAGCTCGACCAACGTTTCAACCAAGACGCTCGCTACGTCAACGAGCTGGCTGGCAACTACGCCAACTACGCGAGCGGTCAGGCCGTGATTGGCGCAGGGCAGGGGCTCGC
>JBEGTL010000482.1:0-6344 GCA_041179425.1 Pseudomonadota bacterium | reverse complement strand
CGTACAGCCCAACCCTCAGGTCGCCGAAGCAGCCTACCGCGCGCTCACCGAGCTCGGCCCCGAGGAGACCGCCCGGCAGCTCGCATTCGACCTGTACGCCGGCACGGGCGTCACCACGCGCGTGCTGCGCGAGAGCTTTGCCAAGGTGGTCGCCTGCGAGGCGCACGCCGAGAGCGCGGCCGCACTGGGCATCGCACCGGAGAGCGTCGAGACCTTTCTGGCGCGCGCGCTCGCGGCATTGTCCGCGCCCGGCGCGAGCCTCGACGCCGCTGCGGTTCCGGATCTGGTGATCGCCAACCCACCTCGCAAAGGTCTGGGCGTAGCGGTGTGTGGCTCGCTGCTCACGCTGCGTGCCCCGCTCCTGCGCATCATGAGCTGCGGACCCGAGGCCCTGGCGGCCGACCTCGAGCGGCTCTCGGCGGGGTACGACCTCGTCGCGCTCAAGGCCTTCGATACCCTGCCCCAGACGCCGCACATCGAGCTGGTCGCGTCCCTTCGTCTGCGCGGGTAGCGACCCCGGCGTTGGACTTGGCGGGCGCGGGCCCTATACAATGATTGTACAGCGGCCGTGCACGCGAAGGAGTCACCCGTGACCGGTGCAGGGCGCTACCGAATCCACGCAGTTGCCGAGATTACGGGTGTCCCCGAGGCGACATTGCGTGCGTGGGAACGGCGTTATGCCGTTCCGATCCCGGTACGCACCCCCTCGGGGTACCGGCTCTACAGCCCCAAAGACGTGGAGCTGGTCAAGCGCATGCGCGAGCTGTGCGCTGCGGGCATGGCCCCCGTCGATGCGGCCAAGCTGGTGGCCGAGACGGGACAACCCCGGGTCACCAGCACCGAGCTGCCGAGCGATCCCTACCAGGCGCTGGCAGAGCGCATCGCCGAGGCGACGCGGCGCATGGACCCCGCGGCGATCGAGGCCGAGGTGCGGCTGGCGATGACCCTCGGCGACGCGGCCACCGTCGTCGAACGCGCGTTCTGCCCGGCCTTGCTGGAGATCGGCCACGACTGGGAGACGGGCGTCATCAGCGTCGGCCACGAGCACCTGGCGTCCGAGATCCTTACCATCGCCACGCGCGACTTGTTGAGGCTGCTCGGTCCTTCGCGCCCGGTGGGCGAGGTGGTGCTCGCCTGCTTCGCCGAAGAAGAGCACGCGCTCCCGCTGTACGCGGCCGCGTTCCGGTTCGTGGAGTGGGGCTACCGTCCGCACGTGCTCGGCGCGCGTACGCCGCCCGCAGGTCTGGGCGCCGCAGTGCGCGAAATTGAGCCTGCTTTCGTGGGACTGTCCCTCACCATCGCGCCTCCCGTGGCGCGCGCCGGCGAGCTGCTCGACCAGTACGCCGCGCAGATCGCGAAGCAGCCCTGGGGCGTGGGGGGCGCAGGCGCGACGGACGTCCGCGCACTAGTCGAAGCCAGGGGCGGGCATGTGCTCCTGGGTACGCCGGACGAGCAGCGCGAGCAGCTCGGAAAGCTCCTCACCGGCACGCGCAGCGCCTAGACCAAGTATCTACAAACCATAAACGAACCATGGACAAACCATGTTCGGAGCGGTACACGTTCTGGACGGAGGAAGAACATGGATAGGTTCAGACTTGGCATGCGGAGTGTGGTGAGCATCGCGCTGGCACTGGTGGTGTTCCCGGCGTGCGGCGACGACGACACGGCGTCGGACCCGGTGGTAGAGGCCGGAGGCAACAAAGACTCCGGCACCGGCACGAGCACGGGCACCGACAGCGGAGCGACCAAGGACGCGGGCAGCGGCAGCGTCCCCGTCGACGCGGGACGGGCCGACACCGGCACCGGCAGCTCCACACCAGACGCGGCCGCGCCCACGGATGCGGGCTCGGTCACGGCCAAAAACATCGTCGAGCTGGCCGTGGCCGATGGCCGCTTCAAGACGCTGGCCAAGGCCCTCACCGACACCGACCTCGTCGCAACGCTGTCGGGCGCCGGGCCGTTCACGGTCTTTGCGCCGACCGACACCGCGTTTGCTGCGTTGCCCGCCGGCACGCTCGAGAAGCTGACCAAAGAGCAGCTCGCGACCATCCTCAAGTACCACGTGATCAGCAAGGAGCTGCCCTCTACGGCGCTCACTGCCGGGCCGGTCAAGACGGTCGCGGACTTCTCTGCGTTCGTTGCGATCTCGGGCAGCACCGTCAAGGTCAACGACGCCACCGTGACCGCGGCCGACGTGGACGCGAGCAACGGCGTCATCCACGTGATCGACAAGGTGCTGCTCCCGCCCAACTTGGTGGAGGCTGCAGGCTACGCCGGGTTCACCAAGCTGCTCGCTGCTGCCACCAAAGCAGGTCTCGCGAGCACCTTGTCCGCACCGACCGCCAACCTGACGGTGTTTGCTCCGACCGACGCGGCGTTCACCACGCTGGGCCAGGCCACCGTCGACGGCCTCAGCACGACCCAGCTGGCCGACGTGCTGAAGTACCACGTGGTCTCGGGCAAAGTGTTGTCGACCGCGCTGACTGCGGGCCCCGTGCCCAGCCTGCTCACCGGCAAGAACCTGACGATCTCGCTCACCGGCGGGGTCAAGGTCAACGACGCCAAAGTCGTGATCGCCGACGTGGTTACCACCAACGGTGTGATCCACGTGATCGACAAAGTGCTGTTGCCGCCGACCTGACCCTCGGCCCTACGAGCTGGCGTCCTGCGCGGTGCCTGCGGGCCGCTCGAATGGCTCTTTGTGGGCGCGCTCGCGCAGGTAAGCGAGCGCGCGCCACACCGGTGGCTTCTGCACCATGCGCAAGACGAGCTTGTGTTTGCCCGGGATGTCCATCAACGACACGGCAAGCAGCACCATCAAGAGCCCCTGGCCGGGCAACACAAGCATCAGCAGTCCGACGACCAGCAGCACCGCCCCGAGCACGTTGCGAAGGACCTTGCCGAACAGACCGAGCGAGCCCGCTTGCTGGCCCGCTGGACGTACGAAGTAGTCGCTCGGCGCCTTGCTCACCAGCCAGGGGATGAGCAGCAGGGAGCCCACGAACATCGCGACCGAGACGCACGAGACCCAGGTCCACAGCGTGCGGTGTGCCGAGAGGCTGTCGATGATCCCGCTCATGCTCTACACAGTAGACGCTGATCGCCCGTCCGCCCGCCTACATGGAGATGGAGCCCTTGCGGAACTCGCTCTTGTCGAGATGGATGTTGACGAGCACGGGCGAGCCCGCGCGCGCGATGGCCTTGGCTTCGCGCAGCGCGGCCGGCAGGTCGGCTTGCCGCTCGACGAGGATGCCGCGCGCGCCAAAGCCCTCGGCCACCTTGTGGTAGTCGGTGCGGGCGAGCACCGTGCCCACGTCGTCCTCGAGCAGGACCACTTGGTCGCGTGCGATCTGCGTCCAGCCCGCGTCGTTGCCCACCACCGCGATCACCGGCAGCTTGTGGCGCACGAAGGTGTCGAACTCGCTGATGGTGAAGCCCACCGAGCCGTCACCGTACACGATCCAGACCTCGCTCTCGGGGCGCGCGACCTTGGCTCCCATCGCAAAACCAGCGCCGACACCCAGTGTGCCGAACACGCCGGGGTCGAGCCACGACAGCGGTGCGCGCGGCGCGACGATGTACGAGGCCGTCGCCACGAAGTCGCCGCCATCCGCCACCAACACGCTGTCCTGGTCGAGCACTTCTTCGATCGCGCGGCACGCGAACAGCGGATTGATCAGCTTGGCGGGCTCGCGCGCCTGGTCGGCGATCTTGAGCTCGCGTGCGTCGTCTCGCGAGCGCAGCACGTTGTGGTGCTCGCCGAAGCGGCCCTCGAACTCGCCGACTGCCGCGTCGGACAGAGCCCACAAAAAGCTCGAGGGGTCGCACACGGCTGCCAGGTCGGGCCGGCGGTTTTTGCGCGCCTCGTCCTCGCTCAAGTTGACGGTGACCAGCTTGGCGCGACGGTTGATCTGCAGGCCGTAGTTGAGGCGGAAGTCGTTGGGCACACCGCCAAGCAGCACGAAGTCGGCCTGCTTGAGGGCCTCGCCGCGGCTGTGCCGATACCACAGCGGATGCTTGCGACCGAGCAGCCCGCGCGCCATGCCGGACAGGTACACCGGCACGCCCAAGCTCTCGATGGCCTCGACCGTGCGCGACAGCTCTTGGGTGCGCAGCGTGGTCTGCGACCCAAGCACGAAGACCGGCTTTTTGGCGCGCTCGAGCAAGGCGCGCGCGCGCTCGACGTCGTGCGAGTCGGGCGCAGGCGGTGCAACACGGATGCGGCCCTCTGGGTCGTGCCGAGCCGAGCCTCCGAACACACGCAACAAGTGCATGCGCAGGTAGCCCTGGATCGCAAGGTCCGGCACGCTCCTCACGTCGCTGGCGGCCTTGGCGCCGTACATCTCGCGCACGGTCGCCTCCTCGTACAAGAGGTCGACGGGGAGCTCGACGAACACCGGACCAGGCAGCCCCTCGAGCGCGACGCGAAACGCCTTCTCGAGCACGGGCACCAAGTCGCGCACGCGCGTGACGGACACCGCCCACTTGACGTGCGGCGAGATCAGCGCGAGCTGATCGATGTCTTGTAGTGCGCCGCGATTGCGCAGCACGGTGGCCGTGGCCCCACCGAGTAAGATCAGCGGACTGTGCGCGAGCTGCGCGTTCTTGACGGCGGTGATGGTGTTGGTGACACCCGGCCCTGCGGTGACGGCCGCTACGCCCGGCACACCCGTGAGGCGTGCGGTCGCATCGGCGGCGAACACCGCGTTCTTTTCGTCGCGCACGTCGACGACGCGGATACCGCGCTTGTTGGCGCCCACCAAGATGGGCGAGATGTGGCCGCCACACAGGGTAAACAGGGTGCGCACGCCTTGGCGATGCAGCACGTCTGCGATGCGCTCACCGCCGTTCACGAGTTGCCTCCCGCGCGCTTGTCGAGCACGTGCTGAGGCGGCACGAAGCACACGAACGTCCCCTCGAACACGCGCTCGTCGCGGCGGTTGACGTGCACCTCGACGCGGTGGCGCTTGCCCTCCACGCCGAGCAAGCGCGCCGTCGCGTGCAGCCGCTCGCCGACCACGACGGGCGACAAAAAGCGCATCTCGGCGCTGCCCAGCACCACGTTGGGCTCGTTGATGGCGAGCATCGCAGCGTAGTCCGCGAGACCGAACACGAAGCCTCCGTGCACCAGGCCCGAGTCGTCGGCGCGCATTTCGTCGACCGTCTCGAGGTCGACCTCGGCACCGCCCTTGGCGAGCAAGCGTGGCGTGCCGCACAGGCGCGCACTGACGGCATGGTGAGTGTTGGCTGTCTGCATCGCGCCGAAGTCTACACGCGCCTACGAAGCACTCAATCCAAGGACACGCTCAATGCTGTTCTTCGGCGTGCTCGAGGGCGCTGCGGATGAGATCGACCACGTGGTGATCGGCGAGCGTGTAGTAGACGTGCTTGCCCACCCTGCGGCGACGCAGCAGGCGCTCGCTGCGCAGCGTGCGCAGGCGTTGGGAGATGGTGCTCATGCCCTCGCCCGTCGCCTCGGCGAGCTCGGTCACGCAGTACTCACCCGAAGCGAGGCGCTCGAGCAGCGACAGCCGCGCGGTGTCGCCGAGCGCGCGAAACAAGGCGGCCGCACGCTCGACCACGATGGGCGGGCTCGCCTCGCGCGGCACACGCGGCGCGTGCGGCTCGTGCGCGCACTCCGGCGTCGAACCGTGCGAACGAAGATCACTCGAAGCGCCGCGCGTGGGCTTGTGCGGATCGGATGGATCGGCTTCGTCCCGCACGTGAGACCTCAGCCTTTGGCGCGCAGCGGCTGCAGGATGCGGGCGCGCTCGGTCTGGACGTACTGCTCGGCGCGAAGGGTCGCCTTCTCGCGCCAAGAGGCCAGCACGATCTCGTACTTCTCTAGCCGCGAAGCGGTCACCTTGCGCAAGGACTCGAGCGCCGGCCGCTCAATGGGGGTCCCGCCGGCCAGCGCCGCGTCGATCAGCAACACCGCTTGGCGCGCCCGCGACACCGCCTCGAACGGCGTATCCCGTGCAAACACCTGGGCTTGCGACAGCATCTTCCGAACCGTCTCCGTCAGCTCGCTCATCGGCTCCTCTTCGTCACGAACGTTGGCCAGCTCGTACGTAAGGTGGGCAACTTGTCAACGCGGCGGGTTACCAAACGTCGATTTCGCATACCGGGCACACGAGTGCAGGCGTTTGCTGGAGATTACGCTACAAGCACGGACTCCGGCGTTTCCAAGCACTACGACGTTGCGCAGACAACCATCGTGGCCTAGATTTGCCCGCCCTTTACAGGAGTCCTCATGGCTACGCAGGCGAAGATCGCGACGAACGAGAAGCGGAAAAAGTTGTCGGCCAAGTACGCAACGAAGCGTGCGGCTTTGAAGTTCATCG
>JBEGTL010000481.1:0-6349 GCA_041179425.1 Pseudomonadota bacterium | reverse complement strand
GAGATTCGCCAGATCTTCTCGATTCCGAAGATTGGTCAGGTCGCAGGTTGTTTCGTGCTGGACGGCAAGATCGTACGCAGCGGCAAGGCACGCGTCGTGCGCGACTCCGCGCAGGTCTGGACAGGCTCCATCAAGGGTCTGCGCCGTATCAAAGACGACGTTCGTGAGGTCGCTGCGGGCTACGAGTGCGGTATCTCGCTCGAAGGCTTCACCGACATCAAGGAGCGCGACATCATCGAGTGCTTCGAGCTCGAGCAGGTCGCCGCACAGCTCTGAGCCACAGTCGCTGGGAAGGTTCGCCTTCCCAGCGCGCACGAGCTCCGGTAGCGAGGAAGTATGGTCGTCGGGATCTGCCGGATCGTTCTCTCGCTGCCCTGGAATGACTCGCTCAAGGGCAAGCGCTCGGTCGTGAAGAGCATCCTCGAGCGTGCCCGCGGGCGCTTTCACGTCTCCGCGTCCGAGGTCGAAGATCACGACGTGCACCGCCGCGCAACGCTCGGCTTTGCGCTCGTGTCCAACGACGCTCGGCATGTCGGCAGCGTGCTCGACAAGCTGGTCAGCTTCGTGGCCAGCGCCACCCAAGCGCAGGTGATCGACCAGTCGCGCAGCATCGAGCACTACGACCTCGCGATCACGGGGCGCGGCGGGGACAGCTGGAACCCGTCCGATTGGAACGACGAAGATGGCGACGACGAAGAAGAAGACTGACGGAAAGCGCAGCCAGAAGGTGGCCGAGTCGCTGCGTGGCGAGCTGATGAGCATGCTGCTCGCGGGCGAGGTGCACGACCCGGGCGTGCAGATGGCGACGGTCTCGGCGGTGCTGCTGACCGACGACCTACGGCTTGCCAAGGTGTACGTGCGCACGCTCAACCTCGACGCGGACGAAAAGACGCGGGCGGCCATGGTCAAGGCGTTGGAGCGCGCCAAGGGGTATCTGCGGCGCGGTCTCGCGCAGCGGCTGGCCCTTCGTTACGCGCCCGATCTCCGCTTCTACTACGACGAAGCGGTCGACCGCGGGCGCGAGATGGAGGCGCTGCTGCGAACCATCGAGCCGTCGAAAGCCGAGCCTGCAGAGAGCGCGACCGCGGCCGCCACGACCGAGGATGCCGAGAAAGCTGTGCCCGCCTCCGATGTCGACCCCAAGTGAGGAGGGCAGCGCGCTGCACGGCGTGCTGGTGGTCGACAAGTCGCGTGGACCGACGTCACACGACGTGGTGAACGTCGCGCGGCGTGCGCTGTCGACGCGGGCCGTGGGTCACACGGGCACGCTCGACCCGATGGCCACCGGGGTGTTGGTGCTGGTGGTCGGTGAAGCGACCAAGCTCGTCAACAGCCTGGGGGCGCTGCAGAAGCGCTACGAGACGACGGTACGGCTCGGTGCCTCGACCATCTCGCTCGATGCCGACAGCGCGGTCGATGCGACTGCCAGCATCCCCCCGTTCAGCCGCGAAGACGCCGAGATCGCCGCAGCCAGCTTCTTGGGCGAGATCGACCAGCGTGCGCCCAACGTCAGCGCCATCAAGGTCGACGGGAAGAGCCTCTACAAGCGCGTGCGGGGCGGCGAGGTGGTCGAGGCGCCCATGCGTCGCGTGCGTCTCGACGCGGTCGCGTTGGGCGAGCTGCGCGAGGGCGAGCTCGACGTCGCACTCACCACCGGACCTGGCTTTTACGTGCGCTCGTTTGCGCGCGACCTCGCGCAGAAGCTCGGCACGCTCGGCCACCTCACGGCGCTGCGCCGAACCCAAAATGGCGCCTACGATCTTACGCACGCGGTGACCTTCGAGCAGCTCAAGGCGGCGCGCGACGACCCGTCGGTGCGCAGCGAGGTGCACGCGCGCGTGTTGCCGCTCGCGGACGTGTGTCGGTCGCTGCCGCACCTCACGCTGACCGACGAGGGCGTCGTGCACGCGCGCTGCGGTCGCGCGATTCCGCTCGCGCACGTCGTGTCGAGCAGCGACGTCGACAGCGCGGTGGAGGCAGAGGCGTCGCCTGTCCGCGAGCCGAGTGCCGAGCCCTCGTGGGTGGCGTTCGATACGGCGGGCCTACCCATCGCGTTGGTCGAGCGGCTGCCTGATCAGCTGCGCGTCCTACGCGGCTTTCGCGCGCCGTAGGGTCTCGAGCGCGGCGTGGTGACGCTGCGAGCCGACGCTTCGACGAACGGCCGAGCAGTTGCGGGGCGAGCGTCGCGTCACCTTCAGCACGCGCGTGCGTACACGGCTGTACGAGGTTCACGGAGCCATGCCGGTGCCCGCCCGCGCGCTCACTCAGTGTGGTGAGGGCGACGATCACCCCAGTGGCGCTTCGCCGACGCGCCCGTGTCGTCGCAAGAAAAGAGCACCCGAACAAAAAGCCAAGAGGACGCAGCCATGCCCACGTACGCCTATTTCGCTTTTGTCGTCGTCGCCATCTCCTGGATTGTCCGCAACAAGGCGCGGCTGTTGTCCATCCAGCGCGCGATCGGCGGCATCCTCGGCGACCCGCTGCGTTTTAAGGGCGACACAGCGCTCTCCAGCGAGCAGCGTTGGGCCATTGCCGCGGGCGCCGACCTGGCCGTGCGCAACGGGCAGTTCCTCGACGCGCTGCCCACGGGGCTCACCCACGCGCATGAGATCCTGTCCACGTGGTGGGGCATCGAGTCGCGCGAAGACGCGCTCGACATGCTGCGCCACCTTGCGCGCGAGGGGCACCGCGCGAGCTATCAGCAAGTGGTCACGCTGGTTCGTGGTCAGCCCGAGTCGCAGCAGCGCGCCTTGATCGAACGGGTCGCCTTCGACATCGAGCAGCCCGAGCTGGCCGAGACGTTCGAGACGCTGCTCGCTTCGCAGCGCTTGCTCGTCGACGATGGGTTGCTGGCCGCCGACGCTGCACCGCCCAACCTGCTGGCGTGGGACCTCGGGAGGCTCATCAACATCTGCCGCTGGTGCTTCGACGTGGGCTGGCTCAGCGAAGAAGAGTGCTGGCGCCACATCCTGCCTGCCGCCGACGCGCTGCAGCGCGAGTACGACTCGTGGAGCGAGCTCTCGACCGCGTACGTCATGGGCTTCGTCATGTGGAAAGGTGGCGATCCCGACCTCGAGTACGGCGTGCTCAAGAGCGACCGCAAGCTGCTGCTCTCCGATGCGCGCAGCCCGTGGAAAAGGCTCGCGTTCAGCCCCGTCTTGCTCGGCGGGGAGCTGGCCAGGGCGTAGCTGGCAAGCTGCGGGACAAGCGTGTTCGTCGCGAGGTCGCGCGCGTGCACCTCCACGCTCTACGGCGCCGACCGCGAGAGCAAGAGCGCGTGATCGAGCGTCACCAGACTGGCCCCGGGACAGCTGAACACGAGAGACACGGCGCCGCGGATGCGCTCCAGCGCGACCTCAAAGCGCTGCTCCCGATACTCCCCGTCGACGCGCAGCGCATCGAGTCGTTGGTCCGCGAGCTGCGTGGTGCATTCGACGGGCTCGCCGCCGTCGGCACGCTTGGCCCGCACGATGAGCAAGAGCTCCGGCCGGGCTGAGGTCAACGCCCGGGGGACAGGCAAGGAGAGCTGTACGCGGGGCCCGGTGCTCGTGCAGCGCGTCCGCTCCAGGTAGTCCCAGTCGTGGAAGAGTGGGCCCTCTTCGCAGTGGGCGAGGCCGGTGCTCGCTTTGGTCTTTTTGTTGAGGTCGACGCCGCCGAGCTCACCGGTGGTGAGCGCACCGAGCCGGATCAACGACTCGGCGGTGTTCTTGAGAGCAGGCTCTTGTTCGAGTGTGGCAAGTAAGATCGGTACGGCCCGCTTGTCGCCGAGCAGGCCAAGTCCGCGTACCACTTCGTCGCGGATGTTGGTGCGCGACTCCCAGTCGAGCATGCCTACCAGCGCTTGATACGCGCGCGTGTCTCCGCTCTGCCCACCGATCTGACCGAGCGCGACTGCGAGCAAGTAGCGCAGGCTGAACTCTGACAGCAGGCTGAGTAGCGGCTCGATGGCGCGCGGGTCGCGCAGGCGGCCGAGCCAGCGCACGGCCTCTTCGCGTTCGTACTGCGTCGGAGCTACCCACAGCGCATCGATCAGCGCCGGCACCGCGTGCGTGTCGCGCAGCCGGCCCAGCGAGACGGCGGCGCGTGCGCGTAGGTACGGGTCCTCGACGTGCATCAGCTCGCGCAGCGCCGGACGCGCACTTTCGTCGTACAGCCGACCCAGCGCAATGGCGGCCTCGGCCGCGACGAGCTTCGGGGTGGTGGACAGCCCGGCGAGCAGCGCAGGCACCGAGCTCGGATCGGCGAGCTTGGCCAAGATCTGTCCGGCCTCGACGCGCAGTGCGGTGGGCGCCGCTGGGTTGAGGAGCAGCTCACTGGTGGGGGCCGCCGCGCGTCGGTCACCCAGGCGACCCAGCTCGAGCGCACGTCGCCAGGCCTGCTCGCCCGTGTTGCCCTGCGCGCTCGTGGCGGCGGAGGTGTCGCCGATCGAGTCGAGCCACGCGTACACCAGATCGCGCTGGCTGCGCAGGCGCTCGGGCTGCTGGCCCGCGAGGTTTCTGCGTTCTTGCGGGTCGAGCTTCAGATCGTACAGCTCGTACAGGCCAAAGCGCAGGTCCGCGATCAGCTTGTACGGCCACGACAGCGCCATTCGTTTGGTGAGCACGGCCGAGAACACGGGACCCGCGCTCGCCTTGCCCAGCGCCAGCGCGCGCAGGTCGCGTCCACGCATGCTGGTGGGCACAGGCGCCCCGACGGCACCGAGCAGCGTGGGAACGATATCGATGGACTCGACCGGCGCCGCGAACCGTGACGCGTCGAGGCCGGGCACCTGCAGGATCAGCGGCACGCGCACCTGCTCGTCGAACAGCGTAGAGCCGTGGTAGACGCCGCCGTGATCACGAAACTCTTCGCCGTGGTCGGCGGTGATCGTGATCACCAGCTCGCGCGACAGCCGCGCTTTCAGCTCTTTGATGAGCCGCGCGACTTCGCGGTCGACGTGCAGGATCTCGCTGTCGTAGCGGTCGAGCTCGCTGCCGCCGAAGGTGGTCTCCTGGTAGGGCTCGTGCACGTCGAAGTAGTGCACCCACAACAAGCTCGGCGGCTCGCCGCGCTGTTTGATGCGGTCGACCTCGGTGAGCACGCGGTCGGTCTGCTGTTCGGACTCACGATTGGTGTGGTCGAACAACGCGAACCCAAACGCGCCGTCGCGCAGCGGGATGAGCTTTTGGCCCTCGGTGTGGAAGATCCCGTCGGTGAAGAACGCGGCCGTGTGGTAGCCGTGATCGCGCAGCGCCGTGGCCAAGGTCGCCGTGGGCAGCGGCCGGCCTAGCTCGACGATCTCGTGCACGTACGCCGACGTGTGCAGCGAGCTGAGTGAGTAGCTCGAGTGCGGCGCCTGGGCGTACGCGCGCTCGAACACCACGGCTCGTTTGGCCAGCGCATCGAGCTCTGGCGACACGGGTCGTGCGTAGCCGTAGCTACCCAGGTGATCCGCGCGCAGCGCGTCGATGGTGATGAGCAGCACGTGCGCACCCGGCGTGGTGGGCAGGCCGCTGATGCTGGCGCGCACCGGTTGCGAAGAGCTGCGTGTGCTCCGCGTGCGCGGTCGCTCGAGCTTGCGCAGATAGGGGTCAGCCGTGGTGAGCAGCGCACGACTGGTCGGCGAGCGCCCATCGAACATGGCGACGCGCACGTTGAGGTTGTGGTCGAGGCTGAGTGCGTTGGCGACCGCCGCCGAGAGCAAGACGACGCCGAGTATCAGGGCGGTGGAGGTTCGCGAAGCGATGGCGGCAAAACGTGCGAGGCGCTCTGTACCAAAGCCGAGCAAGCCGAGCCCGAGCGCGGCCGTGCCCCAGACCACCACCGCGAGCAACGCGTGCAGGTAGTCGTAGAGGTTGGGGAGGACGACCTGGTTGGCCTTGCCGAGCAAGAACGAGGTGACGAGCAGCAGCGCCGACGCCTGCAGCTTGTGTCGCTCGTTGGCTGCGCGTAGGCGCAGCGCCGTGTGTGCGGTCAGCGCGAGCGACGCGTACAGCGCACACGGCAAGAGCACGCTGAGCCCGAGCTGAAGCGGATAGCGCCGTGCGAGCTGCGACATCATGCCGCCCGAGCACAGCATCCGCGCGAGCCAAGACAGCGGCGGGACCGCCGCGAGCGCGAGCGGGAGCGGCCACAGAATGACCTCGTGCGAGGGCCAGCGCTTCGTCAGCGGCCGCCACGTCACGACGGCCAGGAGTGCGAGCAAGCTCGCCGCGACGGCGCCCACCGGTACGAGTGAGGCCGAGAGCCGCAGCAGGAGCCACACCCGGTCGCGCGCCAGCGGCAGCCACAACCAGGTGGCCCCGAAGTCGGCGAACGCCACCCACAGTCCCGCCAGCGCGCCCGTGCAGAGGCCGCGACGCAGGGCGAG
>JBEGTL010000480.1:0-6364 GCA_041179425.1 Pseudomonadota bacterium | reverse complement strand
GGTTGTCGAGGCAGCGCTTGAGCAACATGGCGTCGATCAACACCGGCAGCGCGCCCCGCTCAATCTCGGCGACGAGCTCCACCGGTGTGGACGCGACCTCGCTCGCTTCGTCACCACGGAACGGTGCATCCACCGCATCGCGCACGAACACGCCGAGGTCGGCAGGCGACAAGTGCGCCTCGGGCAGGCGCGCAAAGTCCGAGAACTCGGACACCAACCTGCGCAGGGTGGCAATCTCTTCTTCGACGATGGCGCGCGCGTCTTCGAGCGTCCTCCGAAAGCGGACGTCGGCGCCCTTGTACGACCGATGCAGCTCCTGCACCGCGAGCTGGATGGGCGTCAGCGGGTTCTTGATCTCGTGCGCCAGTCGTTTGGCAAACTCTTGCCAGGCGCCGATCCGCGACAGGTACTCGATGCGGTCGCGCGACTCGCGCATGTCGCGCACCATGCCGTTGAAGGCACGCGTCAGGTCACCCACTTCGTCGTCGTCGTTGACCGGCACGTTGACACCGAGGTCGCCGGCACCGACTCTCTGCGTCGCCTCTGCCAGCTGCAGCACGCGACGGGTGACACGACGCGAGATGGCGAGCCCGATGCCCAGCGCCACCACGATCACGCTGACCAGCAGCGCGATGTACACCGCGAGGTAAAAGCCCGACACATACTCGGACCCGCGCTCGAGCGTGCGGAACACTTCACTGACTTCGCCCGCTCGCTGGTAGTCGCCAAACGCGCGCGCGTCGGTGCCCACGGTGACGCGCGCCTCGATGCTGTCGCCGACGTGAAGCTTGCGAACCAGCTCGAGCAACCGCAGCTCCGGCGCGCCGACGAAGGTCTGCTCGCGCGCCGCGCGTCGCACGCCACGGTCGATCACCTCGACCCGCACGATGTTGTCGTAACGAGCGAGCAGAGCGTCGAGTGCGCGCGCAACACGCGTGGGATCCACCGTGCGCGTGGCGACGGGGTCGGTCTTGGTGTCGTTCTTGGGAGTCGCGTTCTCGAGCGCGCGGTTGAGCTCGAAGTCGGCGGCCACCGCATCGGCAGTGCGCTCGGCCGACTGGCGCAGCGTAGCGAAGTGCTCTTTGTACAACGACAAGCCACGCTCGAGCTCGCCGGCCACTTGTTCGTTGACGCCGACGCCGTACGCCTCGCGCAGCGCGCGTTGCCCCAGCACCAGGGCGCCGATCAACGGCATGAAGGCCACGGCAGCGATGGCCGCCACGATCTTGCGCTCGAAACGCCTTACCGCCATCGCTCGAGCTCGACGTCTTGGGATCGCACGCGCAGCACGCGCTCTGCCGTGCCGATACGATCATTGACGAACAGACTGACGAACGAACCAAAAAAAGACTTGGTCTCGACGTTGTACTCGCCGCGCGGACGCGACAGCCAGCGTCGAATGCGCGCCACCGTCGACGTGGACAGCGGGTTGAGCTCGATCAGGCTACCTACGTACACGCGGCGCGCGCCGCTCAGCTCGGTCGCGCTCCCGAGTACAAACTCGCGCATCACCAAGCACCGCTCGATCACCTCGGCGCGCGTGCGAAACGCGAGCGCGCTCGGCGACATCCCCAGCTGCTCGTACTCCACGCGGTACAGCGCCTGCCACAGATCGTAGACGACCTTGCAGCTGTGGCCGCCTGCCGCGAGCGGCACCGAGCGCCCGCTCGCGTACACGAAGTGCTGCGCCACGATGCGCTGCGGCAGCCCGCTGTCGAGCTTGTCGCGGGCCTCGCTGTGCATCAGGTCGGCCGCGGAGTACGTGATGGCAATGCCGCTCTTGCGCAGCGCGATGCCCATGCGCCGCGACGGGACTACCGCGTCTGCGAGGGCCAGCGCCGCAAACAGCAGCGTGACGCCAAAAGTGGCCCAGAAGCGCCGGCTCATTGGCGGATCCAGAACAGCTTGGCAACTCCGATCTGGAACACGCCGATACGCGTGTCGAGGCGCACGCCAGCGTCGAACGTGATGTCGATGGGAAGGCGTGCCAGCCCTTCGTAGCCGGGTAGTGCAACGCGTAGATCCTGCGTGTCGGCGAGACCGTACAACCCGAACAAGAAGTACGCGTCAGCACCCTTGACGAACCGCTTGCGGCCACGGGCGAGTGGCCACACGTACTCGGCGTCGACGCGACCCGCGAGCTCTTCTTGCCGCATCTGCCCGATCGCGGTGCCGCCGCGCTTGTTGAACGCGCCGCCGAGCAGGTTGGGCGCGGGTCGGTGATCGAGGTTGAGGCCGAGGATGCGCGACGGCAACAAGTCCGTCAGGTCGGAGATGAAGTACTTGTAAAAGAAGGGGGCATCGCCGAACAGCGCGCCAAAAAACGCGCCCGTGCGGATGGTGTGGCCCCAGCGCATGGCAAACCAGTGATTGTAGCTGGCCTGCACGCGCATGAAGCTGTAGTCGCTGACGATGAGTCCGCTGGCCAAGTCGCCGTTGAACGCGGCCAGCGTGCCGCGCGAAGGCAAGATGGCGCTGTCGCGCTTGTCGTACAGCAAGCCCACCGAGAGCATCGACACGTAGCTGCGACCGGGCTCGATGGAGAAGTCGATGGGGACGCGGCTCGCTTCGCCCGTGCGTCCGCGCAGCTCGCTCGCCGCGTCAGGCACCTCACCGGCCGGCACTTTGACGAAGTCCCCATGCCACTCGAGCGAGAGCCGCGTGAAGGCACCGACGTCGCGCGCGGTGCCCGCGCTGAGCCCCGCGCGCCAGTAGTTGACCACTGCCACGGGCGGGCGGAGGTCGCACTTGGCGAGCTCTTCGGGCGACAGGTCGCGGTTGCAGTCGACCGACACGTTGACGCCCTGGTCGCCACCAAAGTACTCGCGTCCATTGACGAGCGACGAACGCAGGCGCAGCGACCAGCCGCTCTGGCGCACGCCGGGCGCAAAAAAGCTGAACGCGACCCCTTGCTGATCGGGCGAGACCAAGACCTCGCCCGCGAGCGTGCGCCCGGTGCCGAGGAAGTTGGTCTCTGCGATGCCCAGCCCCAAGTAAGGTTCGGGCTCGCGTTTGGGTGGCTGGTTGTCGCCGGTGCGTCCACGCACGCCCTCCACCGACCAACCCACACCCGCCGCCAGCTGCTGGAACACCAGCGTGCTGCGCTCTTCGACCTCGATCACCAGGACCACCCAGCCGGGGCGCGTGCCGCGCTTGAGCCGCAGCTCGACGCGGTCGTACCAGCCAGTGCCGAGCAGGCGATAGCGCAGCGCCTCGATCTCCGGATCGTTGACGTCGAGCGAGGCGCCGACCTCGATGGGCACGAAGGCTCTGATCAGCGAGCTGCGCGTGTTTTTGTTGCCGATGAGCTCGACGCTCTGCAGCAGGTATTTGAGGTTGGTGGAGCCTGCCTCCCCCTCGCCCTCTGCGGGCGGAGTGTCGAGCGGCGCAAGCGCGGACGGCAGCTCGACCGGCGGCGCGACTGGCTCTCCTGGCGACGATGCTTGCGCGGCCTGCAGAGGCGCGAGGGGCTCGGCGGGCAAGGGCGCCGGTGCTCCGGCAGGCTTCAACACCGCAGGCCCCGCGAGGTCTTCGGGAACGGGCACAGGCGCGGCCGGAGCAGGCGCCAGGTCCTGCCCACGCGCGAGCGAGACACCCCCGAGCGCGGTGGGGGCGCACACCGTCAGCACCAACGCGAGCAGGCGCGCGGCGCGCGCGCCCGGTGACATCATCGACCGCCGACCGGGCCGAGCGCGCTGAGCAAGGCCAGGGCAACCAGTGCCAGCAGGACCACCACGCCGACCCAGCCGAGCGTACCAATCGCCGTGGTGTCCGTCTCTTGGCGAGTCGACTCGGGAAGGCTCATGGACGGTCATTCGCGCACTGACCGGGCCTTGTCAAGTTCGCCGGGCTGGGGGCAACACGGACGCGGCCTCGGGCGAACCAAGCGGAGCGCGGCCCTGGAGATCCGGGAGCGTGCCCTCGCCCTCACGCAAAAACAGTGACGGATCGCGCCGCGGGTCCGGCTCTAGGCGTCACTGTTTTTAAGCGCGGCCGCCCGGTGCATTGTTCGGCCGGTCGACTCCCTGGACGGCGCCGCCGACGCGCTTGCCGAACACCAGCTCGCCGTCTTTGAGCTCGACCACGATGGTGTCTCCCGGCACGTAGTGACCCGCGAGGATCTCTTGCGCGAGGGGGTTTTCGAGGTGCTGCTGGATGGCGCGCTTGAGCGGACGGGCCCCGTACGTGGGGTCGAAGCCGATGTTGCCCAGCAGGTCTTTGGCCTCTGTGCTGATGTCGAGGACGAGGTCGCGCTTGGTGAGGCGCGACGCAAAGCGAGTGAGCTGCACATCGACGATGGTGCGGACCTCTTTGCGATCCAGCCGGTGAAACAGCACGGTCTCGTCGAGCCGGTTCAAGAACTCGGGGCGGAACGCCTTGCGTAGCTCGTTCATCACCAGCTCGCGCACCTGCTCTTCGTTACCCGCGTTGAGCAGGTGCTGCGAGCCGATGTTGGAGGTCAGGATCACCACGGTGTTCTTGAAGTCTACCGTGCGCCCCTGGCCGTCGGTGAGACGACCGTCGTCGAGCACCTGCAGCAGCACGTTCCATACGTCCGGGTGGGCCTTCTCGATCTCGTCGAACAGGATGACGCTGTACGGACGGCGGCGGACCGGCTCCGTGAGCTGCCCTCCCTCTTCGTACCCGACGTAGCCGGGAGGCGCGCCGATCAAGCGGGCCACGGCGTGCTTTTCCATGTACTCGCTCATGTCGAGCCGGATCATCGACTTGTCGTCGTCGAACATGAACTCGGCCAGCGCCTTGGCCAGCTCGGTCTTGCCCACGCCGGTCGGGCCGAGGAACAAAAACGACCCGATTGGGCGACTCTCCTCGCTGAGCCCCGCACGCGAGCGACGCACGGCGTTGGACACCGCGACGATGGCCTCACGCTGACCAATCACGCGCAGCTGCAGGCGCTCTTCCATGCGCAGCAGCTTGTCGCGCTCGCCCTCGAGCATCTTGTTGACGGGGATGCCGGTCCACTTGGACACCACGCGCGCGATGTCCTCGTCGGTGACCTCCTCTTTCAGGTAGCTCTGCTCGGTCTGTAGCGCCGCCAGGCTCTTTTGCAGCTCTTCGATTCGTTTCTCGGCGGCCGGCAGCTCGCCGTAGCGGATGCGCGCCGCCTTCTCGAGGTCGGACACGCGCGTGGCGCGCTCGAGATCGAGCCGCAGCTCCTCGACGTGCTCACGATTCTGACGGATGTCCTGGATGGCTTCTTTTTCTTTCAGCCACTGCGCACGCATGCCGCTCTTCTTCTCGTTGAGCTCCGCGAGGTCGGACTCGATCTCGTGCAGTCGTTTTTGGCTCGCCGCGTCGCGCTCTTTTTTGAGCGCCTGCCGCTCGATCTCCAGCTGCATCACGCGGCGCTCGACCTGGTCGATCTCGGCGGGCATGGAGTCGATCTCCATCTTGAGACGCGACGCTGCCTCGTCGACGAGGTCGATGGCCTTGTCCGGCAAAAAACGATCGGTGATGTAGCGACTGCTGAGCACTGCGGCGGCGACCAACGCAGTGTCTTGGATACGAATGCCGTGGTGCACCTCGTAGCGCTCCTTGAGGCCACGCAAGATGCCGATGGTGTCTTCGACGGTGGGCTCGCCGGCGAACACGGGCTGAAACCGCCGTGCGAGCGCCGCGTCTTTTTCGATGCGTTTGCGGTACTCGTCGAGCGTGGTGGCGCCGATACAGCGCAGCTCACCGCGCGCGAGCGCAGGCTTGAGCATGTTGCTGGCGTCCATCGAGCCCTCGGCCGCGCCCGCCCCCACCAACGTGTGCAGCTCGTCGATGAACAACACCACACTGCCCTGCGCGCCCTCGATCTCCTTGAGCACGGCCTTGAGGCGCTCCTCGAACTCCCCGCGGAACTTGCTACCCGCCACCATCGACGCGAGGTCGAGCGACAACAGCCGCTTGTCGCGCAGGCTCTCGGGCACGTCGCCCTTGATGATGCGCTGCGCGAGACCCTCGACGATCGCGGTCTTGCCCACGCCGGGCTCGCCGATTAGCACGGGGTTGTTCTTGGTCTTGCGCGAGAGCACCTGCATCACGCGGCGAATCTCTTCGTCGCGACCGATGACCGGGTCGAGCTTGCCTTCTTTGGCAGCTTTGGTGATGTCGCGGGTGTACTTCTCGAGCGCCTGGTACTTGCCCTCGGGATCTTGATCGGTGACCTTATGGCCGCCGCGTACCTCTTTGATCGCCGCGTCGAGCTTGGCTCTGCTGAGGCCCAGATCTTTGAGCGTGCGCGAGATGTCGTCGTCGACCTCGAGCGCGGCCAGCAGCGCGTGCTCGGCCGAGGTGTACTCGTCTTTGAGCTTCTCGGTCTGCGTCCAGGCCTCGGTGAGCAGCCGGTTGAGCCGGC
>JBEGTL010000479.1:0-6378 GCA_041179425.1 Pseudomonadota bacterium | reverse complement strand
AACGGAGCCCAGCGAGATTTCATGACACCCCTTACGTTGTCGCAGACTTGCCTGCGCACAAAAGCCGCGGTCGCGCCGAGTGGCGTCTGCTAGCGGCGTGTGCAAGCGGCGTTCCGCGGCGAGTTGGCGTGGTTTCCGCATCATCCGTTGGTTTCAGTCCGATCACAGACGAGCCACTCTGTGCCAGGAGCGATCCGCTGCTGGCGCAGCAGCGGTGCGGATGACGTCTGCACGCCGACAATGAGCGGGTCTGTGCCAGGAGCCACCCAGCACTGGCGCAGCAGCGAGTGCCAGCCTACGAATCGGCCATGAGCTCCCGCCCCACGCCCCGTCCCGCCAAAGGAATGCTCGCGATCGATCCGGCCAAGGCACCGGACTCCCCGTGCTGGGTCATCGACCTGCCCGCCCTCGAGGACAACCTCGCCCTGCTGGCGCGCATCCAGCGCGAAGCAGGCTGCAAGATCCTGCTGGCGCTCAAGGGTTTTGCGACCTTCAGCACGTTCCCCACGGTGGCCCGGTACCTCAGCGGCGCGACCTCGAGCTCGCCGCACGAAGCCCAGCTGGCACGCGAGTACCTCGGTGGCGAGGTGCACTGCTACGCACCGGCCTACACCGAGGACGACCTGCGCGAGGTGCTGCGCTTCAGCGATCACATCGTGTTCAACTCGTTCTCGCAGTGGCAGCGGCTGGGGCCCATCGCGCGCGCAGCGGGGGCCTCGTGCGGCATCCGCGTCAACCCCGAGCAGCGCGAGGTCGAGGTCGAGCTGTACGACCCGTCGGCGCCCTTCTCGCGCCTCGGCGTGACCGAGGCGCAGTTTCGTCCCGAGCAGCTCGAGGGGCTCGAGGGGCTGCACTTTCACGCGCTGTGCGAGCTGGGTTCCGACTCGCTCGAGCGCGTGCTGGCCGCCTTCGAGCGCAGGTTCGGCAAGTACGTGAAGGGCCTGAAGTGGGTGAACTTTGGGGGTGGCCACCACATCACCAAGCCCGGCTACGACACCGAGCTCTTGATCAAGCTCGTGCGCGACTTCAAGCAGCGGTACGGCGTCGAGGTGTACCTCGAGCCGGGCGAGGCGATCGCGATTCGGACCGGCGTGCTGGTCGCCACGGTGCTCGACGTGGTGCACAACGGCATGCCGCTGGCCATCCTCGACACCAGCGCCACCGCGCACATGCCGGACACACTCGAGATGCCCTACCGGCCCGACATCGTCGACGCCGGCAAGCCGGGCGAGAAGGCATTTACGTACCGCCTCGGCGGTCTCACTTGCCTCGCCGGCGACGTGATCGGCGACTACTCGTTCGACCACGAGCTGACGGTCGGCGAGCGCATCGTCCTGCTCGACATGAGCCACTACACGATGGTGAAGACCTCTACGTTCAACGGGGTACGCTTGCCCAGCATTGCGCTGCGTCACGAGGACGACCGCTACGAGCTGGTCAGGCGCTTCGGCTACGAGAGCTACCGCGATAGGCTGGGCTGAACTACATGTTGGCGTGATGCTCCACGGCAAGTACGAACCCGGCTTCGAACCGCTCGCGCAACTCTTCGAGACCATCCTGAGTGAGCCTCCCTACGGAGGCGCAGCGCTCGCGGTCTACGAGCACGGCAGGACGGTCTTCGACATGTGGGGAGGCCGCAAAAACAACGAAGGCGACCCGTGGGAAGAACACACGCCAAGTGTGTCTTACTCCACCGGCAAGCCCGTGATCGCGACGGCGCTCCACATCCTCAAAGATCGCGGCCTCATTCGTTACGATGAGCGCGTCGCCAAGTACTGGCCGGAGTTCGCCCAAAACGGCAAGGGCGAGATCACGGTGCGCCAGCTGCTGTCGCACGCTGCGGGGCTGTACGCGGTGCGCAACATCGTCGAGCACGCCGATGTGCTGCTCGACTGGGATGCCACCATCCGCGCACTCGAGCGCGCACCGGCTGCACACGCACCGGGGCGCTTCCACGCGTACCACGCAGTCACGTACGGCCACCTCGTGGGCGAGCTGGTGCGGCGCCTGTCAGGCAAGCCGGTACCGCAGTTCATTCAAGAAGAGATCGCAGAGCCCCTCGGCCTGACAGACTTCTTCATCGGCGCGCCCGACGACGCGATCGCACGCTCGGCGCGCAACATCAATCGTGTGCCCGCACGCGCGCGTGGCGAGTCGACCGAGCAGAGCCGTGCGCGCGTGGCGGCGCGACGGAGCCGCTTCAAGACCATCGCGCGCGGGCTCAACTTGGTGGGCATCCCGCTCGACCCCGAGCGCATGCACAAGGCGTTTACCCCGCGCGGCGTCGAGACCTGGGACTGGTCGTCGCCCAAGGTGCTCGCAGCCTGCATTCCTGCGGCAAATGGGCTGTTCAGCGGCCGCGACTTGGCGCGCTTCTACGCCATGCTGGCAGCGGGTGGCGCGCTCGACGGGGTGCGCATCTTGGCCAGAGACACGGTGCGCGAAGCGACCGAGGTGCACGCGCGCGGGCCTGACGGTGTGCTGGTGGCGCCGATGCGCTGGCGACTCGGCTTCCACGCGATGTTCAGCAAGCTCGGCATCGTGCGCGGTGGGTTTGGCCACTCGGGCTACAACGGGTCCGGTGCGTGGGCCTCCCCCAACCACGGCGCATCGTTTGGCTACGTGGTGAACGCGGGATTCGGCACGCCGTTCGGCGACTGGCGAACCGTCAAGCTCACCACCGTGACTCTCTCTTGTCTAAAGCAGCGTAAACGTCGAGCGGCCTGAGCGCTGCGTCGAGGGTGTGTGATGACCATCGAAAAAGTAGTCTTGTCGGGACGCCGGGTGCGATTGGAGCCGCTCGCGCCGACGCACTTGGCAGGGCTCGCTGCCGCCATCACCGAGGGCGAGCTGTGGCGGATCCCGGTCACGTTCGTGCCGCATCCCGACGAGCTGCCCGCGTTTTTTGCAGACGCCGAGGCCGCACACCTGGCGCGACGCGAGCTTGCGTTTGCCACCTTCGACGGCGATCGTATCGTGGGCAGCACGCGGTTTCGTTGCATCGAAGCGGGGCACAAACGGGTCGAGATCGGCTTTACGTTTCTGGCACCGTCGAGTCAGCGCACGCACGTCAACACCGAGGCCAAGTTCTTGATGCTGCGCCACGCCTTCGAGACGTGGGACCGTAACCGTGTCGAGCTCCTGACCGACGCGCTCAACACCAAGTCTCGCAGCGCCATCGCACGCCTCGGCGCACAGCAAGAGGGCATCTTGCGCAGTCACATGGTGATGCGCGACGGGCGCATCCGAGACTCGGTGATGTACAGCCTCATCAAGGCCGATTGGCCTGACGCCAAGCGCATCCTCGAAGCAAGACTCGAGGACTAGTGCCGGGACCAAGAAGTCCGGGTCGCCAGGCTAATGCCCCGACCGCGCAGCCATGGTCCCTGTCACCGAAGTGTGCTTGAGTAGTCACCAATGGAGTTGGGGGAGCTGCTCGATGTTGCGCTCTGGTCGCGAGTGGGCACCGCGATATTGTGCGGCGGCTTGGTGGGCTTCGAGCGTCAGCTGCGCGGTCGCCCGGCAGGCGTGCGCACCAGCAGCCTGATCTGCCTCGGCACTGCCATGTTCGTGTACCTCGGCATGACGCTGCGCGACGGCCAGGGTGGCGACGCCACGCGCGTGCTTGGCCAGGTGGTCACGGGCGTGGGTTTCCTCGGTGGGGGCGTCATCATGACGCGCGACGGTCTGGTCACCGGCGTCACGTCTGCCGCCGTCGTTTGGGTCCTGGCAGCGGTCGGTGCCGCAATCGGGGCCGGCAAGTTTGGCTTTGCCATCGTCGTCTCGGTCGTCACCGTCACCGTGTTGGTCGGCGTCGAAAAGCTCGAGCTCGCCTTTGCGCAGCTGCGCCGCGGCGTGCACGCCCAAAAGCCCGAGCTCGAGCACGACTCCACCCCAACGCAAGAGCACACCAAGCTCCCCCTCCACCGCCCCCGCAGCAGCGGCGCACCACCCTATCGCCCTCGACGGTAAACAGGGCGGGCCGGGCTGCCTACCCGACCCACGCGCGCAGTCAGCTTCCGCGATGGCTGGACGTGATACGGGTTACCGGTGATCGTCAGCACGCCCACTCCGGTCCGTATTACCCAGCTGTCTGTCCCGCCTCTCGAGACTGGCGAGCACGGCTTCGGAGCCGGTTGGCTGCGCACGCTGGCCTTCGTGATGCTCAAGCCTGGCCACTTCTTTGCGCGGCTCGGTGCCGGCCCACTGCACAAGCCCATGGCCTTCGCGCTGCTCAGCGTCGCGCTCCCTGTGGTGATCGCCGAGCTAGGTGCGCTCCAGCAGGGCGACGTCGAGTCTGACAACACCGCGCTCGCTATCGCGAAGGCCTTCCTCATCCCGCCGCTCGCGGTGCTCTGGATCGCCTACGTCCAGCCCGTAGTCTGGCGCCGCACGCTAGCGCTCTTCAAGTCTCGCGCCCCAAGCTCCATCGCGCCCCGTGCCATGCTCTACCTGACGGCGGTCGCGGCCACGCTCGGCCTCATCATGACATTCGCAGGCTTCGTCCCCGAGTCAGCCCCGTACGTAATCACCTGGTACGCGTCGCTCAACGCAGCCTACCTCTACATCTTTTACGCCCTGGTCAGACTCGCCAGGGGCCCCTACGCCCTCAGCACAGCAAGGGCCATCGCAGCAGTAGCCCTCTTCGAGCTGGCCTACGCCCTACTACTATTCGTAGCCGCCTTGGCCCTGTTCGCAGCAAGCGCAGCACTCACCAAGTAACTCATCTCTTCTCATCGGGTCGCTGACCACGCGCTGGCCGAGTAGCTCCCGGAGACCGAGAACGTGAGATTCGTGTACGGGCACGGGCACGGGCACGCGTACGATCCTGAGTGTCTCGCACAGACCGCCCCGCTCAAACGCAACGACGCCCCCGCGAAGACCGCGAGGGCGTCGTTGTTCAAACACGATGGCGAAGCCGAGTTCACACACGATGGCGAAGCCGAGTTCACACACGATGGCGAAGCCGAGCTCTGCGTCTGCAACAGCCCGAGCCGAACGCCGAACGGAATCAGTATCGATAAACAGGGTGCATGGCGCGCGAGGCGGGTCCCGAGGCGCCGCCGGCTCTGAGGAGTCCCGACAAAGTACTTCCTGTACGTGAGGACGGACCGGAGGAGACGGTGGCGGATCGGGGCCCGGATCGCGTGCCAGGCGCCCTGTTTACTACATCATGCCGCCCATGCCGCCCATACCGCCCATGCCGCCCATACCGCCCATGCCGCCCATACCACCCATGTCGCCGCCGCCGCCGCCGCCGCCCGCGCCCTTGGGCTCCGGCTTGTCTGCGATGAGGCACTCGGTGGTGAGGATCATGCCGGCGACGCTGGCTGCGTTTTGCAGCGCGCAGCGCACGACCTTGGCCGGGTCGACCACGCCTGCAGCGATCAGGTCTTCGTAGGTCTCGGTGGCGGCGTTGAAGCCGAACGCGTCCTTGCCCGAGCGCACCTTGTCGACGACGACCGAGCCCTCGTGACCCGCGTTGCCCGCGATGAGGCGAAGCGGCTCTTCGATGGCGCGACGCAGCAGGTTGACGCCAACCTGCTCCTCGGCGGTCATCTTCAGCGAGTCGAGCGCGGACTGCACACGCACCAGGGCGACGCCGCCTCCAGGTACGACGCCCTCTTCGACGGCGGCACGGGTTGCGTGCAGTGCGTCGTCGACGCGATCCTTGCGCTCCTTCATCTCCATCTCGCTGGCCGCGCCGACCTTGATGACGGCCACGCCGCCGGCCAGCTTGGCCAGGCGCTCTTGCAGCTTCTCGCGGTCGTAGTCGCTCGAGGTGTCCTCGATCTGACGACGGATGGTGGCGACGCGCCCCTCGATCTCGGACTTGTCACCGCCACCACCGATGATGGTGGTGTTGTCCTTGTCGATGGTGATGCGCTTGGCACGGCCGAGGTCGGTCAGCTCGACCGTCTCCAGCTTGATGCCCAGTTCCTCGGCCACGACCTTACCGCCCGTGAGCACCGAGATGTCTTTGAGCATCTCCTTGCGACGGTCGCCGAAGCCGGGCGCCTTGACGGCGGCGATCTTGAGCACGCCGCGCAGCTTGTTGACCACGAGCGTGGCCAGCGCCTCGCCCTCGATGTCCTCGGCGAGGATCAGCAGCGGCTGGTTGCCGCGCGCACTCGCCTCGAGCACGCCGACGATCTCGCGCATGTTGCCGATCTTCTTCTCGACGATGAGGATGAGCGCGTCTTCGAGCACGACTTGCATGCGGTCGGGGTCGGTGACGAAGTAGGGCGACAGGTAGCCGCGGTCGAACTGCATGCCCTCGACCACGTCGAGCGTGGTCTCCATGCCCTTGGCCTCTTCGACCGTGATCACGCCCTCTTTGCCGACCTTTTCCATGGCCAGCGCGAGCATCTCGCCGAT
>JBEGTL010000478.1:0-6401 GCA_041179425.1 Pseudomonadota bacterium | reverse complement strand
GTGCCGTGCACCTGCGTGTGAAAGCCGAGCGGCAGGCTCGCTGCCGGAGGCGTCACGTCTCCCGTCAGGTTCGGCGCCCACACGAGAAAGGCGTACGGATGCGTCGTGACGAACGACAGGCGGGTCACGCCTTCGAGAGTTCTACGCCATTGTTCGGCGGTACCGGATCCAGTCACGATTCTCTCTACGGTAACATTCGAAGTCACAGCGAGGGTAGATCTCCGTCGTCGTCGTGAGTCGGATCGCGGTCTCGGCGCGGCGAGGCCTCCTCGACTGTTGCTTCGAGTTTAGAATCCAGCAGACGCTTTGGCGTATAGTGTTGGCTCAGATCGGAGAGTGTCTTGGTCAGGCCCAACCCAGCGCAGATCTCTGCCGACAGCGATGTGACCGAGGTCGTGCCACCGGACCAGGTGTACACCGGTGAAGTCCTGCTCGACGACACGCTCCCGCAAGGCACGCTGCTGGGCGCGTACATCATCGACCGCGTGGTGGGCCGTGGTGGCGGCGGCGTCGTGTACGCCGCGCACCACCAGAGCGAAGCGCGCAGTGTGGCCATCAAGGTGCTGCGCGCCGAGATGGCTTGTTACCCGAGCATGATCACGCGCTTTCTGCGCGAGGCCGAGGCCGTCCACAAGATTCGCCACCCCAACATCATCGAGATCTACGAAATCAGCGAGGTCGAGCCGCGCCGTCCGTACTACGTGATGGAGCTGCTCGAAGGCACCGACCTGCGCAAGCTCTTGCAGGTGCACGGTCGTTTCTCGCCGCGCGAGGTGCTCGACCTGATGGAGCCCATCTGCGGCGCCGTGGCAGCCGCACACGAAGCGGGCATCGTCCATCGCGACATCAAGGCCAACAACGTGGTCGTGGTCGAGCGCAACGGCACACGACAGGTCAAGCTGCTCGACTTCGGCATCGCAAAGATGCTCGGACCGGAGACGGCAGGGCAGGGGCTCACCGAGCCGGGGGCGATGCTGGGCACCGCGCACAACATGGCGCCCGAGCAGATCCGCTGCGAGAAACTCGATGGTCGCGTCGACATCTACGCGCTCGGTGTCCTCACCTATCAGCTGCTCACGGGCCAGTATCCGTTTCATGCAGACGACCCGAGACAAGTTGCGCTGCTCCATCTGCAAGCGCCGGCGCCGCGACCCAGCGCGCTCGCGCAGGTGCCTCCTGCGCTCGACGCCGTGGTGCTCAAGTGCCTCGAAAAGCGCGCCGAAAAGCGCTATTCCACGGCCACCGAGCTGCTCGCTGCGCTGCGTGCCGCGATCGCTTTTGCACAACCGAGCGGCGACGAAGAGCGTCGGCTCGCCGTGGGCGTGCACCTCGAGCTGAGCACCGGCGACGACGAGGACCCGAGCGACCAGACGTTCGAAGACCTGAGCGGTGTGCTCGACATGGCGGAGCGGACACTGGCCGGTGCTGGCTTCGTGTTCCCGCTGCAGACGTCCACGGCGCTGCTCGCGGTTCGGCTCGCTGCCGACGACGACGAGGCAGGCGAGCGCGTTGCACTCGAGGCGCTGGTCTCCGCGCTCGCTGGCGCCCTGGCGGCGCGCGACGGACTGCAAGCTTCCGTGCAGGTGTCGCTGTCGTTCAAGGTGGGTAGCGCCGCGCTGCGCGACAAAGCCATCGTCGGCGGTCCACTGCTCGACCTGAGTACGTGGACAGACGCCAGTCGGGCCGGTGTCCGCTGACCGACCACCGACCCAGCAGGTCGACCGCGCGCGGAAGCGATCGGGTGCGGCGCCACAAAGAAGTAGACCGGGCTTCGGGACTGACGGACAGTCAACCCGCACTCGAGGGAAACACAGATCCGGGCGATCTCCGCTCGCACGCCCGAGGGCGCGCTTCGACCGAGGACATAGTGCCACCCATCCGGGAACCACTCCGCGCGGAGCGCGGGACGGACAGAGCATCAGGGGCTGACAGGTCCGTCTCCACGAGCGCTCGCGAGGCAGGCACGGGCGGCGGCGAGTCGGAGCTCATGCCCACGAAGTTTGGCCGCATGGTCGGACAGTCGCAGCCCATGCGCGCGCTGTTCAGTCTGTTGCGGCGCGCCGCCCTGTCCGATGCGACGGTGCTCATCGACGGCGAGACGGGCACGGGCAAAGAAGTCTCTGCGCTCGCCGTTCACGAGAACAGTGCGCGGAACACGGGTCCGTTCATCGTGGTCGACTGCGGCGCCATCCCGGCGCAGCTGCTCGAGAGCGAGCTGTTCGGCTACGAGCGCGGTGCGTTCACAGGCGCGGTCGCGGCGCGCACCGGCGCATTCGAGGCGGCGGATGGTGGCACCATCTTCCTCGATGAGATCGGCGAGCTGAGTCTCGATCTACAGCCCAAGATCTTGCGCGCGCTCGAGGGGCGCAAGGTCAAGCGGGTCGGCAGCAACACCTACTTCCCGATCGACGTGCGCGTGATCGCGGCCACCAACCGCAACCTGCGCGAAGAGGTCGCACACAAACGGTTCCGCTCCGACCTCTACTATCGTCTGGCCGTGCTGCACATCAAGCTGCCGCCGCTTCGCGAGCGCAAGAGCGACCTGCCCGCGCTGGTCGAAGACTTCTTGGCGCAGCAGGGCGTGCGCGACGCAGCTGCCCAACCCATTCGTACGCCCGAGTTCATCGAGATGCTCGGCCGCTACCGTTGGCCGGGCAACGTGCGACAGCTGCGCAACTACCTCGAGCGGCGCGTCGCTCTGGGCGAGGCCATCGCGCCGCCCGGCAGCGAGACCTCCATGCCGCCGCCGCCCGACAACGACAGCGAAAAGCCCATCGTGTCGCTCGATCAGCCGCTCAAGATCGCGCGAGAAGAATGGAACAACGTGTTCGAGGCGCGTTACCTCGACGGCTTGCTCTCGCTGCACGGCAACAACGTCAGCGCTGCGGCGCGGGCGGCCGGTGTGAACCGCGTGCATTTCTACCGGCTCTTGCGCAAGCACGGCCTGCGTGAGCAAGAGCTCGACCCGTTCGAGGACAGATAGGAGCGCGCGGTGTCCACCTTGTCAGGTCCACTCATCGAGCCGCCGTCCAAGTTCCGCATCCGTGTCGGCAACGAACAGATTGCGCTGCCATTCGGCGTCTCGCTGATCGGTCGCGACGCCAGCGCGTGTCGCATCACCATCTTCGATACACTCATCTCGCGCCGGCACGCTCGCATCCAGTGCGACGGCGAGCAGGCCACGGTCGAAGACCTGGGCAGCCGCAACGGGACCCGGCTCAACGGCGTGGTCATCTCGGGGCCGCACGCACTGCGTGATGGAGATCGCATCGGCATCGGTTCGTACGAGCTGTCGCTCGGTGTGCTCGACGCGCACGAGGGTGACTGGACCGACATGCCGACCGGTCTCATCCGCATCTGTCCTGACTGTCAGATCGCCTACCCAGCCAGCTCCGGCGGCTGTCCGAGCTGTGGCTCCACCAGCTCCGATGCGCACACCAATCACACCCGAGGCGACGACACCACGCGCGGACGCTGGTCACTCGGCATGTTGGTCGAGATGTTGGGCAAGTCCATGCTCACCAACCGCGCCTCCGAGGCTGAAAAGCTGATGCGTCAGGCCGCCAACATCGTCAGCGACCAGCTGCGCGATCACAAGCCCTTCGACCCCGACGAGCTGCGTGCACTCGGCGAGGTGGCGGTATGGCTCGACAAGGCCCAGAAGAGCACGGCGTGGTCCAAGTGGATCTCGGAGACCCTCCCGTCGCCGCAGGCCACTCGCAAGTAGCGAGTAGGCCCGAAGCAGGCCGCGAACGAGGTTGGGTGGTAAGCTCCCGCCAGATGCTCGAACTCGCTCCGCATCCCGAATCCGCCCTGGCAGCGCTCACGCGGCCCGAGGCGCCCCGTACGGTGCACAACTTGACGGGCGGGGTGGCCACCAGCGCGCCCGACTGTCCACGTCTCGAGGTGGTCAGTCCGTACACGGGGCAGCTGCTCGGCAGCATCCCGGACAGTGGTGTGCGTGAGGTCGATCAGGTGGTGGCGGGCGCGGTCGACGCCGCGCGCGGCTGGGGGCAGCTCCCCATCAAGCAGCGCACCGAGCCTTTGTTTCGGTTTCGATCGCTGCTGCTCGCCAGGCTCGACGAGCTCTCGTTGTCTGCCGCGCGCGAGTGCGGCAAGACCGTCGACGAGGCGCGTGCCGGACTGCTCAAAGGCATCGAGGTCATCGAGTACGCGCTCAGTCTGCAGAACCTCGACACGGGTGGCTCGCTCGAGGTCAGCGCGGGCGTGCGCTGCGAGGTGCGGCGCGAGCCACTCGGCGTCGTCGCCGGCATCACGCCGTTCAACTTCCCCGCCATGGTGCCGCTGTGGCTCTTCCCCATCGCCATCACGCTGGGCAACGCGTTCGTGCTCAAGCCTTCCGAGAAGGTGCCGCTGACCGCCGCACGCCTCGGTGAGCTCATGCTCGAGGCGGGCTATCCGCCCGGTGTCTTTTCGGTGGTGCACGGCGGGCGCGCCGCCGTCGACGCACTGCTCGAGCACCCGGACGTGGCGGCGTACGGCTTCGTGGGGTCGTCCAAGGTCGCGCGCGACGTGTACGCGCGCGGCGCGGCGCTCGACAAACGTGTGCTTGCGCTGGGAGGAGCCAAAAACACGATGATCCTCGCGCCCGACGCCGCTCCCGAGCTGTCGGTGTCCGGCATCGTCGCCTCCTTCACCGGCTGCGCAGGGCAGCGCTGCATGGCAGGCAGTCTGCTCGTCGCCATCGGCGACTGCGACGCACTGATCGACCAAATCGTCGCGCGCGCCGGCGCGCTTCGGCTCGGGCACGACATGGGCGCCATCATCGAAGGGGCGGCGGTGCGGCGGCTCGAGGCCGGCATCGCGCGCGGTCTGGTCGAGGGCGCGACGCTGCGCCTCGACGGGCGTCGGCCCACGCCTCCACCCGGCTTCGAGCACGGCCACTGGATCGCGCCTACCGTGCTCGACCACGTGCAACCTGGCACGCACTGCGCCGACGAAGAGCTGTTTGGTCCCGTGCTCAGCATCGTGCGCGTGGCCACGCTGCACGACGCGCTCGCCATCGAACGCGCCAGTCGTTACGGCAACGCCACCAGCGTGTTCACGCAGAGCGGGCTGGTCGCGCGCATCGTCAGCGACGAGGCCACCAGCGGCATGGTCGGCGTCAACATCGGCGTACCGGTGCCGCGCGAGCCGTTCTCGTTCGGCGGCACCAAGGGCTCGCGCTTTGGTCACGGCGACATCACCGGTGCGGGTGGCGTCGAGCTGTGGACCAAGCTGAAGAAGGTGACGGCCAAGTGGGCCGAGGTCGAAAACGGGAGTTGGATGTCCTGATGATCAAGAAAAGACAGCGTCGCAACGGACACATTCGTCTTCTCTCGCATCCCGGCCACCACGGACAGAAACCACTGCCCATCCACTGGGGGGCCGCCACGCCCGAGGTGCGTGGGCCACTGATCGCCACGCTCACCAACTCGTCGCATCGCAACGTCATCGGCGCGCACTCAGGGTCGTACTCCGTGTACCGCGCCCTGGCCGTCGCGTCCGGGGCGCTCGACCCCGCGCACCAGGCCGACCTCACCAACACCAAGCCCACCAAGGTGATCGGCCCGTACACCAGCTGGGCCGACCCCGAAAAGATCGTGTCCATCGACCCGTACGGCCACCTGATAGGCGAGGTGTTCGCGGACGACCTGGCACACGGCTACAACATCCAGCCCACCATCGCGATCACCACCGCGCACATTGGTCTGCCCGAGATGCGCGAGGCCATCGCGGCCGGCAGGCTGGAGCCCGACGGCAAGGTGTTGCGCGAGTCGGGCGACTGCGTGGTCACCAAGGCGGCCATCGAGCCTGCCTGGTACTTGCCCGGCGTCGCCAAGCGGTTTGGTGTCGATGAGACCGAGCTGCGCCACACGCTGTTCGAGGAGACCTGCGGCATGTACCCGGAGCTGGTCACACGCGGCGACCTCGAGGTGTTCTTGCCGCCGATCGGCGGGCAGACCGTCTACATGTTTGGCGACGTCAGTAAGATTGCAGACGCCAGCGTCCCGCTCACCGCGCGCGTGCACGACGAGTGCAACGGCTCCGACGTGTTCGGCTCCGACATCTGTACCTGCCGTCCGTACCTGACGCACGCCATCGAAGAGTGCATTCGCGCCGCGCAGAACGGCGGTACCGGCCTCATCGCGTACTCCCGAAAAGAGGGCAGGGCGCTCGGTGAGGTGACCAAGTTCTTGGTCTACAACGCACGCAAACGACAAGAGGGCGGCGACCGCGCCGACGCCTACTTCCAGCGCACCGAGTGCGTGGCCGGGGTGCAAGACGTGCGCTTCCAAGAGCTGATGCCCGACGTGCTGCACTGGCTCGGCATCACGCACATCCACCGCTTCGTCTCCATGAGCAACGTCAAGTACAACGCCATCATCGGCTCGGGCATC
>JBEGTL010000477.1:0-6439 GCA_041179425.1 Pseudomonadota bacterium | reverse complement strand
TTACAGGAGTCCTCATGGCTACGCAGGCGAAGATCGCGACGAACGAGAAGCGGAAGAAGTTGTCGGCCAAGTACGCAACGAAGCGTGCGGCTTTGAAGTTCATCGTTTCGAGCCCCAAGTCGTCCGACGCTGAGAAGCTCGCGGCAGCCAACAAGCTCAACGCTCTTCCCCGCAACTCGAACAAGATCCGCGTGCGCAACCGCTGTGTGCTCACCGGTCGTCCGCGTGGCTTCTACCGCAAGTTCGGCCTCTCGCGTATCGCCATCCGCGAAAAGGGCCTGGCGGGAGAGATCCCCGGCCTCACCAAGTCCAGCTGGTAAGTCGCGCCCGCTCGCTGCTACGCGAGTGGGTTCGTCTACGGCTCGAAGTACACTAGGCCGCGCTCCCGGGGGGAGGCGGCCTGGGTACGTTTAAGGGTTGGGGTTGGGGTTGGGGTTGGGAGCTGGCCACGAACGACAAAAGCCGTCCCACCTTGCGATGGAACGGCTTCACTTTCCGCCGACTACCCGTCAGCGCTGTTGCTCAGAGGCCGAACAACGGGTCGTTGTTGTCGGTCTCGGCCATCGCGCCGCCCTCGGCCTTTCCCTTGGGTGCCTTGGCGACCTTCTCGGGCTTGGGTGCCCTCTCGGCCTTGGGCGCCCGCTCGGCCTTGGGCGCCCTCTCGGCCCTGGGTGCGCGTGCGATCTTCTCGGCCTTCTCGGACGAGCTGGCCTTGGCGTGCGACTCGCTCTTCTTGGCCGCGCGGGCCGCGTGTCGCTCCTCGCGCTCGCGTGCCTTCTTCTGCGCCTTGGTCTCGGGGACCGCGGCTGCTTGGGCCGCGGCAGCTGCCGCCGCTTCGTCCGCGCGCTTGAGGGCTGCCTCGGTGGCTGCCTTCTGCTCGGCTTCGGCCTTGGCGCGTGCTGCGTCGGCAGCCGCTTGCTCGTCGATCACCTTTTGCTGCTGAGCCTGAAGCTGCGCGAGGACCGCCGCCTTCTCTGCCTCTTGGCGGGGACGCACGACGAACTGATAACCCGCACCGCCAGCTCCGAGGACGGCGATCAGACCGCCGACGACGACCGACTTCCAGCGCGAGCGCCGGGGAGCCGTCTCGTGATCGAGCGCGTGCGAGGGTGACGCGGTGTGCGCGGTCTGTCCTGCCCAGGCCTGCTGCTGGTCGAAGCCGCTGACGGCCTGCTGCTGCACGTGTCCGTACGCTGCGACCTGACCGAACGCATCTTGCGCGGACTGCTGGTAGCCGCCCTGCGCATACTGCTGGTGCTGCGCGTACTGCGGCTGCCCGTACTGCTGCTCTTGCCCGTACTGCTGCTGGGCAAACGGCTGCGCGTCGGGCGCGTACGGCGCAGACTCGTAGTGAGCCTCCGGGTACTGCGCCGACTGCCGGAACTGCTGGTGCTGCGCGGCCTGGCCGTACGACGGGTTGGCGTCGTACTGCTGCGGCTCGCCCTCGTCCTCGCTCTCGTAGCTCTCGTCGAACTGCGAGGCCTGCTGCGCCGCGAGCGCCTGCTGCTCTTCGAAGTGCGCCTGCTCAGCTTCGCGAGCCTCTTGGCGGTAGCGCTCGTACGGGTCGACCTCACCGGTCTCGCCGTCCTCGCTGTCGACGTCCTCGCCGAACTCTTCGAACGTCTCTTCTGCGCCGCCCTGGGGCGCGGCACGGTAGCCGCTGTAACGCGGCGCGGGCTGGCTCTCCGGCGCAGCAGGAACGCCGCTGCGACGGCCCGCTTCGGAACGAAGACGCTCCCACAGCTCCGTCTCGCTCTCTTCTTGTTCTGCGTGGGGGGTACGCATTCGGTCCGAACTAAGCATCGTCATCACCTCAACTTCAGGGAAAAAATGTTCGGCCCAATCTCTCAGTGCGACTCTGATGTCAGACCCCCGTCGGCGGGAAATCTGGACATGCAGCGGGGGGCCGTCTGCGGAACGCACCCACCATAGCGAGAGCGGCGGACAAAAATAAAGGCCTAGAAGCCCATCCCTCCACAGAAAGTCGTCGTCTCGGCCATTTTATTGCGGCCGATTTGGGCTATTTTCCGTCGACACTGTCCGGAGCTAGCCGCTCGGGCCCCCGTTGTGACAGCTCGGCCTCCATGAGCTCGCGTGCCAACTTGTGACACGTGTCTAGAAACTCGAAGCCCACCTGCAGCGTGACCCCGTAGCCGACCATGGCCGCGATGCTCTGCCCGACCAGCGGGATGAACTTGCTGACCTGTCGCTGCATGGTCTGGCTCGCGAACCGCCGCAGCAGTCGGAACAGCCCCTCGCGCGTGGCGTACTGCAGGAGCTTGTCGACCACGATCTTGGCTGCGGGCGCGACCTGCAGGTAGCGCTCGAGGCGCTTGTCGCTGAGGCCGTAGTGACCGCGGATGCGGACCAACAGCCCCGCCAGCGTGGACAAGTCAATGGCGAGGTCGGCGCCGGGAATGGGGTTGAAGCCGTTCGCGGCAGACAGCGCCGCGCACACGTAGACCTCGCGCTCGATGACCTTACGTTTGCGGTCGAGCCACTCTTCGGAGTACGCGGCCACCGCGCGGGCCCAACGTTCGCGCTTGGCCTCGGGCAGGGATGCCCAGATGGTGCGCTCGAGCTCGTCGAGCCCCTCGCGCGTGCGACAGCTGGTGAAGACGAGCGGAGCGACGTGCGGCGCAATGCGTTGATTGAGCTCGCCCGTGAGTTCGTCTTTGACCTGCTCGAGCGTCTTTACGCTGGACCAGAGCGTGTCGAGCTTGTTGTGGACGAAGATGCAGACTTTGCCGCGCTTCCACAGCTCGTCGAAGAAGAGCTTGTCGTCCTCGAGCGTGAACTTGCCGTCTTTGACGCAGAGCAACAGGTCGTGGTCGCTGATCTGAAAGCGTTCCCAGTACGTGTCCGCGGGGAAGCGTGTGGTGCCGAAGCCCGGCAGGTCGGTGTACTCGACGCCGTCGTGGTGGTAGCGCTGCGCGACCACGGTGGTATCGGTACGCTCGCCCGCCTCGGCGACGTCGCGCCCAATCAACGCGTTGATCAGGGACGACTTGCCGGCGCCTGGTTGGCCGAACAGCGCGACACGCACTTTGACCTCGTCGAGCTTCTCGAGCTCTAGCCGGAGGCGTTCGGTCTCTTCTTTGAGGTTCATGCAAGGCCTGGTAGCGGTGCAAGCGCGGCACCGTGTGGGCCTATGCTGCCACCGTTTCCGGACCCCGGCTACGTCCGGCTGTAAGCCACGTCAGCGAACTCGCACACTGTCGCGAGCGCCACAGTAAGCGCTCGTGCAAGAGGGCGAAGGACTGCGCATGAACCACGACACCAGCACACCGGCAGCGAGTGCGAAGTGGGCGGCTGTTCGACCGCCCGAACCAGGCGCCCCGAGCGCCGCGTATCGGGGCTCGCGCTTCGCCGAGGTGTGGCGCGCGGTCTCCGCCGATCCGTACGACGCGCTGCCCGAAAAACGAGTTGGCCTGCACAGCATTCCAGAGCTGCTCGCCAAGAGTCTCTACTCCGCCGCGCGACGCACGCTGACGACGCGCGCCGACCTTTTGCCGCCATTCGACAAGCTCGTACACACGGTGGGCATCTGTTTGCGCGGCACCTGGAGCATCGACGACAGCACTCGCTACACGGGTCTGTTCAAGCCGGGCAGCAAGGGGCTGATCATCGCGCGCGCGTCGGACGCGATGGGTGAAGACCGGCCGGGCAAGCTGCGCTTCGTGGGCATGGCGGGCAAGCTCTGGCCGACCGACGATCCCGAGCACGCAACGCCGCTCGCGACCGGCAATTTTTTCACGCTCGAGAACCTCTCGGGGTCACACACGCGTCACTTTCTCGACGCGACGCTGTCGACCGACCTGCTGCCCGTACGGCCGCATGCGGGCATCGCCAAAAAGGTCCCGGTCGGTCTGTTGGCCGGGCCCGCGTTCGTGCTCGCCGATCGCGCGCTCAGCCCCACCCAAGCCATGATTCGCTCCCTGTCGCCCATCGCCGAGCTTGGGGAGTGGGAGCGTGGCGATGCGGTCGCGCCGGTCGTCATGCGCCTCGTGCCGTCGCCTGCCAGTCGCCGCGTCGACACGGCCGACCTACGCGAAGAGCTGCGCATGCAACACCACCCAGACGGCATCCACTACGACATCGAGGTGTCGGATCGTCGGTCGTGGCTGTTCAGCCGCGGCTTTCGCCGTATCGGGACCATCCACTTCACCGCCTCGGTCGCCTCGTACAGCGGAGATCACCGCCTGCACTTCGCTCATCCACCTCGCGCACGCGGCTAGTACGGTCAGGCACTAGGCCTTCGTTGCCCGCTTCACCGACTTGGTGAGGCCCTTCGTGCGCGAAGGGGCGGTGGCCGCGACAGGTTTTTTGCGCGCGCCTGGTTTGCTGGGTGCCTTGGCGGGCAGCTTGACCTTGGTGCCCTTGGCGGGAGGCTTGGTGTTCCAGGTCCCTGTGGCCTCGGCGAGGCGCTCTGCATTGAGCGTGCAGATGCGCAGCTGGCCCTGACGCTCCTTCTTGACGAGCCCTGCCTCTACCAGGACCTCCCAGTGGTGACACAAGAGCGCGATGCTGATGCCGAGCTCCTCGGCCAGCTGCGTGCCGCACTGCGAGCCGTGTTTCGCGAGTGAGTCGACGATGTCGATGCGCCGCTCGTCCGACAAGGCCTTAAAGATCTTGGCGCGCTGCTCGGGAGTCAGCCCCCCTGGTCCCTGCCGCGCAATGCGAGTCGTGCTCATTCACGATCCAGCGTAACGCATCCGCCGCGACCCGCATCTACTCAAACGCTTGTTTGAGTATGTGAGTACCCGGAGGACTACGATGCACCGTACAGCCGAACTTCCGAAGCACAGGTCAACACACCGCCTCTCGGTGCTGGGCCTCGCTCTGGGGCTGCTCTTCGTGAACCTGAGTGGCTGCGAAAAGGCGCTCAACACGAGCGCGCACGCCCAACCCACCGACGCCCGACCCAAAGTGACCGTGGCGCGTCCAGCCGTGGCCACCACCTCCGAGTTCAGCGAGCACACCGGACGCACCGAAGCCAAAGAGGCGGTCGAGCTGCGCGCTCGGGCCGCCGGCTACCTACAAAAGGTCTCGTTTCGTGAGGGCGAGCTGGTGAAGAAGGGCCAGCTCTTGTTCGTGATCGACCCGCGGCCGTACCAGAGTGTGCTCGCGAGCGCCAAGGCCGAGCTGGAGAGCACGCGTGTCGACCTCGAGCTCGCGCACAAAAACCTCAAGCGAGCCGAGCAGCTGATGAAGAGCGGCACCATCACCGAGCGCGAGTGGGACACGCGCAGCGCAGCGGTCAGCCAGCTCGCCGCACGCGCCGCCGTGGTGAGCGCGGCCATCGCGAGTGCCGAGCTCGACCTCGAGTACGCCTACGTACGAGCGCCGGTCGACGGTCGCATCGGCCGCACGCTGGTGACCACCGGCAACCTGGTCGGGCCGAGCTTGACCACGCCGCTGGCCAGCATCGTGTCGGTCGACCCGCTCTACGTGTACGTCGACCTCGACGAGACGCGCGCAGCCCGTCTCGGCCGCGAGCCGGGCAGACTGGCGCAGGTCGGTTTTCCCGGTGAAGAAGGCCATCCGCACGAGGCCAAGCTCGACTTCGTCGACAACCGGGTCGACCCCAGCACGGGCACACTCAAGGTACGCGTCGTGGTGCAGAACGCGGACGGTCGACTCAGCCCCGGCGCGTTCGCGCGCGTGCGTCTGCCCGAGAGCGCCGCGCACGAAGCAGTGCTGGTGGCCGATCGTGCCGTGGCCACCGATCAAGATCGCCGCTACGTGTGGGTCGTCGACGGCACGGGCAAGGCTTCGTATCGAGCCGTCAAGCTGGGTCGTATCGCCGAGGGCCTACGGGTCGTCGACGAGGGGCTCTCTGCAACGGATCACGTCGTCGTGCGCGGCGTGCAGCGTGTGCGGCCGGGTGCACTGCTCGCGGTCGACATGGTGTCGATGCGCGACGTCGATGGCCTCGGCTCGGCAGCAGCGCGGTGCTCGAGGCGTGTCGACTGCGCCTACGCCCCATCCTGATGACGTCCATTGCGTTCATCATGGGTGTCTGGCCCCTGGTCTCTTCGCACGGCGCCGGCGCCGAGATGCGTCGCGCGATGGGCGTCGCCGTCTTTGCAGGGATGATCGGCGTCACGTTCTTTGGTCTGCTGTTTACGCCGGTGTTTTACACCACCATCCGCAAGCTCTCGCAGAAGCGGGGCGAGCCGGGCCGGGCAGCGACCGCGAGCGCGCCTCTACGAGTGGGCACCAGCGGCGCGAGCCAGACCGGATAGGCGCTCTTGCGAGGCGCTGAGCGCGTGCGACAGCGCCGGGTCGGCGACCGGCAAGAGCCGTGCGGCATCGAGCGCGCAGCGATAAAAGTGGGCCGCGTCGCGGTAGGCGCCGCCTTCTTCGCACAGCTCGGCCGCACGCTCTAGCCAGGCGATGGCGCGCTGCGGGTCGGTATCCGGAAGCGCGAGATAGA
>JBEGTL010000476.1:0-6440 GCA_041179425.1 Pseudomonadota bacterium | reverse complement strand
ACGTCAGCCTGGCGGTCACCGGCGAGAAGACGCCGCAGGCGGCGCTCGACTCCCTCGCCGAACAAATGGACGGCGTGATGGCGCGTCTCGAGCGGGCGGGCATGACCAACTGCCCGCCCAAGCTCAACCCCATCAAAGACGCCAAGTACTGGTACGACCAGCCCGGGGCGCCGCGACCCAAGCTCGCCAACGAAAAACCCAAGGGCGAGACCGTGCCCTACGAGACGCTACTGCAGGCCTGGAAAGAAGGGCGTGTGAAGTAGGCGGCCTGTTCCTTGCACAATCGCCATGGAGGAGGCCACGACGAGCAGCCGTAGCCCTTTTTCGAGGCGAGGAAGCGCGCCTCAGCGGTGCAGGATCGCCGCACGCACGGGCTCGACTGCGAGGCGCGCGTCCCGCTCGTTTAGCTCCCCGCAGACTCGTCGACCGCGAGCGCCAGCTTCTCGGTGAACGTGACTTGAACCGAGTCGCCAGGGTGCAGGTTCTGCACGGCGGACTGGTGCTTGGGGTCGTCGATGGCCACCGTGCGCACCTGACCTTCGGGGACGCGGAACTCGACCGACTTGCCCTCTGGCGCCACCGCCACGATCTCGACCTTGGTGGTGATACGTCGACCAAACTGGACCCCGTCCGGCCCCTTCTTTTCGTCCGAATCCTCGACTTTGGTCTCCACGTCGTCATGCGGCTTGTTGGGGTCTTCTAGCGCGAACGCGAGCGACTCCTGGTAGACGGCCTTGATGCGGTCGTTGGGGCGGAGTCGTGCGGCGGCGTTGGTGTCGGCCTCGATGGCAAAACGACGGCCCTGGTCATCGCGCAGGATGACCGTCTTACTCTCCTTGCCGCCCGCAGCGCGCCGGATACCGCGCTGACACCGGAGCCCGGTGCTATCGCCGAGCACGCTGCGCTGCCCGACCGAGTGCGGGCGAGAAGTCCCGACCGCACTCCGGGGCGGCTGCTCGCGAAGTTCTGACCCGCATCGGGCATTGCGCAAAAAGTGGAACGAACGTATCACTTGTAGCGGAGGCTCGGCCATGAAGCTCGAGCCTACCGTGCGCCTCTCGAGGCGCGCGACGGCGTTGGCGTACTCGATTCGCCGACCCGAGAGACCTCCGCGCCGTTCGACCCCGACGTCGCGTGGATCGTGGACTTGTCCGCGGACTTCGTGGACATGTTGGCCCTGATCGAGGGAGGGGCCGCCGCACTCGCGCGCGCAGAGAGCGCGCGGGTTCGAGGCGAGCACAGGGTTCTGTTGCAGGACGTCGTTCTGCGCGCGCCGCTCCCGGAGCCGCGTCAGATGCGCGACGCCATGACGTTCGAGCGGCACTACAAGCAGTCCATTCGCGAGCTCGCCAAGCTTCATCGGCAGCCACCCCATCGTGTGGGATGGGCCCATCGACAACTGGATCGCAGCCTGCGACGCCATCCTCGCGCTCGACGTCGATGTCGTGGTGCCGGGCCACGGTCCGCTGACAGACAAGCACGGGGTGCAAGACACCAAGGACTACTGGCTTCGTCTGCAAGAGATCGCGGCAGACAGTCAGGCCGTCGATCCGCTCGCAGCGGGGGTCGCCGAGAGCATCGCGCTGGGTCTGCTCGGCAACCAGAGCTGGAGCGAAGCCGAACGGCTGGTCATCAACGTAGACACCGCACTGCGCGAGCTCGTGCGCGATCGCTCGCGGCGCGACCCGCTGACGCTCTTGGCGCGCATGGCGAGGCACAAAGTCGGCTAAAGTTGCGCGCGTGGCCCGAGCGCCGCGGGAGGCTTTGTGTCGGTACGTGAAGAGCGCAGCATCGTCGCCGTGCAGGCGGTGTGTCACGACGGCCAAACCACGCGCACGGCGCGCGAAGAGCTGGTGCTCGAAGAGCCGCTCGAGATCCGGGTGGCGGGCGACGCGCTGGGGCTCACCATGCGCACCCCCGGCGACGACCGCTTCTTGGCGGTGGGCTTTTTGTTCGCAGAGGGCGTGCTGACCGGGCTCGACGACGTGGGCAGCGTCTACCACTGCGGTCGCACGGACGATCCACGCTACGGCAATGCCATCGAGGTCACGCCAGGGCCCGGTGCGCAGCTCGACGTAGAGCGGCTGTTACGCGCGCGTCGTGTCGGTCTCACCACCAGTGCTTGTGGCGTGTGTGGACGCGACGGCATCGACGACCTGCTCGCACGCCTGTCTCCCCTGCGCGTGAGCCAGCAGCCCATCGCCGCCTCGCTGCTGCTGCAGGTGCCCGCGTTGCTTGCCCGCGGGCAGAGCGTGTTTGCGCGCACCGGTGGGCTGCACGGTGCGTGCGCCATCGGACCGGGTGGCGACGTCTTGGCAGAGGCCGAAGACGTCGGCCGCCACAACGCGGTCGACAAGGTGGTCGGTCGGCTGCTCTACGCCGGGGCGCTGCCTGCGCACGCACACCCCGTCACGCCGCACGTGCTCGCGGTCAGTGGGCGGGCAAGCTTCGAGATCGTGCAGAAGGCCGCGATGGCCGGGTTTTCGTGCGTGGCTTCTGTATCGGCCCCGAGCTCGCTGTCGGTGTCCACCGCCCACGCTGCCGGCCTCACACTGGCCGCGTTCGTGCGTGAGGGGCGCTTTACGCTCTACGCACATCCCGAGCGGGTGTACTGAGCACGCGGCGCGCGATCGCGGTAGGCTCAACGCGCTGAGGTGCGCTGGCATGACCACCGAGAGCGACGACCCACCCAAACCGTTCGATGTTCGTCCGCGCGCGGAGGCACCGCCCGCTGCGACTCGGGTCGAGGCCAACACGCCGATCGTGGTCGAGCAGCTCGCGCTGGTGCGCCGGCCACAGCCGCCGCCGGGGTCCCCGCGGTGCTTGCCACCCTCCGCCACGCGCACCGCGACACGGGGCTTTGGCGTGGCACCAAGCTGCTGCTCAAGATCAATCAGCGCGACGGCTTCGACTGTCAGAGCTGTGCTTGGCCCAACCCCGAGCATCGGCACGTCGCAGAGTTCTGTGAGAACGGTGCCAAGGCCGCGCTCGACGAGGCCACCACACGGCTCTGCGACGCGCGCTTCTTTGCGGCACACAGCGTCGTCGAGCTGTCTCGACAGTCAGACTTCTGGCTCGGTCAGCAAGGTCGGCTCGCACAGCCCATGCTGCTCAAAGCGGGTGCCACGCACTACGCGCCGGTGGCCTGGGAGACTGCGTTCACGCTGATTGCGCGCGAGCTCAACGCGCTGTCGTCGCCCGACGAAGCGGTGTTTTACACCTCGGGGCGCACCAGCAACGAAGCCGCGTTTCTGTACCAGCTGTTCGTTCGTCAGTTCGGGACCAACAACCTTCCTGACTGTTCGAACATGTGCCACGAGTCGAGCGGCAGCGCGCTGACCGAGTCGATTGGCGTGGGCAAAGGTACCGTCTCCCTTGCCGACTTCGAGCGCGCCGAGCTCATCTTCATCTTCGGGCAGAACCCGGGCACCAACCACCCGCGCATGCTCTCCGCGCTGCAGTCGGCCAAGCGTCGCGGCGCGACCATCATCAACGTCAACCCGCTGCCCGAGGCGGGCACGCAGCGCTTCAAGAACCCGCAAGAGCCGCTCAACTTGTTGGTCGGCGGCACGAGGCTGGCCGATCTGTTTTTGCAGGTCCGCGTAGGCGGCGACCTGGCGCTGGTGCGCGGCATCATCAAAGAGTTGTTGGCCAAGGAGCGCGAGCTCGGGTCGGTGCTCGATCACACGTTCATTCGTGAGCACACCGCGGGCTACGAGGCGCTGGTGGCCAGCGTCGAGACGACGTCGTGGCAAGACATCGAGCGCGATAGCGGCGTCACGCGCGCCGAGCTCTCGCAGGCCGCCGCGCTCGCGATGCGCGCCAAGAGCATCATCTGCTGCTGGGCCATGGGTCTCACCCAGAACAAACACGCAGTCGCGACCATCCAAGAGGTGGTCAACATGCTCTTGCTCGGCGGCAACATCGGGCGCGAGGGCGCTGGCGTGTGTCCCGTGCGCGGACACAGCAACGTGCAGGGCGACCGCACCATGGGCATCTACGAAAAGCCGCCCGCGGTGCTGATCGATGCGTTGGAAAGACGGTTTGGTGGACCCTTGCCGCGCGCGCCCGGGCTCGACGTGGTCGACTCCATTCGCGCGCTCCACGCACGGCGCGCCAAGGTGTTCGTGGGGCTGGGTGGCAACTTCCTCTCTGCCACGCCCGACACCGACTTCACCGCCGAGGCGCTCTCGCGTTGCTCGCTCACCGTGCAGATCTCCACCAAGCTCAACCGCAGCCACTTGGTCACGGGGCGAAGCGCGCTGATCTTGCCGTGTCTCGGTCGCAGCGAGCGCGACCGTCAGGTCTCGGGCGAGCAGTTCGTCACGGTCGAAGACTCGATGAGCATCATCAGCGCGTCTCGCGGCAGCCTCGAGCCTGCCTCGCCCGAGCTGCGCAGCGAGCCCGCCATCGTGGCCGGCATCGCTCGTCACACGTTTGCGCGGCGCAGCGCGCCCACGCCAAGCGTCGACTGGCAAGCGCTGGTCGAAGACTACGACGGCATTCGTGATCACATCGAGGCCGTCATCCCGGGCTTCGTCGCGTTCAACCAGCGCATCAAGCAGGGCCCTTTTACGTTGCCCAACGCCGTGCGCGAGCGGGTGTTCCACACCGCCACCGGCAAAGCCAACTTCGTCTCCGGGCCACTGCCGACGCTCGAGCGCGAGCCGCTCGAGCTGGTGATGATGACCATTCGTAGCCACGACCAGTTCAACACCACCATCTACGGCTTGGATGACCGCTATCGAGGCATCTACAACGGACGGCGCGTCATCTTGATGCACGCGGACGACATGGCCGAGCGCGGCCTACACCAAGGCGACAAGGTCGACGTCACCAGTCACTTCCAGGGCGTGCGACGCGTGGCGCCTCGTTTCACCGTCGTGCCGTTCAAGGTCTCGCGCGGCGCGACGGCGATGTACTACCCGGAGGCCAACGTGCTGGTGCCCGTCGACAGCGTGGCGCTGCGCAGCAACACGCCCACCTCCAAGTACGTGCGCATCACGGTCGCCAAGAGCCCTCCCGAGTAGGTCCGCTCAGTCGCTGTCAGCCGCGCCTTCGTCGCTCCCGCGCAAGGTCCAGATCTCGCGGCCCGACTTGAGGACCTGCTTGTCGATGAACATCTCGTCGGCCCCCTCGGACTCGGCCATGTCGCGCAGGGCCGCGAGGTCTTCGTCCGTCCCGTCGCAGAATCCCATCGGTCGTGTGGTGTTCGCCTTGATCAGCTGCACCTTGAGCTGGCCGCGGTCCCAGCTCGTCTGCGTCTTGTTGTCGTAGGGGTGGATCATCGCTGCCAGCATAGCCGGAGCGGACGTTCGTCCCAGGCGCGCCGTGTGTTCTGCCGCACTTCTCGGCCGGGGCACCGCAGTCCGCGAGCCGCCCGAGTACGCCTCTTTCAATTCCTCGCGACCGCAAAGTAAGAGGTGCGCCGCGGGCAACGGGGCCGTTACGATCGTCCCGGGGAAGGTTACAGCTGTTACACCAAAAGTTACACGCTCGCTGGGCACAGTGGGTGGGCCTGGGCCCGGCCACGCCGCGCCGACACGACACCCACAAGCCGCGATTTCACGACAATTTGGAGTGGTCCTTGGCTGTGGCTGCAAGCGGATTGGACTTGGAACCTCCCTTGCACAGGGGGGATATCGTGAACAACGACCGTCCCTCCCCCGAGTCACTCGACGTCGAACCGGCAGCGGCCCTCGCCGCGTTGAGCCCAGCGGTACAGCTGACGCTGGACGCAGAGCGCGTGCTCGAGGCGCGACGAGCCTGGTCTTACACCAGCGCACGTCCGCTGACCGAGGTGTCGTCCAAGCTGAGCGGTACGGAGGGAGCGACGTTGCTCGCGGGCTTGGCCGCGTTGCTCGCGCGCTACACGCAGCAGACCGACGTGGCGATCGACTTGATCGAGCTACGCACGGGAGAGACCTCGCTGCTGACGTCGATCGTCCTGTCGCCGAGCGGCGAGCAGACCTTTGCCAGCCTGACTGAGCGTGCCCAGGCCTCGATTCAGCAGGGCCGCGCGGCGCCCGGTAGCGTGTCGTCCAACGTCGCCCTGGTGTTTGCGCGCGAAGCCATGTCGGGGTCCACGCTCGACCTCACGTTGGTATCCTCGCGGCACGACCTTCACTTCATCGTCCACGAAGAGGGCGACCGCACCTCGCTCGTCGTCGGCTACGACAGCGCGCTGTTTCGTGAGACCACCATCGAGCGCTGGGCCCTGAGCTTCGGCATCCTGCTCGCCGCCGCACTGCACGACGCCGAGCTGCGCGTCGATGCGCTGCCGCTGCTCTCGAGCAGCGAGGTCACGGCGCTCGAGCTGGTGTGCGTGGGGCGAGCCAGCGACGAGCAAGACGAGCCCGTGCTGCTGCGCTTCGAGCGCTTTGCCCGCGAGCTGCCCAACGCCGTCGCCGCGCGTCATCGTACGCAGACACTCAGCTACG
>JBEGTL010000475.1:0-6459 GCA_041179425.1 Pseudomonadota bacterium | reverse complement strand
GCCCGGCCTCTCGCTTTCCGTCACCGCTTCACCCAGGCGAAGACGGCGGGGCAAACCGAGAGAATCAAGCGGTGGCGTCACGATAGAGCGCGGTACGAAGGCGGTGGGATATCTCGAGAGACAACACCCTTTCACGGCGCCGGCCTGGGACGGGAGGCGCGGTACCTGGCTGCGCGACCACGCGCGTCGCTTCCGCGGTTCACATGCTGTGCATCAGCGATAGTCTGCGCCCGAACGGCTGACCAGCACCAGGCAACGAGGCGGCGACCGTCAAGGTGACGTCATACTCTTCGGCATTCTCACCCCCTCGGCAGGCGGCCGTGCGCGTATGGCTGGGGCTATCGCTACCTTTGAACGATGCCTTGTCGCACGTGATCACCACGGCAACGCTCGAAACTCAGCACGATCTGAGCGATCACGGCAGGCGGCGTCGGTCACATTCCTGAGAGTCGCTCTCCGTTGCCCGTGCCTCACGCAAGCCCTAGTACGGGTTTGACGAGGAGACGCGAGACGACCACTCTCTCCCGGAGTCCAAGGAGCTGGAATGCAACGAGCGTTTTTGATCTTCCGCCTTCTGTCGCCGTTTCTGTTGTCGTTGTTTGCAAGCTGCAGCAATGACGACGCGCCCACGCCAGGCCGTACCTGTTCCCAGGCAAGCGACTGCAAAAAGGGGCTTACCTGTGCGCTCGGGCGCTGCCGAAATGAGTGCAAAGAGAGCCGCGATTGTGGCTTGGGCGGCTCTTGCATAACGGACGGAACGCGCGCGCTCTGTCAGCTCCTGAAAGAGAAGGAAGAGGGGTGCGGGGGGCCTGACGATTGTCAGGCGCCACTCGCCTGCGCCACGGACTATCGCTGTCGCAACCTGTGCAGCAAGGACGGCGACTGCAACATCCTGGGTATTAGCGGCCGCTTCTGCGCGGAGGACATGCGCGGTGTGCACTACTGCGCGGAGCCCAGCGAGGTCGAAGATGGCCGCTTGGTTGCGGCCCCTCCGGCGGATGCGCTCAAGAAGTTCGGACCTATGTCGTGGCCTAATGCCGACGGCGGCAATGGCGCAGGCTTGGACGCGGGCCCAGGCATCGGAACTGAGCCCGGTGGAGAAGGCGGGCTCGCTGGCGGCGACGGCGGAGGCAAGGGCACTCTCGATGGCGCCGCGTCGGGCGATGCTGAAGCAGGGAGCGCGCCACTCACGCTGATGGCAGCGGAGGTTGCCTCGCGCCTACCGCACGACGCGAGCGGCAACATATCCATAGCGGTAGCATCCGACTCGACCGGTCGTCCGTACATTCTCACGCGCAGCTCGACCGCGCAGGGAGGGCTTTCCCTTTTATCGAAGCTCGAGTCGGGCGACGGCCTGTTCACGCCCATTGGTCCTGCCGTGTCGGATCGGCCACTGTTGAGCACCCCAGCGCTCGCTTTCGACGCGCAGGACGTACCCTTCGTCGCGCTCCAGCAGCGCAACGACGCCGACACAGCGACGGAGATCGTCCTGCGGCGCTTCGACGGCACGTCGTGGCAGCCTTTGGCTGGTCCGCTGGCCATCTCAAACAGCAACACTGACTACCGACCTCAGATCACCCCAAGCCTGACGTTCGATCCGCAGGGGCACCCGATTGTCATGATCTTGAGCACTTATGCCCCGGGCGTAGTGCCGGCGCCTCAGGTTTGGCGCGCGGAGATGGGTAGTTGGACGCAGCTCGGCAGCGTGGACTCGGTAGCCCAAGTCACCGATGCAGCACTCATGATAAGTCCGGCGGGTGACCCATACCTTGCCCTCAGTTTTCCGCAGAGAGGCTACGAAGTCTGGCGCAGCGCGGGAGGTCGGTGGCTACCGATGACGACCGTCCGTTCCTCCACTACAAATATCTTCTCCGCCGGCTTGAGCATGGTCTGGTTCGAAGCAGGGCCTGCACTGGCAATCAACGATAACAACACGATTCATGTGGCGCACTTCGACGGTAGTCAGTGGCTCACGCTGCCGTTGGCGCCGGTGACACCTGCCGTAGAGTCCTCCGTCCTCCTTACCGTCATTAATGGCGAGCTACTGCTGTTGCTGCGCGACCAGAAGTCGAGCACCGCGAGCCTCTACCGACACCGCGACGGGAAATGGCAGCCAGAGCTGAGCAAGCTCGGCCCAGCTATAGACTCCAGCGGCTTCAACGTGCGTCCCTACGCGTTGACCTCGCGAGCTGGCTACACATATCTAGGTTACGCCACATCGCAGTTCGCGGGCTTGGTGCGTTTGAGCAGGCCATGAGCCACGGCCAGCGAACAGCTGGGACCGCGGTCGCTCCGACGGGATGGCGTATGCGCTCCCCACCCGTCAGAACTCGCCACGGATCGAAACGAGCGCTCTCAAAGAGCTGAGCGCTATCACCGGCTGGATGCGACGGAAGCGACGCTCGTAGCGCTCTGGGTCGTCTGAGCGCCAGAGCATGATGCCTGCGGTAAGCGCCCCCGCGACTGAGGCTCCGGCGACGGTCCAGCCGGCAATTTGCATAGCCTCGAGACGATTCAACTCGTTGGAGGCGTCATTGAGTCGAGCTGTGCACTCGTTTTCAATATCAGAGGTGTACTCTACTACCTGACCACCTCGTACGGGGCCCGCTCCATCGCAGCTGCCACCCTGACTCCAAGCAGCGTCCCTCTCTACTTCTTGCAGTTCATCTTTCGCGGCTGGCAGCTTCCGCTGCGCCAGTAAGGCAATCGTTAACCCGACTGCCAAACTCAACCCCGAAAGCCCGAGCACCGCGCCGCGAACGCGCCGCTTGCGGCGCGAGTTCTCAATGTAGCTTGCTCGGGTTGCCGGAGTCGGCTCCAGCGCCACTGGCGCGTGCAGCCTGTCTCCAAGAGGCACCATCACGTCCCGTTCGGTGGCATCGAAGCCACCGCGCTCGACTCGCACCCGGTGCGGTCCGTGCGGCAAGCGCATGGGTCCGCGAATCACCCCCGTGGGTATGCCGTCCACGATCGCCACGCTCAGTGGCTCCGACGGCTCCAGCGACAACTCACCGCCCTCGCGCACGAGAGTGTCGGCGTCAATGTCGAGCGTCAGGGTGAGATGCGCACGGGCTCCATCGCTCAGACTCAACGTCTGCTCGACAGGCCTGTACCCAGCGCGGCTCAATCGCACCGTTCGCGTGCCCGGCACCACAGTGATGGATGATTCGAGGGGGGTCCGTCCTACGCGCTGCCCGTCCACGAATACATCCGCCCCCGGCAGTGCGGAAGTCAGCTCGATGTGGGCCAGTCGCCCATCAATCGGAACCAGATCAAAGCTCACGCTCAGCTGGACGTTGCCGGCCACGATCAGCTCTTTGCGCGCAGGCGCGTGGCCCGGCACGAGAACTCCGATCACCCGTGCGCCACTTGCGATGGCGAGGGGTGCCTCGAGCGGCAACGTTGCCACCTGCACGTTGTCCACCTCGATCGCCCCCTGAGGCGCAGCAACCTCGATCCGCACATACCCGATGCGCTCATTCTGCTCCGCCAGCATCCGCTGAGCCTGGCTAGTCTGCTCGGACGTCAGCGCAGAGGGGGCAGCCATGGCGTCGCTGAGAGCTCTTGCGGCTTCTACCGGTCGCTGCATTGCCGCATAGAGCAGGCCCAAATTGAAGACCACCACCGCGTTCGGCGCCAGCATGTGAGCCTGGCGAAACTCGGCGAGCGCTCCCGAGAGATCGCCTAGCTCCACGCGACGCAAAGCACGATCGAAGCGCTGGGCGGCTTCGTTCATTGCGGAGTTGTCGAGTGCGGACACGCCTTCCGATCGAAGGACAAATAGGAGCGGAAGGGCGAGGAGCAGGCGAATCAGCCACGCTGGCCAGCACCACCGAGTTGTCGGGGGGCTGGAACTCACGGCGTGGTCCCCACAAAGGGATTCTTTTCTGCCAGGCCGAGCTCCTGGGCACGCGTGCGTGATCGCTCCACCGGTTCGACTTTCTCCGTGCCGCCGGAAGCGCGACCGAGTTTGGTACTGCGGGGGGACTCGGGCGCCGATCGGGCGGGCACCGCGACCTGGGTCGCCGAAGATCCCGCTTCTGGACTACGCGGATCCGTGTCGGTCGCTATTGGCAGATCAAGCGCACGACTGCTCGTCTTCACCAAAACCCTCTGCTCTTCCGCGCTCGCGGGCGCCGGCGCCCGCTGGGTCGGCTCGCCCGACCGCGCCCACCAAGCGAAACCTCCTGCTGCAGCGATTCCCAACGCCAAGATGAGCCCGACCTCGACCGTAGGACGTGGCCGGCTCGTGGCGGCGGACACGCTAGCGATGCGGTCACGCGCGAGCCCTTCTTCGGGAGCGTCGGCTTTGTCAATTGCCAGTGCACGGTAGCTGGGAGTGTCCCGTCGACGAAACGGCGCAAGTTCCTCCACCAGTTGGTGCACCGACCGCGTGCGTTCGGCAGGATTGGCCGCAATCGCCCTTCGGACCACGGCATGCAGTTCGGGAGAAAGCCCGTTGCGTAGACTCTCAAGCGGCGTGTACTCCCCCGACATCAGACGTCCGACGATCGCACCGAATGTCCCCGCCTCATAAGGAGACTCACCGCCCAGACACTCGAAGAGCACTGCCCCCAGTGCAAACACATCAGCGCGCTCGTCCACATCCTTGGCGCTTTTCATCTGCTCTGGCGCCATGTATGCCGGTGTTCCAATGAACGCGCCTGGTCCGGTAACATGTCTCTCCGCGCGCGAGAGCTTGCTGAACTTGGAGATCCCGAAGTCGAGGATCTTCACGAACGGACCGTCTGGTTTCTGCACGATGAACAAGTTTTCTGGCTTGAGGTCGCGATGAATGATCTTGGCCTCGTGGGCTGCCGCCATGCCTTCGGCAGCCTGCGCGACCAACTCACATGCAAGCTCGGGAGAGAGCACGCCACTCCGATTAATCAACTCTCCAAACGTGAGGCCCTCCAACAGTTCCATTACGAGGTACGGCTCACCGGTGGGCAGAATCCCGGCATCATAGGTCTCTACAAGGTGCGGGCTGCCTGTCCGCCCCGCCGCTGATGCCTCATCCAAGAAGCGCTGCACTATTTCTGGATTTTGGCTGTGGTCGGAGTGCAGCAACTTGAGTGCTCGACGGTGCTTGGTGAGCTCATGACGCACCTCGTACACCGCCCCCATCCCGCCCTGGCCAAGCCTGCGCTCGACCCGAAACTTGCCAGCGAGCACACTGCCCGGCGCCACACTCTTGCTCAACGCGCTGTTCGGCGTCGGAACGTGCGCCATTTCGCGCAAGACAGCGTCGAAGCTATCGGAGTCCGAAACTTCGGCCTCATCATTCGACAGATCGGTCGGAGCTCGCTCGAAATCCGACCTCTTGTTCATTCGTTGTCCTCGCCAGAATGGGAGGGCTCAGTCCCCTTTATGATCCCCTCGGCGACCGCCATCTCGCGCAACTGCATCTTCAGCCGCTCGAAGCGCTTGCGCAAGCGCGCGGCCTCGCGGGTCAGGTCTTCTACTGCCAGTTCGGGTTGACCGTCGTGCATCACGGTGGCCAGCTCTCGCCACGAGAGGTTGCGGTCAACGTGCAGCACCAGAAGCGTCTGATCCTCGACCGATAGCCGCTCACGCAACGCGCGCAGCTTGCTCTTCACCTCGGTCTGCAGGTACGGCTTGGTGTTGGTACGCGCCCGTTCAACCAGCACCGATAGAACAGGATGGTCAGCGACACGCGCGTGTGCCGCGCGCCGATTGTGCGGCATCACGGCGTAGCGATTGGCCGCATTGCGCGCGAGCGCATAGAGCCACGTGCGCAGGGTGCAGCGGAAACCAAAACCAGGTAGCCCCCGCCAGAGGTCCTCGGCGAACATCGAGAACACATCTTGGCCGGCGCTCTCGGATCGGAGGCGCGCGCAGAGGAAACTCAAGATCTCGGGCCCGTAGGCGTTGAAAGCTTCGCTCGCGGCTTCACGGAGGTCACCAACCTCCGTGGCGGCACGCACCGAACGATCGACTGCTGCGTGCGACTCGCTCACGGACTGTTCCTCGTTTAAATGGCACTATTAGCTGGAGCCGTCAGAAGAGCAATCCGACAGTTTTTCCCAGCGCTTGCTGCTCTTCGACAGCGCGCGGGTCCGTGTCGTTCTTGACCTGCGAAGAAACGGAGAGGGGCGTCCCGCTTGTGACGGGGTCGGGCGCTCTCGTTGAGGCCCAATGGCGAGGCGGGGCCCACCGCATCCCGCTGCGAGGAACGCGTCGCACCCGCCGTAGAAACCCACTGAGGAACCGTGTGGACCATGAGGTCCCCAATCGATGGCTACCGCCTGGCACTACCGAAGAGTAGGCGGCGGCGACCTCGAAAACTCGGAAGAAGGGTCGGACTCGACGCAGGAGGTATGGTCAAGAGTTGTGGATCAGAAATCTGATCAAGCGGCGACCTTTGTCTGATGAACATGCTTCTTGGTCTTACTCTTGACCATGTCCGGTCGCGTAGCTTCTGTGCCGACGTTGCGC
>JBEGTL010000474.1:0-6467 GCA_041179425.1 Pseudomonadota bacterium | reverse complement strand
GCCTGGGAGAAGGATCCCAAGATCGCCAAGGCCGATCTCGAGTCACAGCGTGCGCGGCTACGCGAGCTGGAAGCGGAGCGCGAGCGAGCGCAGAAGCCGTCGTTTGCGGGCCGCTGGCTGAACGCCGAGCTGCTCGAGCTGTCGCCCGACGTACCCGACGACCCTGCGCTGAAAAAGCAGCTCGAGGCGCACGACATCCGGGTCAACGACAACAACCGCACCAGCCTGGCTGGGCTCGAGCCGTTGCCCGCAGACAAAGGCACAGCTGCGTACGCAGGCTCGGAGTCGTGCGCGAGCTGCCACAAGGAGGCGTACACCTGGTGGCGCGGGACCAAACACGGACGCGCCTACGAGACGCTCGAGCGGGTGCACAAGGAGTTCAACCTGAGCTGCGTGAGCTGCCACGTGACCGGCTACAACATGAAGGGCGGCAGCACGGTCACCCACGTGGACGGCCTCAAGGACGTGGGCTGCGAGAACTGCCACGGGCCGGGGAGCCTACACAACGCGGCGCCCAAGCAGCCAGGTCTGATTGCGCTGGCCGTGCCAGAGAGCGTGTGCGGCGGTTGCCACACCCCGGAGCACAGCGACCGCTTCGTGTACGAAGCCTTCCGGCAGATGCTGATCGCGCCTGGTCACGGGCGGCCTGGCGATCGACAATGAGTGTCCCATGCAACGTATTCGTCTAGCCACGTGCTTACTTCCGTTCGCCGTTCTCGCGACTGCATGCTGCGGCGAAGGGGCGCAGCATTCGATCGCGAGCAACGGGCACGAGCCACAGCCCGTCCCCGAGGCACCCGAAGGGGTGGACATGGATCGCGATGGCGACGTGATGCGCGGGGAGGCGAGCTACTACGCGGACTTCTTCGACGGTCGCAAGACGGCGAGTGGCGAGCGGTACGATCCGGGTGCGCTGACGGCGGCGAATCGGACGCTTCCACTTGGGACGCGGGTGCGGATTCGTCGGGTAGATACAGGGCACTCTGTGGTCGTTCGCGTGAACGATCGGGGGCCCTTTGGGAAGCGGCGTCGGATCTTCGATCTGTCGAAGGCTGCGGCGAAGAAGCTGAACATGTTGGAGCGCGGGACTGCTCAGATTGAGGCTGTCGTTTTGGATTCGCCTCACTGACCGGGTTCGTTTCGGGTGCGGGTGCGGGCGGTTGGGTTCGTCGTCAGTAAACAGTCAGAGCAGTCGGAGCAGTCAGGTCAACCGCCGCAGCTCGAGCCAGTCCCCACTACGAACCACGGCACTCAAAGGCTGCAAGATCAAACCAGGCGCCCGACTCAGCAGACGACCCAGCACGCACACGATCTCCGAGGACCCGCGCGTCGCAGCCAAAAGAGAATCCATCGTCGAGATCGTAGGCGCCGTACGCAGCGTCAGCCGCTCACCGGCAGTATCGACCAGGGCACAACCCGCCACGTCGATCTGCGCGGGCGCAAAGATCGCGAAAGGCTCTGCAAAGGCCGGACTGGCGCGCAAGTCTGCCGCACAGCGCTCCCGCAACGTGGCGATCTGAGTGTGCGCCAGCGACACCACCCGCTGCCACGGCGCGTCTGGCACCTGCACGCTAATCGTGTACTGCAGCAGACGTGCGCGCCGTGGCCGCATCGCGGTCTCCAGCTCCGCAAACGCCACGTGCGCCACCCGAGGACACGGCCCGACCGAGATCTCCGTCTCGCCTCGCCGCCTCCACTCCGTGAACACCTCGCCGCTCACCAGCTCCACCAGGTAACGACGCTCGATGGCCGCGCGATCGAGCCCCGAGATCCACTCGCGCGCCACCTCCACCAGCGTCACCTCCGCGAGCGCGTCCGTCGACGCGGCTGCGTTGCCTGCGTCCATCGGCCCCAGCCACGCACGACGGTTGGCAGTCGCCGTAAAGCTCGTGTCGCCCGCGCGCAGCTCGTCGACCCACGACAGCGCGCCATCGAGCAGACGCGACAGCTCCCCCGCATCGCCCACCGACAACGAACCCAAAAAACGTCCGACCCAGCGCGCGAGCGACAGTGGCACCGGCTCGGGTGCTGCGGCGAGCAGCTGCACCAGCGCCTCCTTGATGCTCGGCGAGTCGGGGGTCGCCACGCCGGCGCGCGCAGTCGCGAGACACAGCTCTTCGAACGCGACCGGGAGCGGCAGCGACGCCTCGTCGCTCGCCGGCGGGCGCATGGACGAGCGCACGCGCACCTCGCTGGGCGAGCTCTGCGCGGCCCCCTCGACCAGAAACTGCAGCACGACCGCCACGTGATCGCAGCGCTCGACACTACAGGTGCAGCTCTCGCGCAGCCTACCCTGCCGCAGCCACAGCGTGACCTGTTCTCCACCGATCTCGATCGTGAGCCGACGCAGTCCGTGATCGGCATGTTGTAGAAAGCGTGCGAGCAAGAGCTCGTTGGCCGTGGGCAACGTGGACTCGGCGCTCATCCAGCCCCCAACGTGCGGAGCGTCTCGTGGCGTTGTCCGATCTCGAAGCGCAGCGAGCTCGGCACCCTGCGCAGATCGAGCGTGAGCACCTCGTGCATGAGGCCACGCGCGATGGCGACGCGGCCGTCGCGCTCGACCTGCTCGGAGCGGCGCAGAAAACAGCGCGCCACGTGCAGCATGACCTGAGGGTTGCGCTCGACACGCGAGCGCGCGAGCTCGAGCGCACGGCGGAACAACGAGAGCGCTTGCGCGTACTCGTCGCGTGCGGCGTACATCATGGCCGCCACGACCATGGGCATGGCCCAGTCCGGCCGGCACTTGGCCGCGTCCTCGAACCGTGCAAGGGCACGCGCTCGCGCCCCCAGCAGCTGCCACAGCCGGCCCGTGACGTAGAGCCGAAAGGCACGGAAACGAATCCCGAGGGCAGGCACGGTCTCGACCACGCTCACGCGATCGTCGCCGAGCGCGGCCAGGCCGGTCTCGGTGACGGGCTCCTCCCCGCGCAACACCAGGCGCGCAGCGATTTGTTGCGTGGCCTCTTCGACGGCCGCACGCAACGAGCTCACCTTGGCTTCGCGCGCGACCCTGCCTAGATCGGACAGGCCGCGCCCGTCGCTGATGCGCCCGAGGGTGTGCGCGGCTTTGCTGGCGATCACCGGGTCGGCGGAGCGCACGAAGGTGAGCACCACGGGCACGTCTTCGGCGGTGCCCAGCGTACGCAGCCCCTCGAGTGCGCGCGTGAGCACGTGCTCGTCTTCGCTCTTGAGCTGACTGCGCACGTAGTCGGCGGCACGCACGTCGCCCATCCGGCCCAGCGCGGCGCCCAGCGCGATGCGCTCGACATCGATGACGCTGCGGTCGTACGCCGCCACCAACGCAGGCCACACGCGCGCGTCGTCGACGCGGCTGATCGCGCGCGCGGTCTCGATCACCAGCCGGCTGTCGTCGACCTCGAGCAGCGCCACCAACGACGGCACCAGCCGCGGGTCGCCTGCGTAGCGCACCGACGACAGCATGGCGCGCTGCACCAGCGGGTCGGGAGCGCCCGTCGTGCCCTCGATCAAGGCGCCCACGTGCAGCACCAACACGTCGCTGAGGTCGCGCGCATGCAGCATGAGCTGTGCCCGCGCGTCTCCCGACAACTTCATCAGTGGCTCTTCGTGGGCGTCCCCCTCCCAGTAGCGCACCACCTCGCGCTCGAGCGAGAGACCGAGCTCGATCACCTCGCGGCGAGCCCGCTGCGCTTCGCGCGAGGCGGGCCCGGACACGAGCGCGTGGCACGCCAGCAGCTCGTAGGCGATCTCGACATCGCGCAGCTGCTCGAGCACCTCGTGGATACGCCGGCGGTCGTCGACCGAGAGGTCGTTGTCGGTCTGTCGCTCAGCCAGCCGGCGCGCGGCCGCACGACGCTGCACCAACGAGCCGGCACGCAGCACCGCCAGCAGCGTGGGCACGTCGGCCATTGCGGCGAGCGTCTGTTCGCCCTCGATCTCGCTCTGAATCTTGAGCCGTCCGAGGAACGAGCTGTCGACGTAGGCCACCGGCACGAGCGACGTGCCTGCCGCCGCGTTGGCCGCGCGGCGCCGCTCGGGCCGCGAGAGCCGCTCGACCTCCGCGCGCGCAAGCTCTCGGACGATGCCGCGCGCGACCACGCGGTCGTCGCTGTCGTCTGCAATCTCCAGCAGCGCTCGCAGCGGGGCGCCGGGCTTGCCGCCCAGGCCCTCGCGCAGGCTGCGAACAAAGACCTCTCGCGCCTCTCTCCGATCCTGCTGCGTACAACCCCCTCGTCGCGCCCCTCGGTCGCTCGCGCCACGGGCGTGCCGTGTGCGCACAACTCCCTCGATCATAAGCGAATCGAGGGGCAGGAAGTCAGCCCAGATCGAGCTCGACGCGCTCCAGGTCTTCGTCGGCGTTCAGGTCGTCACCGTCGATGGGGAACGAGCCGTCGGGCTCTTCATCGACGAAGTCGTCGAGCGTGGGGTCTTCGACACCCTCGAGCCCACCGTCGTCCGCGGGCTCGTCCTCGCTGTCGTCGAGCAGGTCTTCGTCCCAAGAGCCGGCGCTGCCCTCGCTCTCGGCGGTCCAGCCGTCCTCGTCTTCTTCTTCGTCGTCGAAGTCGTTGTCGAGCTCGAGCTTGCTGTCGTCGAGCGCGGACGGCTCGTCTTCATCGTCGTCGAACGCCTCTTCGCCCCCGGCCGCGCCATCGAGGGTCTCGACATCGAGGCCCACCTCTTCGGGCGCCTCGTCGATCTCGTCCGCAAGCGGGTCTGCATCCTCGAGCCCCAGCTCTTCGCTCGCGCCGACGGGCGCCTCGATGTCTCCTTTGGCGATCTCGTCGAGCTCTTCGTCGAGCTCGGCCAGGAGGTCGTCATCCTCGTCGATTTCCTTGGTCACACGTTCAGGCTAACAGCCCGAAGCAGCTCACGCATCTGGCGAAGCACGCGCCCCTCAGCCCGGCTGCTTGAGCCGCGCCATGACTTGCTGCAGGTCTTCCCAGACGGGACGCTTGTACTCGGGGCTGCGCAGCAAGAACGCAGGGTGGTAGGTGGGCATGACGTCGACGCCCTGGAACTTGCCCCAACGGCCGCGCCAACCACCTGCCCCTACCAGTCCCATGTTCTCCGCCGCGCAGCGCCCCAGCGCGACGATGATCCGCGGACGCACAGCCTCGAGCTGACCGAGCAAGTAGGGTGCACAGGCCTGTGCCTCGACCGGCAAAGGCGTGCGGTTGCCGGGCGGCCGACACTTCACGACGTTGCAGATGTAGACGTCGTCGCGGGCAAAGCCCATGGCGCCCACCATCTTGTCGAGCAGCTGGCCCGCGGGGCCGACGAACGGGGAGCCCGCCCGATCTTCTTCTTGGCCCGGGCCCTCGCCGACGAACGCGATGGGCGAGTCGGGGTTGCCGCGTGCGAACACGGTGTGGGTGCGCCCCTTGGCCAGCTCGCAGCGAGCGCAGCCGCGCGCTTCTTGGTCGAGCACGGCCAGCCGCGCGCGCTTCTCGGCCGGGACACCCGTGGGGGGCACGTCCCGGCCCTGCTGCTGCGGGCTGGGGGCCTGCGACTGAGGGTTGGGTGCCTGCGGCCGTGCGCTGGGCGCCTGCGGCTGCGGGCTGGGGGCCTGCTGCTCTCGTGCGTGTGCAGCGCCGTGGCTCTCGTGCGGGACAGGCACGATCGGCTGTGCGATCGGCGGGGTCGCACGCGCCGTCGCGGACGCTCGCGCCAACGTGGCGTGCGGGATCCCGAGCGTGGACAGCTCGGCCTCCCACTCCAAGTAAGCACGCGCGCTCCGGAGGAGCTCGGCACGCTCTTGCGCGTATTCGGTGTCGCGAGGGCTCACCGGACCCGTCTACCCGCCCCGCCCGCGCACCGCAAGTGCGCAGCAGCACGACTGAGATCGCCTCCGATCCGACACCTCGCCGGCGCAGGGTTTGTGCTACGCCAGCGCCTCCCAGTGCACACGGCCATCATCGTCAACCGCAATGCGGGCAGCATGCGCCGCGACCCGAAGCTCGCCGACCAGATGAGGTCCGCCTGCGGAAGCGATGCCTCCCTGCACGTCACCAGCGACGTGCAGGAGCTGCGCGAGGTGTGCGCCGACGTCGCGCGTCGCGGCGTCAGCACCGTGGGCGTCCTCGGCGGGGACGGCACCGCCTCGGCGACCCTGACCGAGCTGTGGCGCGCGTACGGCGCACAGACCCGGCCGCAGATCGCCTTCTTGCGCGGCGGCACGATGAATACGGTGGCGAGCTCCATCGGCATCGGCCAGCGCGGCCCGGCCGAGCTGCTGCGCCGGACGTTGTGCATGGTTCGTCACCCGGAGCGCATACGTACGCGCCCCCGCCCGGTGATGAAGATCGGCGATCGCCTCGGCTTCCTGTTCGGCACCGGGGTCTGGTACGGCTACATCGCCGAGTCGTACAAAGACGGCGCTCCCACACGCCTGACCAACGCCACCGTCCTTGGCCGCGTGATCGCCAGTGCCGCCGTCAAAGGAGAGACGTTCAGTCGCCTCTTCTCCAAGACCTCGCTGTCGGTGCGCT
>JBEGTL010000473.1:0-6478 GCA_041179425.1 Pseudomonadota bacterium | reverse complement strand
GCCCGTTCGGAACGAGCCGATGGGGAAACCGAAGGTTTCTCTGCTGAGCGCATAGAAAAAATCCGCGCGTAGCGCGTCAGCAGCGAATGGGATGGGGCCCCAGCGGCTCGTTCCGAACGAGCACCCCACCGCGTAGCGCCAACGCGCGACACCCTGATCAGCCCAGCACAACCACAGCAGCCAGCAAGCGAGACCGTTCCGCCCACCGCAGCCGCAACCGCTCAACGCACCTCAGCCCGCGCGCGATCCAGCAGCGTGCAGCTCTCGGCATCAGCCGCACGACAGCCGCGCTCGAGAAGCTCGCGCACACGTGCCGGATCGATCGCGTGAGCCTCGCGCACATGCGCGGCTCGTTCTCGCGACAGAAGTGTCCGACAAGCCGAGCCGATGCCACCCACGCAGGCTCGCTCGAAGTAAAAGCCGCTCTGCTTGCTGTGCTCTGGACGTAGCGCCAGCTGCTCGCCGTAGGCGTCGCACGCGTGGGCATCGCCGCGATGACAAGCTTGCGCAAACAGCGCCAGTGCCTGCGTCGACGTGCTCGCTTCTCCAATCATCTTTTCGGCCAGCAGCGTGCACGCAGGTGCGTCGCCGCCCTCGCAGGCTTGCTCGTACAGCGCGTGGCCTCGCACCGCGTCGCGCTCCACCCCCAGCCCGCGCTCGTGCAGACTGCCAAGACCTCGGCACGCAGGGGCATGCCCCTCGTCACAGGCGTACTTGTACAGCTCCGCCGCGTAGCCCGCGCCGATGTCGCCGCGCTGCTCCAGCTGCCGTCCGGCCACCACGCAGTCGTCGAGGTGTCCCTCCACGCAGCGGCGCTCGGGACGTACCGGCATGCACTGGTTCTTGCTTGCGACGTACTCGTTGCCGAGCTCGCAGCAGCTACCGTTGGACGACCACATCCCCTCCGGACAGGTCGAGCTGGCCTCCGCACCTCCCGCAGCGCCGAGCAGAGAAACCCACAACGCCGCGTTCAGCACGCGGCCTACGACTCTCACCTTACTGTCTGTAAGCGGACCATTGGGAACTGCTGATGTCACTACGCAACACCGTGTGCGGCGGCTAGAAAACCCGTCGCGCTCGAGGGGAGTAGCTCTCAGATTGCACGCGGAAAGGCCTCATTCGCAAGCGGCGTTTGGGTCGCCGGTGAGTTTCTGCACGTGCGTTTTCCAGTTCGTGTCTACGGCGTGTGCTCTTACCGCCGGACAGGATCGGCTTGCACGCTACTGCTGGGGCGCTCACCTTCGAGCTTCATGAGTTTTCCCCTGCTGGCGTACGGCACTCCGCGCAAGCTGCCACGACCGAGCGACCTGAAGGGTCGGGTCGTGGTGCTCGACGTCGCGTTCGCCGCCGCTGGCGCCGGCGGCGCTAGCTTCGAGCGAACCACCAAACCCTTCATCGACGGGCTCGGTGACCGGCTCGCGATGTGGGTCGACCACCACGACCACCAAAAACATGCCCTGTACGCGGGCGACCCACGCTTCGTGCTCAGCACGAAGGCAGAACACGGAGCCTGCCCTGAGATGGTCACGCCGGCCATCGTCGACCGCGCCGGTCCCGTCGACACCGTCTGCTGCCACACCGACTTCGATGGCCTGTGCGCGGCAGCCAAGTGGGTGCGCGGCGGCCAGGAGCCCTACCCCGGCGCCGACGACGACGCGCGCGCCATCGACACCCGACTCGGGGTGCCCAGCGAGCTGGCGCAGATGCTCGACCGTGCCCTGCGCGGCAAGCCGAACGACGAGGGCTTGCGCGGCTTGATCGTCCGCTTCTTGGCCGAGGGCGCGACCGACAAGGGACTCATCGGTCCCATCGAGGCCGCGGCGCTCATCTTCCGCAACCACGAAGAAGAGGCGCGCCGCCTGGCCGGCCAGTACGAGCTGTACGGGGAAGTGGCGGTGGTCGACGCGAGCATGGCGCGCACGCACTACGACAAGACCTTGCTCTTACTCCTCGGTCAAGAGCGGGCCACCATCTCGGTCGTGCACGACAAGACCACCGTGACGGCGGCGGCACGCTTCGACAGTGGCGTGGACTTGCTGCAAAAACTCGGGCTCGAGGGCGGCATGCCTACCCGCGTCAGTGTGTCGCTGGGCAAGCTCGACTTCGTGCTGGAGCGACTGGGCGTCAAGCTCAAGCGTTGACCTACACGGCGGCGGCCGGCAGCGCATGCGAGACGACTCTGTGCTCGGACTCTGCGTGGGTCCGTCTATACTGAGTCATGACGCTTCCACTGTCGTTCTTCGAGCGCCTGCCCAAGACCGATCTGCACGTGCACCTCGATGGGTCGCTGCGCATCAAAACCATCCTCGAGCTGGCCGACCAAGACGGCATCGAGCTGCCCGCCAAAAACGGAGCAGACCTGCTCAAGGCCATGAACTGTGGGCTGCGGACGGGCTCGTTGGTCGAGTACCTCAAGGCCTTCGACGTGACCCTGCGTGTCCTGCAGACCGAAGACGCGCTGTACCGCGTGGCGTACGAGCTGTGCGAAGACGCCGCCGCCGAGGGCGTGCGTTACATGGAGATTCGTTACGCGCCCATGCTGCACACGCGCGGCGCGCTGCGTATCACCACGGTGGTCGAGGCCGTGCTTTCCGGCATTGCCCGTGCGCGCGAAGAGCTGGGCATCCACGCCAAGGTCATCATCTGCGGCATCCGCAACATCTCGCCGGAGTCGTCGCTAGAGATGGCACGGCTGGCGGTGGCCTACAAAAATCGCGGCGTGGTGGGGTTCGACCTGGCGGGTGCGGAGTACGACCACCCGCCCAAGCACCATCGCGATGCGTTCGAGCTAATCCGCAAGAACAACATCAACTGCACCATCCACGCGGGCGAGGCGTTTGGCCCAGAGTCGATCGCGCAGGCGATTCACGTGTGCGGTGCGCATCGCATCGGTCACGGCTGCCGGCTGTGGGAGAACGGAGATCTGCTGGCGTACGTGAACGATCACCGGACGCCGCTTGAATGCTGTCCTTCTTCGAACGTGCAGACGGGCGCGGTGCCCGAGCTGTCGCGGCATCCGATCAAGCTGTATCACGACCTGGGTCTGCGGGTGACCGTGAACACGGACAACCGGTTGATCACGGACACGACGGTGTCGCGGGAGCTGTGGCTGTGTCACACGCAGCTGGGGATGTCTCTTGCTGACATCAAACACATCGTGCTGAATGGGTTCAAAGCAGCATTTCTGCCGTTTCATCAGCGGCAAGACTACGTGCGACGGATCGCTGAGGAGCTGAAGCACTTTACGGAAGACGGGACAATCCGTTCTGCTGAGGGTTCTCCTGCGGATCAGCATTCTTCGTTGCATCCTGCTTCTGTCTGACTTCTCGGCTCTTCGGCTCGCTTCTTCGGCTCGCTTCGCCTCGCTGCGGACGGGATCGCGTACTGGACGCTTCGGGGCGGAGGGTGGCCTCAAAAATCGTCGGCGGAGCCTCCCTCCTAGTGCGTCCTGAAGCGCTTCGAGCCAGTTCTTTGTGCGCTCGATCAGAGACCAAGGGTCCCCTCCATCGACGATTTTTTGAGGCCACCCCCCGCCCCGAAACTGCGCTGGGAGATGCCGCGTCGGGTCTCGCGCTACGCTTGGTAGGTATGTTTGATAGTCACTGTCATCTCGACGCTGAGGAGTACGACGAGGATCGGGCTCTGGTGCTTGGTCGCGCTCGGGCGGCTGGGGTGGTGGGCATCATGGTGCCTGGGTACGAGCCTGGAGAATGGCCTCGGCTCAAGGGGTTGTGCGCTGGCGATGCTGGGATTGTTTGCGCGGTTGGGCTGCATCCTCTGTACCTGCAGGAGCTGAGTCGTGACGGTCGCGCGCAGGCACTGGCGTCTCTTCCTTCATGGCTCGCTGAGACGGGGGCCGTTGCTGTTGGCGAGTGTGGGCTCGATGCTCCCGTGGCTCGGCGTGGAGGGCTCGACTTGGATGCACAGGCCGAGGTGGTGCGCGCACACCTTGCACTTGCTCATGAGCTCTCGTTGCCCGTGATTCTGCACTGCGTGCGTGCGCACGGGCGCATGCTCGCGCTGCTCAACGAGTTTGGGCCGCTGGCGCGTGGCGGCGTGATGCATGCCTACGGCGGGCCGGCTGAGCTGATCGCCGACTACCGGCGGCTGAACATGCGCTTCAGCTTCGGGGGCATCATCACGCACCCGAACGCCAAGAAGCCTCGTTCCAGCCTGGCCGCGGTGCCGCGGGAGCTGTTGCTGGTCGAGACCGACGGTCCGAGTCAGGTGCCAGCGGGCAGCGCGCGCACGCGGTCCGAGCCGAGCGACATCCCGCGTGTGCTGGCCGTGGCGGCGGAGCTGCGCGGCGAAGATGTAGAGGTTCTTGCGCAAGCGACGACCGCCAATGCGCTGGCGCTGTTTGGCTGCGATCCAGCGCACTTTCCGCCCTTCGTCTAGGTGCTACCCTCGGCCCATGAGCGAGCCGCAGATCCGAACCGACGCCGGTGCCGTCGAGACCGCCTATCGTACGCACCGTCGCTTCGATCGCGCCGCACGTCTGTTCACCGAGCCGGGGCTCGAGCGACTGATGCACGCGCGTGTGATCGTGTTCGGGATGGGTGGCGTGGGCTCGTTCGCGGCCGAGGCACTCGCGCGGAGCGCAGTGGGGAAGCTGGTGTTGGTCGACTTCGACGAGATCTGCATCACCAACGTCAACCGGCAGCTGCACGCGCTCAAGGGCAACGTGGGCAAGCACAAGGTCGACGTGATGGCCGAGCGTCTGCGTCTCATCCATCCGAGCGCCGAGGTGCACGCGGTCCCCAAGTTCTACGACGCCGCGAGCAGCGAGGAGCTGTTGCGTGAGCCGGTGGACTTCGTGGTAGACGCCATCGACAACGTGACGGCGAAGGTGCACTTGATCGCGACCTGTCTGCAGCGAGGGATTCCGCTGGTGTCGTCGATGGGCGCCGCCGCACGGCTCGATCCGACGCGAGTGCAGACCGCCGACCTGTCCGAGACGCACACGGATCCGCTCGCTCGGCACGCACGCAAGCTACTGCGGGAGCGGCACGACATCGAAGCGCGCCAGGGTCATCCACTGGGCGTGACGGCAGTGTTCAGCTCCGAGGAGCCGATAGCGCCGACAGACGTTCACTACGATCACGGGCAGGGCTTTCGCTGCGTCTGTCCAAACGGCGACAACGGTCTACACAGCTGCGACAAGCGCAGTCGCATCGAAGGCAGCGCGAGCTTCGTCACCGGTACATTCGGTCTGGCCTGTGCTGGTGTCGTCGTCCGCACGCTGATTGGTCGGTAATTTCGGCTCTTCTTTGGCTCTTGGCTCGGCTCCACGGCTCGCTTCGCCTCGCTTCTTCGGCTCGCTTCGCCTCGCTTCTTCGGCTCGCTTCGCCTCGCTGCGGACGGGATCGTGTACTGGACGCTTCGGGGCGGGGGGTGGCCTCAAAAAATCGTCGACGGAGCCTCCCTCCTACTCGCTGTCGAAAGCGCTTCGCGCAGTTTTTTTGCGCTCGATCAGGGACCAAGGGTCCCCTCCATCGACGATTTTTTGAGGCCACCCCCCGCCCCGAAGCTGCGCTGGGGGATGCCACGTAGGTTATTTTTTTGGGGTTACGGGACATCGTTCCGCTTCGCTCCACTCGTCATCAACGGACTTCGCTACGCTCGTCATAGAACGCTCGCTGCCATCGTCGTCGTAGACGGCCACCGGCCAGACCGTCCGCCCGTCATCAGCGGACTTCGCTTCGCTCGTCAGCAACGCCGCAACGCCTCGCTGCGCTCGTCAGGAGCCAGCATTGCTACCACCGTCAGCAACGCTGGGACCGTCAGCAACGCCTGGCTTGACCGTCGGCAACGCCTCGCTTGGACCGTCGGCAACGCCTCGCTTGGACCGGCAGCAACGCCTCGCTTGGACCGGCAGCAACGCCTCGCTTGGACCGGCAGCGACGCCTCGCTTGGACCGGCAGCGACGCCTCGCTTGGACCGGCAGCGACGCCTCGCTTGGACCGGCAAAGCGTCAAAGACGCATCCCTCGCTTGGACCGTCAGCCACGCCGTGCTTGGACCGTCAGCCACACCGTGCTTGGACCGCCCGAGACTCAAACGCGCACCGCCGCAACCGGCGGCCACACCTCGCTTTGACCGTGAACGACCCATTCCATTGACCGTCGGAAACGGGGCTCGCTCCGCCCAGCTCCAGAAGCACAAGTCACCTCCGCCAGTGAGCAGCAGCCTCCGTGCGCTCCCGGCACACGAGCCTCTCGTCGCCGGAGGTCAGCGAGCGAGCTGCTCTCCGCTCTTCGCACGACTCACACGACTCACACGACTCACACGACTCGCACGACTCGCACGACTCGCACGACCACCGCCGACCGCGACGACCCCTCAAGCAGCGTCCAGCCCCCGGCGACGAGCGAAGCGAGTCCGTTGATGACGAGTGGAGCGAAGCGGAACGATGTCCCGTAACCCCCAAAAAAATAACCTACGTGGCATCCCCCAGCGCAGCTTCGGGGCGGGGGGTG
>JBEGTL010000472.1:0-6482 GCA_041179425.1 Pseudomonadota bacterium | reverse complement strand
ATGGTGTAGCCGTCTGCGACCTCGAGCCAGGCATCGCGCGTCTCGCCCTCGGCGTCGCTACCGCGCACCCAGACGTACGAGCGACCGGTCGCTCGCGACGCCGCACTCGGTCCCTTGACCTGTCGTTCGATCAGCTTGCCCAGGGCGCCGCGCACGCTCGGCTGACCCAGCACGAGCTTGAGCAGCGGGGCACTGGCCGCCGCGAGAGGCCAGCCGAGCGCGGCGCCGTCGGCAAGCCTTGCCGGAAACGCCATGTAAGTGATGATATTGGGCACACCCGTGGAGCGGTAGGCCGACTCCAGGTCGCCCCACGGGATGGGCAGTACCGAGCGCTCGCGATCGGAGAACCGGACTCGTTTTTTGCCCTTTCCGAAGGGCCAGAACGCGAGCTCGCCGTTGCGGCGCACGAGGCCGCCCGCACCGGCACCGTCGAGCATGCTCTTGGCCGTGCCCGCGGTGACTCCTTCCATGCCCGCGATCGCGATCTCGAGGGAGACGATGCCGGGCAGGTGGCGCGCGACGTAGAGCGAGAGGCAGTCGGTAGGGACCACGTCGAAGCCCACGCCGGACATCAGCACCACACCGGCCCGCTGGGCGTCGCCATCGACGGCGAAGGTGTCGCGGAAGACGGAGACCTCGCCCGTGATGTCGAGGTAGTGGGTGCCCGTGGCGAGGCAGGCGCCGATCATCGGGGCGCTGGTGTCGACGAACGGGCCTGCCGCGTGGAACACCAGGTCGACCTCGGCCAGCGCGCGCCGCAGCGCGGCGGCGTCGGCCAAGTCGACGACCTGCCAGGGGAGACCGAGCCGCGCCGCCAGCGGCTTGAGTCGTTCTGCGTTGCGACCCGCCAGCACCGGTCGATGGCCACGCCTCACCGCTTCTTCCGCCACCAGCACGCCCGTGTAGCCATTGGCGCCGTAGATGAGCCAGCGTTTGTGCGTCGTGTCGCGAGACGTTTGAGACATCGGACTCCAGCTCGTCGCAGCACGCGCCGCGGACCACGCGCACTCTACGCCATCGCGGGTACGCGTTGGTACCAGGCGCCGAGCAGAAGAGCAAAGAGCAGGCCCGACGGCTGCCCGCCGTGGGTCGTGCGTGCGATTTTGTCCTGCCTCAGATCCGACCAGGAGCCCCGTGCGTAGGTTGTGCGGAGGGTTCATCGGATGTTCACGCTCGCGGCCGAGCCGCTCACTTCGCGTGTTCCGGCGCGCGCACTGCTGATCGGAAGTGTCGCCGCCGTCCTGGTGCTGGCCGCCGTGACCCATCCCGCAACGGGGGTCGTTCGCCCCGAGCGCGACGACCAAGTGGTAGCGCGGGTCCCGGCCCGCGCGGACGCCGACGTCCAGGCCCTCGAGGCACTGCAAAAGAGCGTGGAGCGGGCCCCTGGCGACCGGAATCGCGCGCTCGCTCTGGCGCGGGCGTACATCGAGGCCTCGCGGCGAGAAGGCGACCCTCGTTACCTTGGCGCGGCCGAGGCAGCTCTGTTGCCCTTCGCCGCCGCGCCCGACCCGGCGGCAGAAGTTCGGCTCTTGCGTGCGACCATCTTGCAGTCGCGCCACGACTTCGGCGGTGCGCTGGTCGACCTCGAGCGCGCACTCGAGCAGGAGCCGGCAAACGCACAGGCCTGGCTCACGCGCGCAACCGTGCTCACCGTGGTCGGCCGCTACGACGAGGCGCGTGCGAGCTGCGAGCAGCTGACGAGCTTGGTGTCTTCCGCACTTCACGTCGCCTGCCTGGCGCCGATCCAGGCACTGACCGGCGAGGCGGCACAGGCGAGCGCAGCGCTGGCCGGCGCGCTGCAGCACACGCGCGACACGAGTGAGCAAGCCTATCTGCACTCGCTCGCCGGGGAGGTCTCCTACTGGTCGGGCGCGACTGAGCTGAGCGAGCACCACCTGCGCGCGGCGCTCGCGATCGATGCCGGGGATCGCTACACGCGCGCGCTCTACGCAGACCTCTTGCTCGACACCGGCCGCGCCGAGCAGGCCAGGCAGCTGGTGCAAGCACACCGCGCCGACGATGCACTGCTCTTGCGCGAAGCCCTGGCCGAGCTCGCGCTACACGAGCGACAAGGTCCGGCCTCGGCGCGTGCGCGCGAAGGCTTTGCCGCGAGTCGTCTACGCGGAGACTCGGTACATCAGCGCGAGGAAGCTCGGCTGTGGCTTGCGTTGGGCGACCCGAAGCGCGCGCTGCCGCTCGCACTCGCGAGCTGGGCCTTGCAGCACGAGGCGTGGGATGCGCGCCTGGTGCTCGAAGCGGCACAGCGCACCGGTGACGTCGCTGCGGCACAGCCAGTGTTGGCGTGGCTCGAGACCACGCACTTCGAAGCGCCGCACGTGCGCGCCAGCGCAGCCGCGCTGCGAGGCGGGGTGGCAGCGCGCACGAGTGAAAGTGAGAAGCCATGAAGACAGGACTCTGGGTTGGGCTCGCACTCGCGAGCGCCGCAGTTGCACTGCCCGCGAGTGCACACAAGCCGAGCGACAGCTACTTGCGACTGGCCACGGAGGGCAACGCGCTGTCTGGCGAGTGGGACATCGCGCTTCGCGACCTGGATCGCGCGCTGGTGCTCGACCACGACGGCGATGGTGCACTGACCTGGGGCGAGCTCTCGGCGCGCGAGGAAGAGCTAGCCACGTACGCGTTGCGCCACCTCGAGCTTGCTCGCGGTGGGCGTGTTTGCGCGGTGCGCGCTTCGGCGCTCAGCTTGGTCGAGCACTCGGACGGACCTTACGCTCGCCTGCCCCTCGCGGTGGACTGTGCTGTCGATGCCGCGCCGCTCGAGCTGACGTACAGCCTGTTTTTTGAGCTCGATCCACAGCACCGTGCGGTGGTGCAAGCCGGCTCGCAGGCCCTCGTGCTGAGCGACCCGCAGCGCGTGGCCCGGCTCGACCTGGCGCGGCCACCGTCGACGACGACGTCGAGTCTGAGCTTGGTGCGCAGTGGGGTCGAGCACATCTTGTCCGGGCTCGACCACGTGCTGTTTTTGCTCGCCCTGCTCTTGCCCGCCGTGCTGCGGCGCAAACAAGAGACGACCTCGACCGCGACACAGATCCGAAGTGTGCTCGGCGACGTAGTCAGAGTCGTGACTGCCTTCACCATCGCGCACTCGCTCACGCTCGGCCTCGCCGCCCTCGGTGTGGTAAGCATGTCGGCCGAGGTGATCGAGCCTGCCATCGCAGCATCGGTCGCCGTGGCCGCGCTCGACAACGTGTGGCCGGTGTTCGGCAGAGACCGCTGGAGCATCGCGTTTGCACTCGGCCTCTTGCACGGCTTTGGGTTCTCGTCGGCGCTGTCCGACCTCGGCCTGTCGGGCGCCTCGCTGCTGCGCGGTCTGTTCGCCTTCAACGTGGGCGTCGAGCTCGGCCAGCTCGCCCTCGTGCTGTTGTTCGTGCCGCTGGCCTTCGTGCTGCGTCACGCCTGGTTTTACCGGTTCGTCTTGTTGCGCGGTGGCTCGCTCGCCATCGCCGCGCTGTCGCTGGTCTGGTTTTACGAGCGCGTGGTGGGAGGTTGAACATGCGACAGATGGCTTCACTGATGCTGCTCGGTTCGTTGTGGGCGTCCGCTTGCAGCCAGGCTCCCGCCTCCGCGCCGGCCGCGCCGAAGGCCTCGCCCAAGCCCGAGGTGGCACTCACTGCCAGCGCTCTCACGCCAGATCCCAAGCTGAGTCGCCTGCCGCTCGGAACACGCCTCGTCGTGGAGGCCGAGGCGCGCCCCGCACGAGCGGTACGCCCCGAGCAGCTGTTCGCCGCCATGCAGCGCCAGGGCATCCTGCTCTCGCGCAAACGTCAGGTGCTCGCGAGCACCGTCGGCGCTCTCTACTGCGAGCTTGCGGTCAGCGATACGGGCCTCGGCGTGTCGTTCTGCGAGTACGCGGACGACGCGGCGGCCCGCGCGGGTGCCGAGTCTTCTCATCGGCTGTTCGACGCCATCGTGCCTGGCCGCACGCTGATCAGCCACGGCGGCAGTGTGCTCACGCTGACCCACGCACAAGGCCCGCGCGCCGAGCGTGCGGCCCACGCCATCGCAGACACGTTCAGCAGCCTCAGCCCGGTGAAGCGCGAGCGCTGAGCGTCCCAGAGACCACCCGCTCACAGCCTCGGCAAACAACGAAGACGTGGCGCACCAGCGCTGCGCAAGGACTCGTACGTCCGCAATGCGGGCGCGAGACAGCACGTGGAACAAGGAGAGCAGACATGAGACGACAACGCACCAGGTGGCTCAAGGCAGGCGCCCTCACGGCAGTGCTCGTGAGTCAGACCGGCAGCGCGCTGGCCTCGAGCCACCGCGAAGCCCCGTTCATCACCAAGAACCCCAAGACCGACGCGACCGACTTCTATCTGTTCAAGAGCTACGAGTCGGGTCGCCAGGACTACGTCACCATCATCGCCAATTATCAGCCGTTTCAAGAGCCGTACGGGGGCCCCAACTTCTTCGCGCTCGACCCGGAGGCAAGCTACGAGATCAACCTCGACAACGACGGCGACGCCAAAGAAGACCTCTCCTTCCGCTTTCGTTTCGACAGCAACCTCGCCGCCAACGGCAAGGGTCTGTCGGTCGACGCAGGAGGCAAGCAGACGGCCATCCCGCTCGTCAACATCGGGCCCATCTCCGTCAACGACGCCTCGAACCTCAACGTCAAAGAGAGCTACACACTCTCGCTGCGACGCGGCGGCAAGTCCGAAGGCGTCGTCAGCCAAAAAGACGGCAGCAAGGTCTTCAACAAGCCCGCCGACTTCATCGGCACCAAGAGTTTCGGCTCGGTGGCCGGCTACGAGGCGTACGCCAAGGCGCACCAGTACGACATCAAGGTGCCTGGCTGCGACCTACCCGGCCGCGTGTTCGTCGGTCAGCGCAAAGAGTCGTTCGCCGTCAACCTGGGCGCCGTGTTCGACCTGGTGAACGCGCCAGCCAGCGTCGTCGCCGGTGGCACCACGCGCGAGGCTCGCTCGCTCGCGCCCAACTCCCTCGAAGACAACAACATCACCACACTCGCACTCGAGCTCCCCATCAAGTGCATCAAGGGGAGCAAGGGCGACGTGGTGGGCGGCTGGACCGCGGCCAGCGTGCGTCAGGTGCGCATCGTCAACCCACGCTCCACGTTCGAGCTGCCGTCGTTCGAAGGCGGCGCCTGGACGCAGATCTCACGCCTGGGTAGCCCGCTGGTCAACGAGCTCGTGATCGGCATCAAGGACAAGGACCTGTTCAACAACAGTCAGCCCAAGGACGACGCGCAGTTTGCCAGCTACGTGACCAACCCCAGCCTGCCCGAGCTGCTCGAGGTGTTGTTCGGCAGCGCTGGTGTGGTCGCTCCCAACAAGTTCCCGCGCGCGGATCTCGTCGCGGCGTTCCTCACGGGCGTGCCCAACGTCAACGCCAACGGCTCGACCGCCGAGATGATGCGCCTCAACACCGCGCTGCCGGCTACGGCCAAGGGCGCGCAGAACAGCCTGGGTGCCGCCGCCTGCTTCGTGGAAGGCGCACTCAAGCTCGACAACACCGGCTGCGATCCAGCTGGCTTTCCCAACGGTCGCCGCCCGGGTGACGACGTCGTCGACATCGAGCTGCGCGTCGCGATGGGCTACCTGCTCCCCAAGGCAGATGCTCCCTCGGGCCAGCTCGCGTTCACCGACGCGACACTCCAGGAAGACAGTCAGTTCGACGCGGTCTTTCCGTACCTGAGGACGCCCACCCCGGGCGCGATGTGAGGACGACATGGCAACGAACGTACGTTTTGCGCTCGCCTTCGTCCTGAGCCTCGGCATCCTGGCCTGCTCGGACGACGAAGAAAAAGATCCGGTCGCGACCCCTGTCGTCGACAGCGGCGTGCCGTCGGTTCCGACCCCGACAGCAGACTCCGGACCCACCACCACCGTACCCGAGACAGACGCAGGGACCACGGTCAGCAAGGCGATCCCGCTCATCGACTGGGTCGATGACTTAGTCGATCACCACACCGACGACACGTCTCCGCCCGACACCGTGGACGACAAAAACATCGCCGACAACGAAGACCCCACCACGTTCGACCGGCGGTTCTGAGTCCTCTGCCCGGCGCCGAGACGACTGCCGCGAGCCTCACGCACTCACGCGTAGACCCTCGACGCGGGGCAGCCGGAAGCGGAACACCGACCCTCTCCCGAGCGCACTCTCCACCCACAGCTCGCCGCCGTGCAGACGGACCAGCGAGCGTGCGATGGAGAGACCGAGGCCGGTGCCTCCGTACACGCGGCGCACGTCGCCATCCGCCTGGCTGTAGCTGGTAAACACCGTCTCCAGCTTGTCGGACGCGATGCCGATGCCGTCGTCCTCCACCGCGCACACGCAGCTCTCGGCCTCCATGCTGAGGCGCACGCGCGCTGCGCCGCGGCCTGCCGAGAACTTGATGGCGTTGCCGATCAAGTTGATGAGCACCTGGCGAACGCGCAGTGGATCGGCGGCCAGCGAGAGCGGACTCTCGGCCGGGATGAGCTCGAGCGCCACGC
>JBEGTL010000471.1:0-6504 GCA_041179425.1 Pseudomonadota bacterium | reverse complement strand
CACCTGACGGGTGTCATCCAGGTCGAGCTGTACACACGCGAGGGCAAACCTTACTCGCGCTTGATGGGGGCCTGGCCACAGATCAGTAAGGCGCTGCTGCTCAAGGTGCCGACCATCAGCTACGCGCTGCGCCACCTTCGTGCGCGCGCCGGCATCGCGCAAGCGCGTGTCGATCGCGGCGAGCGCGAGCTGCTCTTGCGCGACGCCGCAGACTCCGGTGCCAAGCTCGTCGCCATGCGGGTGCCCTACGCCGTGGGCTGGGGACACGCTGCGCGCGCGGGCGTCGATGCCGCGCGAGGCGATCGCGACCGCGCGATCCAGCGCCTCGAGCAGGCCGAGGCCAGCTTCTACGAAGGCGAGATGACTCTGTACGCGGCCGCTGCGCGCTACCAGCTGGGGCGTCTGATCGGCAGCACCCGGGGAAGAGAGCTGCGCGCGCACGCACAAGAGTGGTTCGAGGCGCAGGGCGTGGTGAAGCCCGCCAGCTACATAGGCATGCTGCTACCAGGCTTCGACTAACAGCGACGCCTGGAGCCGGCTCAGAGTAGACCGAGCGCGCGGGCCTTGAGGGCGGCGAGGATGCGGTCTTGCACATTCAGCTTCGTCAGGATCGTGGTGACGTGATTTTTCACGGTCCCCTCGGCCAGCTTGAGCTCGTTGGCGATCTCCTTGTTGGCCGCACCGCGTGCGAGCGCTCGCAGCACCATCAGCTCGCGCTCGGACAGACCGAGATCGGACGCCACGTCACGCTTGCTCACGGGCGCCGTGCGCGCGAACTCGTTCAGCAGCTTGGTCGCGATGGCGGGCGCGAGCAGCGACTCCCCACGAGCCGCGTGCTCGACCGCCTCGATGAGCTTCGCCGAGTTTGTGTCTTTGAGCAGGTAGCCAAGGGCACCCGCACGGATCGCGTCGAAGACGGACTCGTCGTCGTCGAACGTGGTCAACGCGATCACGCGCGGACCGTGGGCAATCGCGGCGATGTGTCGCGTGGCCGCGATGCCATCGAGGACAGGCATGCGCAGATCCATCAACACCACGTCGGGCTTGAGGCTCTCTGCGAGCTCGATGGCTTCACGACCATTGGCCGCTTCGCCCACGACGTCGACGCCTTGCGCGCAAAGCACCGCGCGTAGCCCCTCACGAAACAGAGCCTGATCGTCGGCGATGAGGACGCGGATCATGCTGGCACCTCGAGCACGACCGCGAAGCCGGGCGCCTCTGCGGCAGGCGTAGCACCTGCGCGCGTGGACAGAGCGCGACGGCCGACGGAGACCTTGCCGCCCACGAGCGCAACACGCTCGCGCAGACCCAACAGCCCAAAGCCCTCGCGCAACGGCTCTGCGCCGACGCCATCATCACTCACACGAAGCTCCACCGCCTCGGCGCGAAAGAACAAGGCGAGGTCGATGCGCGAAGCGTGTGCGTGGCGCCGCGCGTTGGTGAGAGCCTCCTGCGCCGCGCGGTAGAGTGTGAACTCCAGCGGCTCGGCCACACGACGTGGCGTCCCCTCGACACGCACGTAGGTCGGTACGCCGGCCTCGCTGCACTCGGTCGCGAGCGCGCCCAAGGCTTGGATGAGTGGGGGCATCGAGCCGCTGACACCACGCAACATGCCGACGCTGCGCCGCACCTCGTTCAGGCCTTCGCGGTTGAGCTCTTGCGCTTTGCTCAGGCTCGTGCGCGCACGCTCTGGCTGGTCTTGAAACAAAGTCAGAGCGGCCTCCAGCTGGACGTGGACGACCGTCATGTAGTGACCCAGTCCGTCGTGGATCTCACGCGCAATGCGGTTGCGCTCGTTGACCGTCGCAAGCTGCTCGACGTCGCGTGCTCGTGCGGCGAGCAGCGTATTGGCGTCGGCCAGCTCGAGGGCCAGCCGCTCGATGGTGGCGCGCCCTCTCCGCTCGCGTACCGCGATGCGCGAGAACACGAACACAAAGGCCATCCCCGACACGAAGGAGACCTGTGCCTGCACAAAAGCCTGCCAGGGTGTGTCGCGCAGCCCAAACGCGACCTGCGCCGCGATGGCCGCAGCGACGGTCACCACGAGGGCGGGCACGAACGGTAGGTACAGCACGCTCGCGCTCACCACGGCCAGCAGCATCATCGCGGTGTAGCCGTAGCTGGCCAGCGTCGTGGCGGCGCCCAGCACCGCGGTAGCGAGCAGCACGAGAGCGAGCTCTGCCCGCGAGCCACGCCGCTCGACCCACGCAAGACCTGCCGTGCCGAGCAGCGCATAGGAGGCGCACAGGAGTGCAAGCCAGACCAACGTCGTGCGCGGGACGAGCGTAGGCGGCGCATTGGCTGCCTGCGCAAACCCTGCGAGCGTCACCGCAACGAAGGCCAGACAAAAACCAAGCCCCACCGAGCGCGCGGGAGGCGCGCTGCGTTGCGGCTGGGCCGTGCGCTCCTCGAGACTGCTGGTAGGCGCGCGGGTCCACATCATCGGAGCGTAGCAAACCCGCCCGAAGCAGACCGTGGTCACCTGCGATCCATGACCACGAGCATGACATTTGACCCATGGCGAGTGACGCGGAGGAACAGCCAAGGTGTCTCCCATGAATAGCAAACGAACGTGGACAGGGATGACCGTGGTTCTGGCGAGCGCGATGACGGCAGCGTGCCCCCGCATGGAGCCGAGCCAGCATCACGCTGATGCAGCACACGACGTTGTCGACGCGACCGGAGAAGCAGACGGTTCGCGACCACCCTCCGTGCCCGATGCAGAAGGAAGACGGAGCCCGGCAACCCACACCGGGCTCGTTTCGGTGCAAGACATCACGATTGCCAACCTGCCGGCGTCGGGGCACGGGCTGACGGTCAATGCCTTTTTGACGCAGGCGGTTGCGCCTGACTACGAGGAGCACCCGGGCCAAGTGACGGGCTGTCGCGCCTGGGCGTACGATCGCGTCGACAAGCCGCCGGCAACGCAAGAGGACCACGGTGTGTTGAACATCGCGGGCGTCGAGAACGGACCCTTGGCGTGCGCGTTTTCGTCGGAGCGCGGGGCGTACTGGTGTCCTGCGATCGGAGAGCGTGCCGCCGCCGCGTCGGCGTCCGTGTCGGTCGTGCACGAGTCGGGGGTGACCCTCTCGTTGGTCCCGGACGGGGACTCTGCGTTCGATGGCGTCGAAGCGACACTGACGCCCGGGGCCGCCTTCAACCTGGACAGCGCAACGAACGCGACGCTGCAGAACCTACCGTTGCGCGGGGACGCGGTCTCGTTGTCGTGCCGCGAGTGCGGAGCCGCCGAAGTCACGATCGTCCGTATCACGAGCAGCGACGGCGACCTGACGGGCAGCTCGCCGGTGGCCATGCCTGCCCCCAAGCAGAAGTCCGTGGAGATCCAGTGCGTGGCATTGGGCAGCAGCACCATCGTCGTGCCCGCCGCCGCGATGCAGCTCTTGGCCGAGACCCATCGCCTCTCGCCCGCGACCCGCGTCCGAACCGCCTTCATGCGCGATGGGCTGCGGGTCGTGACCAACCAGCCGCCAAGGGCTCCCAATCAGCTGGTCCTGGCCGTGGGCCACGGGGTGCTCGGCTTCACCACGCCACAGGGCGCGTCTACAACGAGCGCGCACACGGAACAGCCGCGCGCTTCGACGCCTGCTCCGTGAGGGCTCGATGAGCCTTACTTGTCTGCCGGGGGCGTGACCGTGGGTGCGCCCATCGCATGAAACCCGTTGTCGACGTACAACACGTGGCCCGTGATGCCGTTGGCCAGCGGGCTCGCCAAAAACGCGGCGGCCGCGCCGACGTCGCGCGCGGTGATCGCTTCGGGGATGGGCGTGATGGTCTTGGCGTGCTCGATCATCGCGCCGATGAAGCCGATGGCGCTGGCTGCGCGCGATGCGTACGGACCGGCCGAGATGGTGTTGACGCGGTGACCCCACTTGCGCCCCGCCTCGTAGGCGAGCGTGCGCGTGTCGCTCTCGAGCGCGGCCTTGGCCGACGACATGCCTCCGCCGTAGCCGGGGATGACGCGGTCGGCCGCAATGTACGTGAGCGACACGAACGAGCCGCCCTTGCGCACGAGCGGCCCCAGGTGTTGGACGAGCGAGACGTGCGAGTAGGCGCTCGCGCTGCTGGCCGCTAGGTAGCCGCGGCGGCTGGTCTCGAGCAGCGGCTTTTTGACCTCGGGGCCGTTGGCCAAGCTGTGCACGACGATGTCGAGACACTGGTCGCCGAAGTCTTTTTGCAGGCGGTCGCGCAGGCCCGTGATGCTCACGTCGCCCAGATCTTTGTAGCGCTTGTTCTCGCGCAGCTCCTGCGGGAGGTCGGCGGCGGTGTCGTACTCCGCGTCGAGCGGGTACACGCGCTCGAACGAAAGGGCGCCCTCTCCGTTCGCGAATTTGGACGACTCGTCGAGCTTGCCGCGGCGCAGCAGCGTCTCGAAGATGCCGAGTGCAGGTGGCCACGTGCCGACGCACACCGTCGCGCCCGCCTCGGCCAGCGCCTTGGCGATGCCGAAGCCGAGACCGCCATCATCTGCGACGCCTGCAACGAGCGCGCGCTTCCCCTTCAAGTCGATGCCTAGCATGTACCTTACTTTGCCGACCAGACCCGGTTGTCAAGCTCGGGTAGCCCGCTTCGGTCGCTCAATTGATTGCCGCGCGCGCGCATGTCACACCGAGCGGCGATGTATCGCGTACGAAAGTCCATCGACATCGATTTTGCCCATCACGTCCGAGGGCATCTCGGCCCCTGCATCAATCTGCACGGGCATACCTGGAAGTTCGAGGTCGAGGTCGAAGCCGCGAGCCTCGACCCGCAGGGCTTCGTGATCGACTTCGGCGTGCTCAAGCGCAGCGTGCTCACGCCGTGTCACGCGCTGCTCGATCACGCGCTGGCCATCGGCGAAGACACCTTCCGCGAGGTCGAGCACGATCTCGCCGAGACGGGTCGCAAGCTACTCAGCAGTCGCGCCCTCTCGCACTGTGAAGAAGACCCGCGCGCCGAGCTTCTGCTTCAAGGCGCGCGCAGCGCGTACCCCGGCGGCATGAAGCTCGCGGTGTTTCCGTTCAGCCCCACCAGCGAGCGCTTTGCGCACTGGCTGTTCGAGCTAGCGGCGGCGGCCCTCGACGACGACCGGGTGCGCGTGCGTTTGGGCCGCATCTACGAGACGCTGCACCCAGTCGAGTCGGTCGCGGAGTACGTGGGTCCTCGCTGAAACGTGGCCGGCGTTGCGTGAACCGGCGCGATGATGCGCCGTTCAGCCTGCGACGCCAGCGTCTGTGGTGGGAGCAGGAGGAGCCACGACGGGCGTGGTCGGGGCAGGCTCGACCGGGGTCGTCGGGGCAGGCGTCGTCGGTGCAGGCGTCGTCGGCGCAGGCGTCGTCGGCGCAGGCGTCGTCGGCGCGGGCTCGGCAGGAGGAGGCGTCGTCGGCACAGGCGTCGTCGGCGCAGGCGTCGTCGGCGCGGGCCCGGCAGGAGGAGGCGTCGTCGGCGCAGGCGTCGTCGGCGCAGGCGTCGTCGGCGCAGGCCTCGTCGGTCCGGGCGCCGTGGGAGTCGGCGCGGTCGGGCGACCGACGCCCGCGTCACGGCGCGTGCCGCCCTGCTGCATCTGGCAGACGGCCTGGGTCAACGCGTTGGTCGGGTTGGCGCAATCGGCGGCCGTCGGCGCGGTGAAGCCACCGAGGCGTGGACCGGTGCCGGCGTCGCGGGCCGTCGTGGGCGTGGTCGGCGTGGTCGGTACGGCGGGGGTGCGGCCCCCTGTGCTGGGGATGCCCAGCCCGGCCAACAAGTCGGCCAGCGAGCCGCTCCCCGTGGAGCCCATGCCCGTGAGCGCGCCGAGCAGATCGCCGAAGGCCGACGGGTCCTGCGTGCCGTTGAGGATATCGGCGATGGACGGGGTCCCGGTGGCTCCCGTGCCGGTGGTCGGCGCGGCCCCGCCACCCGTCAAGCTGCACAAAAACGACTGGATGGTGCCCGGAGCGCCGCAGCTGCCCGCGTCGGGCTTGGCCACCCCGGCATCGGGGCGGGTGCCGGTGTCGGGAGCGACCTGGCCCGCGTCGTAGGAGCCGGCGGGGAAATCGATGGCCAGCGCGTCTTCATCGGCGGTGTGGTGTTGATAGCAGCCAGAAAACGAGCTCAGCGCAGAGAGCGACAATGTCGCGCTGCCGAGCAACCAAGTTCCAAGTCGACGCGCCATCGTAAGCTCCCTGGTACCAACCCGCTCGACGGCCCCTCACTACGAGAGGATGTTTGAGCTGTCTCGTAATGGTCATGGCCACCGAAATCTGTTGGCGACATGTCCGCTTTCCGATGCGCACCGTAATCCCGTGCGTCGGCCCACGCCAAGCGCCACCTCGCGGCCTGGCGTCGTTCCTGACATCTCGATCTGCTAAGAGCGCGACTCTCTCTTGCGAGTAGACAAGCCATGGATGCGAAGTACCTGAGCGACTTGAACCGGGATGTGCCGCTTGCTCGGGAGGGCGAGTTCCGCCCCCTCTCGCTGGCCGGTCTCGCGGTGTGGCCGCCGGTCGTGCTCGCCCCCATGGCCGGCGT
>JBEGTL010000470.1:0-6505 GCA_041179425.1 Pseudomonadota bacterium | reverse complement strand
CCGTGGGACCTTTGCGTTAGGAAGGGCCTTCATGCGCATGCAGCCGGTCGCAGCTTGTCCCTGACGCGTCTTTGGGAGACGCGCTCGGCGGTTCTTCGATGCCTGTCTCTGCTCGTGCTTGCCCTCACGCTTGGTAGCGTTGCTGACAGTGCGCGCGCGGACGCCACCAAGGCTCAGCTCGTCTGGTCCGTCACAGACTCGAGCGTGTGCTCAGAGCCCGTGACGCGGCAGCAGATCGAACGCGAGGTCGAGCAGCTGGTGGGTCATGAAGTCTTCGTCAGCGATGGCGCGAAGGCGGATGTCGTCCTGCGCGGAGGCATCGTTGCGGCAGCGGTCGGCGTGCGCGCGTGGTTCGAGGCGCGCGACGTCGCGGGCGCGCTCGTTGGCAAGCGCGAGCTGAGCGACGAGACAGGGGACTGTGCTTCTCTTCAGCACAACGCAGCATTGGTGCTCAGTGTCTTGTTGGACCGTCCGAGCGGTGCGGTCGATGAGCAGCCGACCCCGCCCACGCCGCGTGTCGACCGAGACGTGTTCGTCGGCGCAGGCGCAGCCCTGGCCTACGGTCCCCTCCCCCGGTTTGCGCCTGGTTTTTGGCTGTCCTTCGAGCTTGGGCTCAACCGCTGGATGCGCGTGCGGGCCGACGGCGGGTACTGGCTGCCGACGACCCAACAGAGCCCCGCCCGCTTGGGCGCCAACATGTCGGCGGCCACCGGGGGGCTCGCGCTCTGTCCGGCCTGGTCCCGTGCGGACACCAGGCTTGGCTTCGGGGCTTGCCTGGGCGGGCAGCTGGGCGCCATCCTGGCTAGCCCGATCGGCCTCGATGGACAGGGTCGCAAGGCCCGACTGCTCGCACAGGCGACGCTCGAAGTGGGTGGCTCCGTACGGGTGCAGCGGCGCAGCACGCTGTTCGTGGCCGCGGGTCCAACGCTCGCGCTGACCCGGCCTCGCTTCTACTACACGACCGAAGAAACACAGCGCGACGTGTACCGCCCCAGGGCCGTCGGAATCATCGCGCGCATTGGCGTGACAATCGATGCGCTCTGAAGACATGACTCGTTGGTAAGGAGAGAGCTTTGACGGCAACGCGAGCGCCAGCAGATGCGACCGCCACTCCAGCCGAGCAGCTCCGCGTCCTCTTCGACGAACACTCTCCGTTCGTCTGGCGGAGCCTGCAGCGACTGGGCGTCGATACGTCCGACCTCGACGACATGGTGCAAGAGGTGTTTCTCGTCGTGTATCAACGTATGGCTGACTACCAAGAGCGCAATCGTGTGCGATCTTGGCTCTACGCCATCTGCATTCACGTCGCCAAGGCACAGCGACGCAAAGTCACCCGTCGCCGTGAGAACGTCACCCATGAGCCGCCCGAAGAGCGACTCGCTGCGACGCAGCTACAGCGTGTGGAAGATCGCGAGGCGCTGGCGTTCGGCCAGAAGCTGCTGGCCCTGCTTCCGCCCGATCAGCGAGAGGTGTTCGTGTTGTACGAGGTTGAGCATCTTCCCATGGCCCAGATCGCCGAGGCGATCGGCTGTCCGCTCTACACCGCGTACTCACGACTACGCATTGCCCGACAACGCATCGTGGCCGAGGTCGAGCGCGCAGAACGACTGGGAGCGAGAAGATGATCAACGGTGACGATCCCACGCCTCTGGACGATCCCGCGAGCCAGAGTCCCGAGTCGCTCGTGCGCGCGCTACGAGCACTCGGACGACAACAGCCGAGCGCCGCGGCCCTGCGTGCAGCCGGACAGCGACTGCAGTCACGGCTGACAGCGCCCCCGTCGGCCGCTCCCGCTCCGGTCGCTCCGGCTCCTTTGCAGAGTGCGAGCGTGCAGACGGGCGGCACCAGCGCCCTGCTCACGGGTCGACTGATGATGATCGCTCTCACTGCCGCCGTGGGTGTGGGCTCGCTCGTGCTCGTACAGCGCACCGCACCCGAGAGCGCGCCTCCGCGTGTGACATCGGCAGAGCTGCCCGGGAGCCCCGTCGCCCCCGAGACGACACCCGTGGCAGTGCCTTCACAGCAGCTTGCTGCGCCTCCCGCCAGCAAGGCAGCCGCCACAACCAGCGCAGCTCCGACGCACCAGGTTGCGTCTCCGGCGACGAGACCCGCGCAGGCTCACGTTCCTGCGGCCAAGACCAGCGCGCCCCGGCGTGTCCGCGCACCAGCCGCCGACAAAACAGACGGGCACGCCGACGCGCCATCGCTGAACTCCCAGGCGACGGTCGTGTCTACGGACCCGACGACCGACAAGTCGACCGCAGCGCCCGCGCACAAGGCCGAGGCGGCGGACAATGCGCAGCAGCCCTCGACGTCGTCGCGCGATCCGGAGCCAAGCCCCGCGACCGCGCGACCGGGGGAGCTCGCCCTGTTGCTCCAAGCCCAGACACAGTCGCACAAAGACCCCAGGGCCGCCCTGCGTCTGACTGCCGAGCACGCGCGTCGCTTCCCACGCGGTGTGCTCGCTCCAGAACGGGAGGTCCTGGCGATCGAAGCCCTACGTGCGCTCGGTCTGACCGAACAGGCAGACGCGCGGCTGCGCGACTTCCGCGCTGCGTATCCGGACTCCCTGCACACGCGAGCACTGACGACCGGTACGACGCGCTGAACCCGCTCTGGCCCCATCGAACGTGCAGCTGGACGACCATGCCGCGCGGCGGTCACTTCGCTGCGCTCGAGGAGCCTCAGCTGGGGAGCGCCACCAGCGCGCAGAACGAGTGGCCGAGCGCGCCTCTGCGAGTCTTCTCTCGTACACACGAGCCAGTGCGCCGGTTGGAGAGCACCTGGCAGACCAGCTCTTGATCCCGCTCGCGATGGCGCGCGCTGGCTGCTTTCGTACGCACGTGCTGAGTGAACACACCCGCTCCAACATGCGCATCGTCGAGCAGTTCTTGCCCGTGCGCTTCGTGGTCCGCGAGGAGCGTGGCGAATACACCATCAGCTTGGCCACGCCATGACGCGGCACGTGTCAGTTGTTGGGGGTGCCGCAGCTGAGCCACTGCCACAACACGAGCCGGTCGTTGACACGCAGCGCGACACCTCCATCGGCCGGAGGCATCGTGCAGCCCTGGAGGTCGGTCACAAAAGCAGACTTCCAGTCCACAATCTCCTGATAGTCGTTGAGCGGCCACGGGTCGTCGGGCTTGCCCGTGTGGCAGCCCGGTGCGTTGGCGCAGCTCTTCTCGATGATGGGCGTCACCTGTTTTTTGAAGCTCGGCACCTTGGTCACGGTACACGCTGGATCGAGCGCGGGGCACATGTCCGCAGAGACGAAGCCAGCGTCTGCCGAGTCGGCGGGCGCGGGGCTTTTTGTCTCGTCGCAGGCGGCGACCGATAGGGGCAGCGTCAACCAAAACCATCCGCGGTGTAGCAAACCACTCATCGGTCCATGATATCCGCACTCGGCGTCGTGCGCATGCGCTCGGGCACTACGACGAGTGGCCCACTTGTCCGCCCGTCGCCGCGTCGAGCAGGGTGCGTAGCTGCAGCAACAGCTGGGTGGGCGTGAACGGCTTGGTAATGTGGGGCCACTTTACCTGGCCGAGTCGCGAAGGCGCATAGCCCGTCATGAGGAGCACCCGCATGTCGGGCCAGCGAGTCGTGAGCTCTGCCGCGAGCGAAAGCCCGTCGACCTCGGGCATCGCGATATCGGTGAGCAGCAGGTCCACGCGCTCGCGTTCGCGCAGCGCTTGGCCTCCGCCCACCGCCTCGACGACCTGGTAGCCCGCGCGTCTGAGCATGCGCGCCACCGTCACGCGAACGTGTTCGGCGTCGTCGACGAGTAAGATCCGTTCGGTCCCTCCCAGCTTCTCCGGGCGTATCACCAACAGATTTCCGACGTCGTCTGCGCGCTGTTCGCTGAGCGGCAGGTAGACCTTGAACGTGGACCCCAGCCCCGGCTCGCTGTAGACGTGGATGTGTCCGCTGTGCTGGCTCACGATGCCTTGCACGACCGACAACCCCAGGCCCGACCCATGCTCCTCGGACTTCGTCGTGAAGAAGGGCTCGAAGATGCGCCGTTGGGTGTCGGCGTCCATGCCTTCTCCGTCGTCGGTGACGGATAGGAGGACGTAGCTGCCCGGCAGCACATTGCTGTGGTTTGCTACGAACGTCTCATCGACCCGCACGTTGCGCGTGTCGATGTGGATGGAACCACCTCGCGGCAGCGCGTCGCGCGCATTGAGGACGAGGTTCATCAAGATCTGGTCGAGCTGTCCGGGGTCGCCTTGGATCGAGCCTGCTTGCGGACTCAGCGTACTCACGAGCTTGATGCCCTCCGGGATCAGACGCTCCAACATCTGAACGCAGCGCAGCACGAGCGGGTTGAGCTCGAGCACGCGCGTGCTCAGGACCTGACCCCGCGAGAAAGCGAGCAGGCGCCGACTCAGCGCGGCGGCGCGCAGCGTGGCTTCGCGGATATCTGCGAGGTAGGCAACTGCCGGATGGGCGCCGAGTTCTTCTTCGGCCAGCTCCGCGTTGCCGAGGACAGCGAGCAGGATGTTGTTGAAGTCGTGTGCGACCTCGCCCGCGAGCCGACCGAGCGCTTCGAACTTCTGACTGGAGATGACCTTGGCCTCGAGGTCTGCGCGCGCTCTCTCCGCGCGCAGACGAGCGATGACGACACTCAGGATCGACGCGACCTGGATCACGAAGTCGAGCTCGTCGTCGGTGGGCTCGAGGACTCCCTGATCCGCGAACGTCGCCAGGTTGAGCGGCCCAATTCGCGCATCGCCGTCGAACATCGGGACGCAGATTGCCGTACGCAGCCCGAATGCCTCGACCTGCCGTTGGTCGGCGAGCGGCTCGAGCCGCGCGTCCGCGATGACCCTTGGACTGTCCAGGGCGAGCACCCATTGTAGAAACGGGTCGCGGTCGAGCTCGATGGTCTCTACCTGTTGTTCGACGAAGCGCTCGTCGGGGAGCACGTACCCGACGACCTGCATGGAGCGCCCGTCGGCAGACGGCAGCTGGACGTACACGCGGTCGTAACGCGTGTCCTTGCGTACCGCGTCGCGCACGCACTCCAGCGCCTGCTTCAGATCGCGGGCCCTGTGCAGCGCGCGCGACATCCCCAGCAACCCCTTCGCGCTCATGGGTAGAAGGTATCACTTCCGTCGCGTGGGTAGCGAAACGAGGATGGAACGGCGTGCGCCTAGGCTTTCCCGGACAGTGGCGACCCAAGAGGGTGGCGGGCCGGAAAAGGGATTGTCTCGCCAAGTGGCTGACGATGCCAAAGGGGTGAACCGCTGCGACGCCGGGGGCCCCGCTCGCTATGACTGACGGATGGACAGATCGCTCCTCAAGGGCTCGTGGATATGCGGAGTGGTGCTTGCAGCAGGGCTCGCCCCCAGCTTGGTCGCCGTCGCCTTTGCGCCGAAGGAGTGGCACGAGGTCTTTGGCCTGATCGGCAAGTCCCACGAGCGGCAAACCGCCGACGCTGTCCGCGAGGTCGTGCAGCAGCTGTACAAGTCACCGACGGTCGGTCGGACCACCGAGCGAGCCGTCAAAGAGATCGCCGACGGCAACGCGGACATCGATCTCGGCCAGCACAAAGATCACGGTGCCTACCACTTCGATGGCGAGTCGTTCGACCCCGCCCAGGCGACGATCAAGACGGCCGTCGAGAACGTGGTCTACGGCCTGAAGAACAATCGCGTCGACGCCGCCCGCTGGCAGCTTGGAGGCGCGCTTCACACGCTGCAGGACTTCTACTCGCACTCGAACTGGATCGAGAAACTAAACACACTTCCGCATCCCCAGGTGGGACGTGCCACGGCGATCGACAACACGGCATCGCGTAGTGAAAACACCTGCGTTGACTGCGTCAAGCAGGCACCGAGCTGCCCCGACTGCGGCCACGACCTGACGACGCAACGAATCACGACTGGATACTACGGCGGCCAGCCCGATGTCGTCCGCCCAACAGGGGTCGCCAAGTGCAACCATGGAGGGTCGAAGGACAGCACCGCTACCGGAGGAGATCAGGACAATCCTACCTCGGGCCTCAACAAGGACACCAAGTTCTGCGAGCTGTCTCCGCACGCAATGCTCCACGCTACAGCAGCGAGCGTGTCGACGGCCGCAACCAAACAGTTCCTGCTCGACCTGAAAGGAAAGGTCGGCGAGACCGAGTTCATGCAGCTGCTAGGCATCGGGCCGAGCGTAGCCACCGTGCTCGACACGTCGGGCAGCATGGAGAGCGTGTGGAAAGCGCTGGCCGACCACATGGAAAAGCTGGTGACGGCGCGGGTCGGTACCGTCGACGAGATCTCCAAGTTCGTGCTCGTCCCCTTCAGCGACCCGTTTGTCGGCACGCCCAAGATCACGAGCAACCCCAAGGAGTACCTCAGTGCCATCCGGGCCACGACCGTGAGCCGCGGCGACGACTGCCCCGAGATGTCGATGAGCGCCCTGGAAAGAGCCATCGACGCCAGCGATCTGGGCGGCGCGGTGTTCCTCTTCACCGATGCCGACGCGAAGGACGAGGCCCGGGCCGATGCGATCA
>JBEGTL010000469.1:0-6528 GCA_041179425.1 Pseudomonadota bacterium | reverse complement strand
CGGTTGTGGTGATAGAGCCTGTGGTCGTCCCACCGCTGCTCCTGCAACATCTCGTAGAAACCGCTCATGACCCCTCCGTGTGACGGTCGGTTGAACGGTCTCCCAATACCACGGAGCGTCGCACCGAGGACGTTTCGGCGAGCGACACGTGTCGCTTGGCACAGCCATTTCGCGGCCGTGAGACAACCTCGTTGCTTGGCCTTCACACAACCAACACGCCCACGGTCGTGGCCACTCTCTCACGTCGAACATGACCGTCTCGAACGGCTTGTGCGACGTGCGTGTCGTCTCTCCTTACACCTGGGCCTGAGTGTGCCGTGTCTGCTCTTTGAAGTAGAGGTCGCGCTCTTCGGCCAGCGCGCGAGCCACCGCGGGGCGCTCGCGCAACCGCTTGGTGTACGCCTGCGTCACGGGCCAGCGCGAGAGGTCGATGGCCGTGACCACCGTCCAGTTCAGGACGGCGAGCAGGTAGGCATCGGCAATGCTGAAGCCGTCGAGCAAGAACTCGCGACCCGTGAGCCGTTGCTCGATCACCGAGAGGCGCGACAAGTACTTGTCGCGTGCGTACTGCTTGGCCGCTTCGGGCGCCGCCTTGTCGAGCAGTGCGATGAACAATCCCTTGTGTAGCTCGGTACTCACGAAGGAGAGCCACTGCTGTGCTTGCATCAGCCCTGGCTCCCCTTTGGGGAGGAGCCCCGCGTCAGTGCGATCGCTCCGCAGCTGAACCTCGACGAACGTTGTGCGGCGCGGTAAGCACGATCGTGTCTCGCCGCACCTCATGGTTTTGCATCTGGAGTCTGATCGGCGTCTCTGCTTTGGTTCTTGCTGGGGCCGTCTTCGCGTGCACTTTGTTCTATACGCGGTGGGGTCTCGAGCACGTCACGCGCTGGGTCAACCAGGGCATCAGCAGCGGCATCATGGGCACCCTGGAAGTTTCGCGTATCGACCGTCTGCAGTGGGGCAGAGTCGAGGCGCGCGGCATCACCATTCGTGCCCCCGATGGCAAACCTGCCATCGAGGCGCGGCACGCCATCATCGACTTCGACCCACTGCAGGTTTGGTCCAAGCAGGTGGGCTGGTCGCGCGCAGAGATCGACCACTGTCTGGTGCACGTGACCGAAGACGAGCACGGCGACATCAACATGGAGAAGGTGTTCGAGAAGCGCCGCGACCCCAGCCAGCCCAAAAAAGAAGTAGGCAAAAAGAGCGACGACGCCACCGACCTCGACCTCCGCTCGATGGTCACCTCCGACTGCAGGCTGATCATCTCGGGTGGCTCCATGCCGACGCTCGAAATGCAAGACCTGGCAGGCATCATGCGCGTGCACGTTCCGCCCGATGGCGACTGCGAGCTGCGCTTCGACAACTACAGCGGGACCTTCACCGACGGGCTGCCCACCGGAGAGCTCGTCTTTCGCAACGTCGCGGGCGCGGTGATGACCAGCCAAGACAACCTGCTGCACTTCGACGGTCAGGGTCGCACCAGGGGCTCGGAGGTCGCGTTCGCGCTGCACATCTCCACCAAGCCCAAGCAGGTGCGCATCGACGCCAAGTTCCCCGAGGTGTCGTTCGCTTCGATGTCCACGCGCGCGGTGGCGGTCTGGAGCAAGCTGTCTCCTACGCTCGAGCTCAACGTCTCCCAAGTCGACTGAGGCCTGTTGACGGACAACGCGCGCGCTCGCAGTCTTGAGCGATGAGCAGTCCTCCTCCTACGTTGTTTGCCTGGGCCGGCGGCGAGACCGCGTTTCGTGCCCTTTTCACGCGCTTTTACGAGCGTGTCGCGGACGACGCCGTGTTGGCTCCCATCTTCGCACGCATGGATCCCGCACACGCCGAGCACGTGGCCGCCTTCGTCGGCGAGGTGTTCGGCGGCCCCAAGCTTTACTCCGAGCATCACGGCGGACACCCGGCGATGATTCGTAAACACCTCGACCGCGCGCTCGACAACGACAAACGCAAACGTTGGGTCGCGCTGCTGCTCGACTGCGCCGACGAAGTCGGGATGCCCGACGACCCGGAGTTTCGTTCGGCCTTCGTCGCCTACCTGGAGTGGGGTTCGCGCCTGGCGGTCCTCAACTCCGCCCCTGGGGCCGATGCGACCATCGAAGCGCCCATGCCCGCGTGGGGCTGGGGAGAAGCCAAGGGTCCGTACATCCCCGAGAGCTAACGACTGCTCCTACGTCTTGTTTTTGCCGGCGCTCTTACGCTTGGGAGCAACTGCCTTCTTGGCCTTGGCCGCTGTCTTCTTCGCCACGGCGGGCGGCTTCTTCTCGCGCTCGGCGGGCGCCTTCTTTGCGCGCAGTGGGTGTAGGGCCTCACCACGCTCCAGCATCGCGACGAATGCAGCGATACGTTTGGCGCGCCCTTCGGCGGTCTTGAGGTTGCCGAGTCGGAAGGCCAGCGCGAACAAGTTGGTCTTGTCGAGCGTCTTGTACATCGCGAGTGCCTTGGGCGAGGCCTCGATGGCAGTCAGCAACTCGGGCGGCGTGACCATGGTCGAGGCGCCTGCGTAGGCCGCCTGCCAGCGCCCGTCGGCTTTGGCTGCATCGACCTGCCGCAGCCCGTGCGGCGTCATGCGTTTGCCCGCGACGAGTCGCGCGACGTGGTCGCGGTTGATCTGCGACCAGATGCTCTTTTTTCCGCGCGGCGTGAAGCGCTGCAAAAACGACTCGTCGTCGTAGGCCTTGCGGATGGCGTCGATCCAGCCCCAACACAGCGCGACGTCGAGCGCCTCTTGGTGCGTCACCGAGGCGACGCCCGAGCCCTTCTTGTAGATGCGCAAGAAGACTTCGCGGGCCTTGTCGTGGTTGTGCGACAGCCACTTCTCGAAAGCTTTGTCGTCGGCGAAAGCGAGGATGCTGTCGGGGTTGGGGATGACGGCGGCCATGGGTCCAGCAGCTTAGCCGCTATTTTCGCCCTGCGAGCCCCGCCAGCTCGTCGCGTGAGCTGTCGTCGTAGCCGAGCAGCAGCGCGATGCCGACGACCAGCGCGAGCGGACCGATGACGATGCCTTTGAGGGCGTCGTAAAAGGAGTGTCGCGTACCCTCGAAGGAGTGGCCGAGCCTGTGCAGGACCACGCCTACCACGAGCAAGAGGGTCGAGACCCACAACCACAGCCCTGTCGAGTGCGCCGCCAGCCGCGTCGCAAACATGCCGGCCAACAACAACAGCGCCGTCATGATGACGCCGTAGTAGCGCTGCAGTGCCATGTAGTAGAGCGCGATGCCTGCGATGACGGCGCTGGCCGGAGACAACAACACGCCATCGAGCACGAAGTTGGGGCGCGAGAGGAAGGCGAGCACGGCGACCAGGATCATCGGCATGCACAGCAGATGCGCTGCGAGGTTGCGGCGATCGCGGTGATAAAAGCCGTACGACGAGAGCTGTTCCTTGAACGTCAACATCACACTTCCCCTTGCGGCGTAGCTTGCGCGTACGAGGGGACCGGTTCCATTATTTTGTCGGCCCTTTTCTTCTCCGCGGAGACCTCGCGATTTCACGCGATTTCAGCGCGTGGCCCGTAGCGGTCAGCACAGGAACGCGAGAGCGCCCCGGGCGAGTCAGAGGAGATAGTCGAGTCTAGAGTCCGGGCGTGTACTGCCCCGGACGTTACTTACAGACGTCACCGTGGGTGAGGGCGTACGGACGCTTGGAGGTCTTTTGGATGCTCGCCGCGTGGGTCACGCTGACGTCCTTGCCCCAGCCGCCGAGCGAGTCAAAAGCGAAGGTGCTGGTCATGTCGAACTCGGCACAGTCGGTGTTGAACGCCTTGCTCGCGTCGTTGTCGCCCCACGACCACGCCAGCCAGCCGATGCCCGCCTTGTTGGCTTCGTTGATCAGACCTGCGTAGTCGATGTTGTTGCCGCAGCCCGGCGGCTCTTTGTGGGCAAACTCGCCGACGATGAACGGCAGCTGCTGTGCACGCGCCTTGGCGAACATGCTGGCGTACTGACTCGCGCTGAGCGGGTCGTACAGGTGCGCGGAGAAGATCAGGTTGTGATCGGTGTCGGCGTCGAGCAGCTCTTTGCCGCGGTTGAGCAACAGATCGTAGTCGCGACCACAGCGACCGCCGTCGATGATGAAGGGCGTGTGAATGCCCGCATCGCGCATGCGCTTGATGGCGTCCTTGTACACCTTGACGAACTCGTCGGCATTGGGCGGCGAGGCCTCGTTCGCGATGTTCACGATCAGGTGTTTGTCGTGCTTCTTGATCAGCGCAACGGCCTCGGGCTTGAGCCACTGCTCGACGATGGGGCCCATCTTCCACGCGCACGTGGAGTCGTGCATCTCGATGATCGGCACCATGCCGTTGGCAACGGCCTTGATGATGGCCGGCTCGAGCTCGTTGATGGAGACGCCGTTGCCGCCGTACCAGAACAGACGAACGGTGTTTGCACCCGTGCGCGCGATCTCGGGGAACGCCTCGCCGGCGCGGTCGACGTACATGGTCGGGTGGTTGACGCCGCGCATCACGAACTCTTCGCCGCAGCCGTCGTAGAGCAGACCGTTCTTCACCTGGAAGCGGTTGCCGCTGCTGGCTTGCGTGGGCGTCGTGGGCGTCGTGGGCGTCGGCGCCGTGCCCGCATCGACGCGCGTGCTGATGTTGTTGTTCGCCGCACTCGCATCCGTGCGGTTTGCGACGGGCTGCGCAGGAGCACTGGCGTCCACGACGGTGGTCGGCGTCGGACTCGTTGCATCCGGGCGCGGGCGGGAGGTGCCGGCGTCTGCCGCACTCGTGGGCACAGGCGTGGTGACCGGATCGAGCAGCGTCTTTTCGTTGTCTACGTCGACCTGGTCGGGCTGGACGCTGTCGGTGGGATCGCCATCGTCGTCTGCGACGCTTGACTGCGCGCAACCGGCGAAGAGGACGAGGGCGATCGTCGCGTGTGTAGCGCGACCAAACATGGAAACCGTGTGGGCCTGAGTCTGCTGAACTGCTGCGGGCTCGGAGTACTTCTTCACTCTGTTTCACTTCCTGACAAAGGAGACGCGTTCTCGAAGCGACATTCGAGGAAGAGTCCCGCCGTTCTGTTGGCCAGGTGAGTGCCGCGAGCGCGTGCAAAAGGTTCGCGTTGCGGCCGAGTATTTTCGCGCGCGTTTCTGTGCGCTCACGCGGCGCGCTTCGACGCACGCCGCGTTGCGCAGCAATGTCGACGACCTGGCGCGGCGCACAACGCAGGTTGTGAAGTGGGCGCGGTGCAAAACCCGACACTTTTTTCTGGAGGCCACGCGCCCGGCCACACGCTGCTCACTTGCGCGACAGGCACCCCCTGCAAGCGCCGCGGCAGCGCTGCTCGACGAGCTGCCGCAGAGCGACTACGAAGCCCCTGATGGACGAGCGAGACAAGCGCGAGCGCATCGTCGAGGCCCGCATGAAGCTCAAGGCCCGCTTCGAACGCGAGGTCGCGAGCAGCCCCGCCATGAGCGACCAGAGCCCGCTCGGCAGCGGGCCGCTCAACCGCCACGGCATGCCGCAGCTGCCGCCCGGACAGACCGCCACCGACAAGTGGCCGGTGCTCGATCTCGGCCAAACACCGGTGATCTCGCCCACGTCGTGGAAGCTCGTGGTCGACGGCGCATGCGACGCACCACTCGCGCTCGGCTGGCAAGACTTCATGGCGCTCGAGCAGGTGCGCGACACCAGCGACTTTCATTGCGTCACCACGTGGTCCAAGTTCGACATCAAGTGGGTGGGTGTGCGCCTGTCGGACCTGATTGCGCGCTCGCTCCCGCACGACGACGCGCGCTACGTGCTGTGCCACGCGTACGACGGCTACACGACCAACGTGTCCATGGCCGAGTGCCTCAAGCCAGACGTGCTGCTGGTGCACACGGCCCAGGGCAAGCCGCTGCCCGTGGACCACGGGGGCCCCGTGCGCATGATCACCCCGCAGCTCTACGCCTGGAAGGGCGCCAAGTGGATCTCGCGCATCGAGCTCCTGCGAGAAGAGCAGCTCGGTTTTTGGGAAGAGCGAGGTTACTCGAGTACCGCGCATCCGTGGCGCGACGACCGCTACAGCTGAGCCTCGCAAAAGCGAAGCGCCCACGCCGCACGCACACGGTCGGGCGCGCTACGCTGTGCCTCCATGGAACTACGCGTCGAGCTACAGAGGGTCGTGACCAAGCTGCTGGTCGAGAGCGAGCAGGCAAAAGACATCGCGCTCGATCACATCGGCGACGCACTGGGCACGCTCTCGGTCTCCACCGACGAGATCGACGGCATCTTCAGGCAGCTGGAGAATGAAGGGCGCCGCGTGGTGGCGCCCCCCGGTGGCGGCGGAGAAGCGCTCTTGAAGCGCGTGACCGCCGCGGCACGTGCGCTCAAGCAGGAGTCCACGGTGCGGCCCACACTCAGCACCGTGGCAGAGCACGCCGAGCTCACGCAGGACGACGTGCTCAATGCACTGTTCTTGCTGCGCATCATGCAGCGCTGAGCAAGTACGCTCGAGAGTGTCCGCTCAGGTCCGCAAGTAGCGCGTGAGCGGGTTGTCGTGCCGCCAGATGACGGTGTCCATGAAGTAGTGATGG
>JBEGTL010000468.1:0-6536 GCA_041179425.1 Pseudomonadota bacterium | reverse complement strand
AGGTGCTTCTTGATGGTGAGGTAGTTGCTGAACACGGCGGCGTGTCCGACCTTGAGCACGGTCGCGTCCCCGGTCTGCGTGACGTCGACCTGCGGCTTGAAGGTGTTGCGGATGGGCATGCCGTTGTTCCAGTGCAGGATCATCTTGATCAGTATGCCTGCAGCGACGCCGAGCAGAAGATCCGTAGCCACCGTCACGAAGATGGTGAAGACAAAGATGACCATCTGCTCACGGCCGATGCGCCACGTCTTGGCGAACTCGGACGGAGAGGCGAGCCGAAAACCCGTGTAGATCAGCATGGCGGCGAGCGCGGCGAGCGGGATGCGTGCAAGCAACCACGGCACGCCTGCCACGCATACGAGCAGGAACACTCCGTGGAAGAAGTTGGACCACTTGGTCTTTGCGCCGTTGTTGATGTTGGCCGAGCTACGAACGATCTCGGAGATCATGGGGAGGCCGCCGACCAGACCGGCGATCAGGTTGCCGACGCCCACAGCGAGGAGGTCTTTGTCCATGTCGGACTGACGCTTGAGCGGGTCGAGGGCGTCGACTGCCTTGGCGCTGAGCAGCGACTCGAGGCTGCCGACCAGCGCGAACATGATGATGAACTTGATGGAGGTGCCCGAGAACACCTGGGAGAAATCCGGAAACGTGACCGCGGACAGCAAGCTGCCGGGCAGGTCGATCAAGAACTTGGGGCCGATGGTGAAGTCGTGACCCTGAAACGCGTAGTGATGTTCGTGACCAAGGTCGAACTGCGCGGCCATCAGGACCGAGACGATCACCACCACCATCTGGGCAGGCACCTTGCGGATGGCAGGCCACGGAAGGAACCCCCAGCCGAACAGGATGATCAGCGAAGCCACGCCGATCAGCGCCACCTCGGGGTTTGCGTTGCCGATGCTCTTGGGCACCTGCGCGAGCAAAAACATGGGCCCACCTTTTTCGGGTGTGACGCCCAGCATGGTGTGCAGCTGTTTGCTGCAGATGATGATGCCGATGGCGGCGAGCATGCCGTGGACCACCGAGGCCGGGAAGAAGTCGCCGAGCGCGCCTGCCTTCACGAGCGAGAACCCGATCTGAAGGGCGGCGGCTACGACGATGGCCGCCAGTGCGAGCTTGTAGCCACGCAAGAGGTCGCCGCCTCCGAGCTCGTTCACCGCGCCGAGGGCGATCACGATGAGGCCAGCGGCCGGGCCCTTGATGGTGAGTCGCGCGCTACCGAAGAAGGTTGCGAGGATACCTCCGATCACAGCGGTGAGGATGCCGGAAATCGGCGGGAAACTACTGGCCATCGCGATGCCGAGGCAGAGCGGGAGCGCGATCAGGAAGACGAGAAAGCCGGAGAGGAGATCGGCGCCCCAATGAGAGGCATCGGCCGGCGCTTGCGAGGAGGAGCGGTTCATCTAGCGGGGCGTAAAGCAGCGTATGTGCCAGTCGCCTCGAAGCGAGCGGCCGAAGCCATTTCGTTCATCGCAACGGGCGGGGAAGCTCGCCCGAGCGAACGGTTCTCCTCGGCGTGCAGCTGCGGTTGGGGCGATCCGCCTGCGCTGGGGAGAAACACCCGTGGAAGCCAAACACGGGCAACGTTGCGGTGCTCGACCGAATAGCCCGTCTTACCTATCGACGAGCTGACTGTCTAGCTCTGGCGCGGGCGACGGAGGCTCTTGGCTCGTCGGCAGGTACACCTCGAAACGACTCCCGCGACCGGGCTCGCTCTGCACCTCGACCCAGCCGCGATGATCTTTGGCAATGCCCTCGACAACGGCCAGACCCAGGCCCGTGCCTTCGCCCTCACTCTTGCGCGTAAAGAAGGGCTCGAAGAGGTGCGGCAAGTCGTCGGGTTCGATGCCCTCGCCCTGGTCTTTCACCGCGATGCGCGCGTAGTTGCCGCGCGGCGCGTGCACCCCGGTGGGCGGTTCGGTCTCTAGCTCCTCGACGATGACCTCGATATCGCCGCCTTTGGGCATCGCCTGCATCGCATTGGTGAGCAGGTTGGTGAGCACCTGCAGGAGCTGCTGCGAGTCCGCGTAGACCAGCACTTTGTCGGCGGTATCGTCGATCTTGATGTTGGCGTGGTGGCGCCGCGTGAGCGGCTCGAGGGTGCGTGCCGCATGCAGCGCCAGCGTGCGCAGGTCGACCACTTCGGCGCGCTTTCCGCGCTGGCGCGCGAAGCCCAAGAGGTCCTTCAAGATGCCCGTCATCCGGCTGGCTTGTTCGAGGATGGTTCGTGCGCTGGCACGCGCATCGTCGGCGGTGGTGGGCTCTTGTTCGATCAGTCTTGCATGGCCGGACACCACGTTGAGCGGCGTGCCTAGCTCGTGCGCGAGTGCCGAAGCGAGCTGGCCCACGGTGCGCAAACGATCGGCGTGCCGCAGCTGCTCGAGCGCAGCGACGCGCTCGGCACCCAGCTCGTCGAGCGCACGACTCGCGGTGCCGAGCCGCTCGGCCATGCCGTTCATCTCGCGCACGAGGATGGCGACCTCGTGTTTTCCCTTGGGGACCATCGTTCTGCCGCTGAAGTCGCCTGCGCCGATCTGCCGCGCGAGCAGGGTGAGCCGCTCGAGGGGACGTCCGATCAACCAGCGCGTGATCACCAGCGTGACCAGGCCCGCCAGCGCGGCCAGTGCGAGCGCCTGCGTCCACAACGATTGCCAGCCGATACGCTTGAGCACGGCGTCGACGGCGTGCGGCTCGACCAGCTCGATGGCGACGTGTTTGGCGGCCAGCGGCACGTAGGTGAGCAGCTCCCCCTCGTACACGCCGACGACTACCTCGTTGCGCGCGAGCGGCGCGAGAACGGCCTTGGGCAACCGAGGTTTGGGCAGGTTGCTGTCGTGCGAGAGCGAGACCAGCGCGGTCGACACATGCGCCTCGGCGATCTCTTCGCGCTGCAGCAAGCTGCGCGCTTCTTCGAGGGGATCGCCTTCTTCGTCGTGATCGCGCATCAGCGCGGCCTGCAGCACCACCGCGAAAAAGCGGCGGTCGCGCAGGGTGACCTCGAGCAAGAGACGCTGCTCCTGTCGCACGCGCGTGATGACCCCGGCGCCGAGCACCAGCACGATGACCACCAAGAGGGCTATCCAGAGACGAGTCGCGATGCGCATGGAAGTCCGTTCTGCCTTGGCACGGATGCTGCCTATGTCTAGGCTACCGTATCTATGGCGAGCGAGAAGAGTAAGACACGCGTGCTACTCGTCGAAGACGACGCCGCGATGGGTACGTTGATATCGCGCAATCTGTTGCGCCGCGACATCGAACCGGTGCACGTGACCAGCGCCGCCGACGCGCTGCACGCAGTTCAGACGCAGGACTTTGCGGTGGTCGTGTCGGACGTGCGGCTCGGCGGCATGACCGGCCTCGAGCTGTGCGAGCGGCTGTGTGCACGGCGCCCGGACGTGCCGGTCATCTTGATCACGGCGTTTGGCGACCTCGACACGGCGATCGCGGCGTTGCGTGCGGGCGCCCACGACTTTTTGCCCAAGCCGTTCGAGATCGACGAGCTGGCGATGCGGATCTCGCACGCCGCCGAGCTCGGCTATCTGCGCGCCGAGGTCAAGCGCCTCCGCGAAGTGGTCATGCCCACGCATCCTGCGGAGATGTTGGGCGAGAGCCCGGCCATGCAGGCGGTGTTCTTGCTCATGTCTCGGCTCGCGTTGTCCGACGCGCCGGTGCTCATCTGTGGAGAGACCGGCACGGGCAAAGAGCTCGCGGCACGCGGCCTGCACGACAAGAGCCCGCGTAGTGCTGGACCCTTCGTCGCCATCAACTGTGCTGCCGTCCCGGAGAACTTGCTCGAGAGCGAGTTGTTCGGTCACGTGCGAGGCGCCTTCACCGATGCGCGTCAGGCGCGGCTCGGTCTGTTCTTGGAAGCCAACGGCGGCACGTTGTTCTTGGACGAGGTGGCCGAGCTGCCGCTCGCACTCCAGGCCAAGCTGTTGCGCGCTTTGCAAGACCGTAAGGTCCGTCCCGTCGGTGCCGACAAAGAGGTCTCGTTCGAGGCACGCATCTTGAGTGCAACGCACCGCGACCTGGAGGCTCGGATCGAGACGGGCCTGTTTCGTGAAGACCTGTACTACCGCTTGAACGTGCTGCAGCTGGACCTCCCGCCACTGCGCGCACGGGGATCGGACGTCTTGGTGCTGGCCAACGCACAGCTCGCCAAGGTTTCTGCCCGCACCGGCAAACAAGTTCGCAGCTTTGCCCCTGAAGCTGCTCGCAAGCTCCTCAACTACGCCTGGCCAGGAAACGTGCGCGAACTGGCCAACGTTCTCGAGCGCGCCGTCGCACTAGCTGAATACGACGAGGTCACCGTGGCCGACTTACCTGAGAAGATCCAAGCATTCCGTCCCTCTGATGTGCTCGTTGCCGGACACGATCCGTCCGAGCTGGTTACGCTCGAAGAAGTCGAGCGGCGCTACATCTTGCGCGTCATGGAAGCCGTGGGGGGCAATCGCACCCGCGCTTCCGAGATCCTCAAGGTGGACCGCAAGACGCTCTACACCAAGCTCAAGAATTACGAGCGGCGCGCGACCGAAGGCTGAATCGCGCGTCACATGCGGAAAGCGGAATCACGAACGCGAGAGACACGACACTCAGATACTTGCGTAGCGACATGAGACTGTATGTGCGGTTTGTGCGGAGTCTCGGCTTCCTAAGACTTCCTTATTCGTGGGCCTGTGCTTGTCCGTGCCGGCACTGGCAGTCGAGACAGCCGTGCTCGGCGCACGCTCCGCAGGCCAGAGCGACCTGTTTGCGTAGTGCGTCGCGGGCTCGGTATGCCCTGACTGCGGCGTTCCCGGGGCTGATGCCGGCCTCGGCCGCGTAGTCCTTGACCGCGATGCCATCGATCTCGATGCGCTCGAGCGCCTCGCGGTAGCTCGGCTTGAGGTTGTCTTTGAGGGTGTTGACGCAGCGACAGACCGCCCGCGACAGCTCGCCCTCGGGCGCCTCTGCCGGTTCGGCCACGGCCAGCTCCGCGGCCAGGGCCTCGAGCCCGCGCGCCTCGCTCTGCTTTCTGCGTGCGCGGTCGGTCGAGGCGTTGCGCAGCACGCGGTAAAACCAGGCTGTCGCGGACTCGTGGTCGCGCAGGCTAGCCAGCTTGTCGAGGCGCGCAAAAGCCTCCTGCAACAGGTCCTCGGCAGCTGCCCGGTCGCCCAGCCTTCGCTCCAAAAAGCCGAGAAAATCCCTGCGATGCGCCACCAGCGTGGCAATCACGGCGGGGCTGGGCGGAAGCTCCGCCGGCTCTTGGGTGTCCTCGTGGTCCATGGTTGGGGTTGTCGATCTGCTAGCCATGTCACACTCCGCGTCTGGCGCCCCGACGGCGCTCACCAAGGAAGACGAACGTACCCTGGACGCATTACACGGCGATTCACCGTGCCAAGGCCGCGGAAGATTGCGTGGGCGGGCCATCCGCTCTGGGAATCTGCCCGTAATCCGCCGCCCGTGCCTGCGTCTGTCCGTAGATGACGAGGAACTCTGCATGACCTTCCGTGGACGACTTTTGCTGCTCGGGCTGCTCTTGCCGGGCGCCTGTGCGAGCCGGAGCGCACCTTCTTCTTATCCCACCAACGCCGCGAGCTCGGCACGTGCGCCCGAGGGCAAGCCTGCCGACGTCACGCTGGCGCTCAGGGGCGAGCCGCCGCAGCCGGGGGACGCGGTGGGCGCCTGGCGTGGACTCTCCGAGCCGGCGGGGGCCGAGGGCGAGCCATCGGGCGAGACGCCGCCTGTCCCTGCGGCCGATCCACACGCAGGGCACGAGCAGCACGGGGGGCACCAACACCATGGCGCGCACTGAGTTGTTGGTGATGGTCGGGCTCTTGGCGAGCGCATGCGCGTCGAGCTCGATCGGCTCGGACGTGACCCGCGTGCGCACCCTGTCCAAGGCCCAGGCGCTGCCGCACGTGGACCACGACAGCGTCGAGCTGACTTCGGACAAGGACGTGGCCGGTCTGCTCGCCAAGCCGCTCACACAAGAGGCCGCGGTGCGTATCGCGCTGCTCAACAATCGTGGACTGCGCGCCGACCTGCGCGAGCTCGGGGTGTCGCGCGGACGGTTGATGCAGGCGGGCCTGATCGCCAACCCCACGTTCGAGGTCGAGCTCTTGCCCGAGCGCGAGAGCGACTACGAGCTGCGGGTGGAGTACGACGTCAGCTCCCTGATCTTGGCGCCGCTCGCTGCGCGGGCTGCGGGTGCGGAGCTCGAGGCGCACCGCTTCGAGGTGGCCGGCCACGTGGTCGCACTGGGCTACCACGTGCGCACCGCGTTTTATGCGCTGTCTGCCTCCGAACAGCGCCTCGCCTACGCACAGCGCACCCTCGACGCATTGACGGTCGGGCGCGACGCGGCGCTGGCGCTCTCGGCGGCGGGCAACGTGGCCCCGCTCGAGGTGTCGCGCCAGATCGTCGCGTACGAGAGCGCGCGCATCGAGGTCGCCAAGATCGAGCTCGCAGTGGCCGACCAGCGCGAGCAGGTGCAGCGCCTCTTGGGTCTGTACGGGACCGACACCGAGTGGCGCATCGCAGAGGGCTTTGCG
>JBEGTL010000467.1:0-6540 GCA_041179425.1 Pseudomonadota bacterium | reverse complement strand
CTTTCGTGCACTGGCGCAGGTCAAGGTCGGTGGCGTCATCGTCACCGCACGCGCGAAGAATCCGGAGTTCGACTTTGTCTCGCGCTTCTTCGCGCCGGCCGCAGGCATCGACGAAGATCCAGTCACGGGCTCGGCGCACTGCGCGCTCACGCCGTTTTGGGCCGAGCGACTCGACAAGCAGGTCATGCGCGCGCAACAGATCTCCAAGCGCGGTGGCGTACTCGAGGTCGAGCTCCTGCCCGAGCGCGTGAAGATGGGCGGACGCGCGGTCACGGTGTTCACGGGCGCACTCACGCTCTGAGCCGGGGCAGCACGGCCCGCGTGCGCGAGTCGCTCACAACACGTCGGCCCCTCGCCGCGCGACCTCGGCTATCTGCTCTGCGCCGAGCGCGCGATCGTAGAGGCGAAACTGGTCAAACCGAAGCCGCGCCCGCGGGTCCTGTCTCCAAAGCGAGCGACCCAGCCAAAACGTGGCATCGCTCAGGGCACGCAGCGACATGGTCGAGCCCGTCTCGTTCGCGCGCGCACCGTCGATGTAGAGCGTGATGGTCTGACGCGTGCCGTCGACGACCACCGCCAGCTGCACCACACGATTGCGCGGGAGCGACGCGGGACTCTGCGCCTCTTGCCGGCTCATCGCGTTGCGGGCAACCACCGCCACGTGCTGGTCTGGACACGCGTCGGGCGTCAAGAACAGCTCGCCGGTGAGCAGCACGTCGCTCGTCAGGTCACCGGGTGTGCCCCGCGTGGCGCCGATGTCGAACACGCGCTGCCAACACGTCGGTGTGGTCGACACGATCCACGCGACCAGCGTGACGCTGTCGAGCGAAGCTAGCGCCGCGCTGGGGACGCTCGCGTAGTCGTCGCTGCCGTCGAGCGTAAGCGAGCCCGATCCGTCGAGCTGCGCGCCGCCTAGCAACGTTGCGTGGGCACTCCCGACGCGGTCCTCCAGCAGCGGCCCCTGGCCGGCAAAGTCGTAGCGCAGACGAAGACCCGGCGTGGGCACCGACGTCGGCGTCGGGGGCGTGACCGGCACCGTGGGCATCGCGGCAGGCGTGCTGGCAGGCGGAACGACCGGCGCCGCGGCATCGGTCACCGGGCAGGCACTCGCAGCGCAGACACACGAGCCGCTGGCGCCCACACACACGTCGTTGGCTGGACCGGCATCGCTCGACACGACCGCGCCCGGTCCGGCATCGGGACGAGTCGTTGCCTCGTTTCCCGCACGAGACCCGTCGATTGACGCGTCGCTGGCAGAGGGCTGCGCGGCGGTCGCGGGCCCCGGGTCATTGGTGGCGGTCGGCGTCGCTGCGTCGAGTGCGACGCTGGCGGCGTGGAAGTCGTCGAAGTGAAAGCCGCAGGCCGACAAGACCAGCGACGCACAGACTGTGGAGCGGCTCAACCAGGACATACACCCGCCAACATCTTCAAAACCGGTGCTGTAAGCGCGCCTCGACCCCACCCGCGGCGAGGCCCAGGCCAAGGCGCGTGCCGAGCTGCTCTCGCCGATCGATCACCCACCAGGAGATCGCACCCGCGCCGAGCAGCGCGGCTCCGACGGCGAGCCCGCGCGAGACATTCCACAGCCGCTGTCCGCGCTCACGGTCGCGCTCGAACCCGTCGTACGTGCAGACGCGGTCGGCACTGCAGCGCGTGTCGAGCACCCCCTGCACGTCTCGCGCACGGAGCCCCGTGACGAGCGCGGCCAGCGAGACCACCAGCGCCGAGCCACCGAGCGCCAGCACCGGCCGATCGGGCACGCGCCACAGCAGCGCTTGGTCCGCGACAGGCGCCGGGACCGCGCCCTCGCGCCGCGGGGGCTCAGCCTGCGCCTGCGCTCCCCAAAGCCCACTCAGCAGAGCGAGCGCGACCACCAGCGCGGCGGCTCGTCTGCGAACCAATCTGCTCCGCATCACCCGTTCGGCTTACCCGGCGGATCAGCGGGGTCAATGCCGTCCCATCCCACGGGCTCTGCGAAGCGAACACTGACGCGCGCGGATTACGGTCTGACACTCAGGACGGACAAAGATATGCGCGACGCAGACCACCGCCAATCACGCCAAGCGTGAGCTGCGCGGCCTCCCGTCGCGCGCTCAGTCCGCGAACAACGACTCGACGTCGGCCTTGGTCATGCCCTTGAGTCCGACGTCTTCGGTCGAGAGCACGTTGGCCACCAGCTCGCGCTTCTTGTCGCTCAGCTGGAGGATCTTTTCTTCGACGCTCGACTTTGCAATCAAGCGGTAGACGTTGACCACTTTGGTCTGTCCGATGCGGTGCGCGCGGTCGGTGGCCTGGTCTTCGACGGCCGGGTTCCACCATGGGTCGAAGTGGATGACCGTGTCGGCGCCCGTGAGGTTGAGGCCGGTGCCGCCCGCCTTGAGCGAGATCAAGAACACCGTGATGGACTCGTTGTCGTTGAACTCGTCGACCAGCGACTGACGATCTTTGGTGGACCCGTCGAGGTACGAGTAGCTGATCTTCTCGGTGTCGAGCGCCTCTTTGATGAGCTTGAGCATCGACACGAACTGGCTGAAGATGAGCACCTTGTGGCCACCGGCGGCGGCCTCGCTCACGATCTCCTTGAGCGCGTTGAGCTTGCCGCTCTCTTCTTCGAAGTTGCCCTCGAGGCCGAGGAGACGCGGGTCGCACGCGACCTGACGCAGACGCGTGAGCGCCGCGAGGATCTGAATGGACGACTTCTGCACGCCCTGCGTCTCGACCTCGCTCATGACGCTCTCGCGTACCTGACGCAGGATCTGTTTGTAGAGCTTGCCCTGCTCCTCGGACATCGGGACGACCATCTCTTGAATGATCTTCTCGGGCAGGTCTTTGGCGACCTCGACCTTGGTGCGTCGCAACACGAAGGGATGGATGGTCGCGCGCAAACGCATGGCCGTAGGGCCGTCGCCGCGCTCGATGGGTCGCGCGTACTTCTCTTCGAACGAGTTGAGGCTATTGAGGAGCCCCGGCGAGACGAAGTCGAAGATGGACCAGATCTCACTCAGGCGATTCTCGATGGGCGTGCCCGTCATGGCCAGCCTGCGCTCGCTCTTGAGGCGCTTGGCGGCGCGCGCGGTGGCGCTCATCGGGTTTTTGATGTGCTGCGCCTCGTCGAGGATGACGTAGCGGAACGCCAGCGTGTGCAAAAACTCTTCGTCGCGACGCAGCAGCGCGTAGCTGGTGATCATGACGTCGGCGTCTTCGAGCTCGGCGGCGCTGTCTTTGCGATCGGGGCCCTGCCAGAGCACCGTCTTGAAGCCGGGCGCGAACTTCTCGATCTCGCGCTGCCAGTTGGGCACCACCGAGGTGGGCGCGACGACCAGCGTGAGACCCGGACCTGCCTTGGACTTGGCCCAGAGCAAGAGGGCGATGGCCTGGACGGTCTTACCGAGACCCATGTCGTCGGCGAGGATGCCGCCCGTGCCCAGGTTGTGCAGGAAGACGAGCCACGAGAAGCCGTCTTTTTGGTACGGGCGCAGGCTTGCGCGCAGCGTGCGCGGCTTGGCGATGCTCTCGATCTCGCCGATGTCTTCGAGCTTGCCGAAGATGCTCTTGGCCGAGTTGTGCACGTTCTGGTCCGAGACCATGCGCAGCAGCTCTTGGACGCGGCCGGCCTGCGAGAGCGGGACACGTTTGTCGTCGCCCACCCCGGCAAAGATCTCGGCCATGCGCTCGAGCACCGCGCCCACGTCGTCGGCCTTGATGGGCGCGTAGGTGCCGTCTTCGAGACGCACCAACTTTTTGCCCTCGGCCAGACACATGCGCAGCTCTTCTTCGCTGACTGCGACACCCTCGGCACCAAACATCATGTCGAGGTTGAGCCACTCGACGCCGCTCGACACCCGCATGCGCGCGCTGACCGGGCTCTTGCGAACCTGCACGCCCGCGAGGTCGTTGGGGATAAAACGATCCCAGGTCTCGGGCAGCGTGGAGATGCCGTGCGTCCAGAACGCGATGGCCTTGTCACCGCGCACCACGAGCTCGCTGCCATCGACCTCGAAGCCGTGGTTGAGCAGCTCTTGGGTCGCGGCCATCTCGAGCCCGACCTCGCGCCTCACCACGCTCGGGCGACCGTGATCGCCGCGCGAGTTGACGAACGAGAGCGGCGGCGGAAGGTCGCGCGGCGGCACGTCGAAACAGTGTTCGCGGTAGCTCGCTTGGATGCGTGCACGCGCTTCGACCAGGTCGCCGATGGCGCGCAGCGCAAAGCGCGGCGACACGTCGATGACGTCTGCGACCGAGTCGAGATCGGGGAGCGCAGCGCTGAGCGAAGCCGCCACGCGCGGCAAGAAGTCGGTCAGCACGTGCGGCAGATCGTGAATGGGGTGCACGAGCGCCGGCGAGCGATAGAGACGCTGCAACCAGGCGGGGGTGACGTTCTCGACGACGGGACGCGCCACACCCTCGGTGGTGTCGACGTACCAACCCGGCGTGCCCTCGAACCACGCGCCGCTGGAGAGCGGGAACCTGCGGCCCGTGGACGGCAGCTCGAACACGACACGGATGCGCACGGCGTTGCCGTTGGCGGAGTCGAGCTCGATCTTGGGGCGCAGCGCTTCTTCGGTGAAGCGTAGCTCCATGGAGGCCGGCTCGAGCAACACGCGCCGTCCTTTGAGGCGCGACAAGATCTCGGCCGCATCTTCACCGCGCACTTCGGCCGTCGCCGGGGCGCTGCGCGTGGTGTGCCGCGCGAGATCGCGGATCAGCGGTCGCAGACTGCTCGAGATGCCGTTGAAGGTGCCGAGCGCATCGTTGAGCGCGACGGCCTGCCGCGTTCCCGCGAGCACGGACGTGACCGCGATGGAGGCCGGGCGCACCGCGAGCCGAAACTCGAGGTCGGAGGGGCGACTCGTGTGCGGGGGGATCCACGCTTCCAAGCTGCCGCGCGACTCGTTGCTGACACGCGTGACAGGTGCGTTGGCGCTGCTGTTGTTGTTGCTGCTGCTGCTGCTCGGCCCGTTGGAGACGATCTCGAGCTGCGGTGCACCCGCTGCCTCGCCGGCTCGGCGCCGACGCCGAGAGCGTCTGCGTTTGCCACCCGCGGTGTCGACGAGCGGGCTGAGGGCGCCGCCGTTGAGTGCGCTTACGCGCTGATCGCCGGAACGTTCGCGCGCGTCGTTACCCTCGTTGCGGCCGTCGTTGCGCGCCCGCGGATCGTTGACGCGGGCCACCATGGGCTCACGCTGGAGCGCGCCGCCGGAGCCGTTGACCTGCCCGTTGGCGTGCGCTGCGGCCAGGCCGTTGGCGACCGAGGCGCCCGCACCGGGCGCGCTGCCCGAGGCGGGACGACCCGCCGAAGCAATCGTAGGGCCACCCCCAACGCCGATGTCACCGTCCAAGAGCACACCGTCTTCGGCGCCCTTGGGTCGAGGGGGTCGCTCGCGGTCGCGCAGTGCGACCAGCACCGCGGCCACGTGCTTGCAGTGACCCGTCGGCCCACGCCACGCAGGGCACGAGCAGTGCGAGATGATCTGGCCCTCACTCGTGAGCCCGAGCTGGGTCTCGTAAGGCTGATCCGCGCGGACCAGGATCTTTGCACTCGCCGTCGTCCCGTTGGCCGTTAGATCGACGACTGCGTTGCGCCGGGCGTACAGCCGACCGCGCAGGAACGCGTTTCCTCCAGTGATTCTCTGAATCGCACGGTCGGAAAGCTTCGCGACGTGCTGGGCGATGGTGAGATCGTTCTTAGTGTCGATCAGTGGACTTTCGGCCATGGTCTTCCTGGGCCTAGCCTGCGCGCCAGAGGCGCACGGCGGGATCCCTGTCCCCTTAGACTGAAACGGCTACCGCGCGACAAGCGCACCCACGCGGCCTACTGCTCACGAAGAGACACCAACGTGCCCCCAAAAAGCCGGTGCGGAACTCCTCGTTGTCGACCGCACACTGCGCGGCAGAAAGGCGGCAAACGAGAGGGGGCTCTTGCAACCCGATGTAGCGATTCTATTCGCGGCGACAAGGGTCGCAAACGAAAAAGCTCCGGCTAAAAACGAATCCACGCACTTTTTAGGTGAGGTATGCGACCGCGCAGCGGCTCGTGATCGGCTGGTGGGGGCACAAACTCGAGCTCGCGCACAGGCCGCGAAGCGCTGTTTCCTGCGCTCGAAACGGCCTTATCGAGGGCGAGGGCGAGGGCGCGCTGGTCGAGCTTGTGATGGTTGAGACAGGCCAAGAGTGAGCCGCCCTCGGCGACCAGGCGAATCGCGATCGTGGCGAGCTCGGGATAGTCTCGTTCGACACTAAAACGGCCGCGCCGTGTGGTGGCGTAGCTCGGCGGGTCGAGGATCACGACGTCGAAACGCTGCTCGCGCTTGGCCAACTTGGGCAAAGTCTCGAACACGTCGCGCGCCAAAAAAGTGTGCGCGTCGCTAGTATTTCCGGTCAGCTCGTAATTGCGCCGACCGCGCTCGAGCGCGTTGCGGGCGACGTCGATGTTGACCGTGTGGGCCGCCGACGACGCTGCCGCCACCGCGCCGAACCCGCACGTGTACGCGAACAGGTTGAGCACACTCTTGCCCGGGGCAAGCTGCATGACGCGGGCAC
>JBEGTL010000466.1:0-6560 GCA_041179425.1 Pseudomonadota bacterium | reverse complement strand
TCGAGCCCGTGCGCCGAGAAGCCGCGCGCGCTGCACCCGCGCCGCGCCGCGAGCGTACCTACGTCTACCGTCCGACCTTTCACGGTCGGGCACCCGAGCTCATGCGCGGCGAGCGTCTGCTCGAGCTGCTCTCCGATGGCATCGGGGGTCTGTGCTTTTTGGTGGGAGAGAGCGGTGCGGGCAAGACCAGCCTGATGAGCGAGCTGGCCACGCAGGCGCGACAGCGCAACATGCGCACCGTGATGTGTGAGTGCCAAGACGTGGGCGTGGGCGGTGCGACGCGCGTGGCGGCTCCGGCGCTGCATCCCTTTCGACCCTTGTTGCGCGCCATCGCCAACGACTGTCGCAACGACGACCTGTTGCGCGCACGTGTGCTGGGAGAGCGCGAAGAGACCCTCCGCCAGTACGAACCTTCGCTGCGCGGTTACCCCGGTCAGGCACCCGCACGAGACGGCGCCGTCCGCGACGCCACGGGCGAACGCGTCTTGCGCGACCTTACCCTCACCCTCGCCGCGTACGCAGCCGAGCAGCCGCTCTTGTTGTGCCTCGACGATCTGCAGTGGGCCGACGCACTCACCATCCGCTTCTTGACGGCGAGTCACGCAGACTTCTACACGCAGCGCGGCATCTTGGTGGTGGGCTCGGTGCGCAGTACCGACATCCCGCCCGACCTCGAGCGTGTCATGTCGGCCGACGAGGTCACGCGCATCGACGTGGGCGCGCTCGACCGAACCTCGGTCGAGGCGATGGTGCAAGACATGCTGGCCTTGTCTTCGCCCTTGCCCCACTTGGTGGAGTTTCTGCACCAACACGCAGGGGGCAACCCGCTGTTCATCGCCGAGTACCTGCACGCTGCGGTCGCCGAGGGCCTGGTCGTGCGCGACAAGGGCGCCTGGGTGCTCAAGGCGGCAGGTCGTGAACGCTTTCGCCAGCTCTCCACGCCCGAGAGCGTGTGCGAGCTCGTGCTGAGACGGTTTGGTCTGCTCAACGCCGAAGAGCGCGCGTTTGCGGAGGCTGCGGCCGTGCTGGGTCGACGCTGCACGCCGGCGCAGCTCTCGTTTACTGCCGAGATGAACCCGCCCGGCGCCTCGGCCACGCTGGAGGCTCTGGCTCGCTCGCACATCTTGCAGGTCGCTGCCGACGACAGTGTCTACTTCACACACGATCGTGTGCGCGAGAGCATCTACTTCAACCTATCCGAATCGAGTCGTCGCGCGCTGCACCGTCGTGCGGCGCTCGCGCTCGAGCACAGCCTGACGGACTCGGAGTCAGACCGCCTGACCTATCCGCAGCTCGCGCACCACCTGAGGGAGTCCGAGCAGCTCGCCTCGGCTTCGCGCTACTTCGAGCTGGCAGGGCTCTCCGCTCTCTACGGTGCCGCGACCCGGGACGCGCGCGAGCACCTCGAACAGGCCCTCCTGCTCGACGCCACAGAGTCGCCCGTACGCGCAGCGCGGCTGCATCGCGCGGTGGCCGAGGCGTGCCTCGGCCTCGGCGACCTGGCCAAGATGACGACGCACCTCGAGCTGGCCCTCGTGCATGTCGGCGTACGCCTGCCCAACGATGTCGAGGCGCGCACACGCTTCATCCTCGCCGCGACTTGGCAGCAGCTGCGGCGCCGTCTGCTGCCAGGCGCACCACTGGTTGCCGACGGTCGTGATCGAGAGCTCGCACGTGAGGCGTGTCTGGCGCTCCAGCTGCTCTCCATCCGCTACATCTTCGAAGACGACGCGCCCAACGTAGTCACGACCGCGCTCGCCGCCGTCAACTTCGGTGAAGCCGCAGGTGGACAGCTGCGGATGGCCTCCCCTTACTCGTCGCTCGGCTACGTCGCGCGTCTGGCCCGGCTCAGACCGGTCGCCGATCACTACTTTCGGATGGCGACCGAGAGCGCAAAGCGAGCCAACGATCTCGACGACCATGCCGAGGCGCGCAGCAACGAAGCGGCCGCGGCGCTGGGCGCGGCCGACTGGAAGGCCGCACAACCTGCCGTCGACGACGCACTCTCCTTGTCCAAGCTCGCGCGTAATCCTCAACAAGAAGAGGTCGCGCTCACGGTGCGCTTCTACATCGACTACTTCCGCGGCCGCTACGCCGAGGCGCTCGCGTCGCTGCCACCCTTGCTCGAGTCCGCCACCGCACGCGGCAACACACAACACATGGGCTGGGCACTGGTGATGCGCGCCACCGTGGCGCAAGAACAAGGCGATCTGGAGAGCGCCGAGCGAGACCTCGACGAGGCGCGCATCCAGCTGTTGTCGGTGCGCGACCGGGTCACCGAGACGCTCTGCATCGGTATCTTGGCGGGCATCAAGGCTCGCCGCGGTTGTTTCGACGAGGCGCTCGCTCTCTCGCGCGAGGCGGCTGAGCGCATTGCAGACAAGTTCCCGGTCGTCTTCTCGGTGGCCAAGGGCCTGGAGGGGGCCGCCCTTGCGCCGCTGCTCGCCTGGCAAGAGGCGGTCGAGCGAGGTGTGTCGCCAGGCACCCTCCCGGCGCAAGCGAGTAAGGCGTGTCAGCAGTACCTCAGCTACGGACGCATCTTCCCGGTGGGAGCGCCCGGGTCCCACTTGATGATGGCCTTCGCGCGCCGCCTTGGTGGCGAGGGCCTGCGCGCGCGCTGGCACGGCTACCGTGCGCTCCTCTTGGGGACTCGCCTCGACATGCCGTACGCCGCGGCATGCGCCCACGCCGAGCTTGCCTCCCGTGGCCCGCAGCGAGACTTCCACACCAAGCGCGCAGTCGCCGGGTTCACTCGCCTCGGCTTGAGCGCGGACGAGACTCAGCTCCGCTCGAGCTCCGCGCGGATCGCGCGCAGCAGCCGATCGGGATCAGAGCTTTGGGCTAAGTCAGGTAAGCGCGACGCCCATTGACCGGAACGCCCGCAGAGCAGACGTAGACCTTCGGACCCGACGGCCCGGTCCCCGGCTCACCCCCATTCGGACCGTTACAAAGGAGACAGCGAGACCAGACTTAGGTATTGGGGCTGATGTTTTATTCGACCCCGCGTCTGCTGGCGTGGCTCGGGTGCGCCTGGCTGGCGTACAGCTTACCGGCGCAGGCACAGCAGGTGCCCTCCAATGTTCGCGCTCGTGCCGAAGACCCACGCGCTTCGACTTCGACCGCGACGGACCGCATCCCCGGCGCGACCCCACAGACAACGTCCCCGTCTGCCGCACCTCTGTCGGCGACGGTCGTGGCAGTCGATGGCGATCAGCTCGTGGTCGACCTGAGTCGCAAGCAGGTGCGAGAGGGTGCGGTGCTGACTCTCTACCGGACCATCGAGGTCAAACATCCGACCTCGGGCGCCCAGCTGCGCGATCGTTTCCCCAACGGCCGGGTGCGCGTCGTCCAGGTGGGGGACACGCTCTCCATCGTCAAGCCCGAAGCACAGCCCGCACGCCCGCCCATCGTCGGCGATCGGGTCGAAGAAGACAGTGCCAAGGTCGCACCACGCTCTTGCGAACAGTGCGAGCAGCTGGCCGACGCGCAACGCACCATCCTGACGGTCTTTGGCGAGACCCTGGGCAAGACCCCGGAGCAGCGCATCGCCGTCTTCAAGGCACACCTCGAAAAACAGCCCGACTCGCCCTTCCGCGGCTGGCTCGAGTACGAGATCAAGTACTTCTCCAGCGGTCAGTTCATGGCCGGCGTCGTGCGCCATGCGCGCGACTCGTTCGACAGCGCGGTGCAGGGCCTGGTCAAGGTGGGTTCGCTCTCCAACGTGCAGGCCGGCTTTCCGGTCGAGCTCGGTGTGTACGCGCCGCCAGAGGTGCAGCTGCGCGGTGTCAGCGTGCTGATCACTCGCACCGGCGCGACCACCGGGTACCTGCGCTACGCCGTCCCACTCGACGAGCGCGGTCAGGGCCGCCTGCGCATCCCGAGCGAGCTCGTTGCACCGCCGGGCTTCTCTTACTTCGTCGAGGTCAACCTGCCCGACAACCGCACCATCCCTGCGCTCGCGAGCGCGAGTCGGCCCGAGCACTGCGAGGTCGACCCCATTCCGCACGCACCTCCACAAAACGACCGCTCGCGCGTGCGCGCCGTGACCGAGTACGTGAGCTTCGACGGACTCAGCGGTCGCGATCACTACTACCTGTTCGAGGGCGACTTTTTGCTGCGCACCACGACCCGTGTGCTCGAGGGCGTGCGTGTCGGTTACGGTCACTACCGCGGCGAGGGCGGCACCGTGGCTGACCTCGACGAGCGACACCTCGCGCCGCGTCCGGCCGCCTTTACGTACGGCTACCTCGAGGCGATCTTTTCGCTGCACGAGCTGTTCGCACTCATGCCTCGCATCGAGGTCGGCCTCGGTCGACCCAACGACGAGACGAGCACTGGCTCGCGCGTTCGTCCGGGCGGACAGCTGCGCGTTCGGATCGGCCGCGCGCGCGGCACACACCTGGTGCTCGGGGGAGAGTCGACCCCCGAGATCGGACAGCGCGCGTTCGTGGGCCTCACCCTCGGGCTGCTCGAGAAGATCCCGCTCGCGTTCGAGGTCCACGTCACCGACCAACCCGTGAACACGGACGAGCTCGGCGTGCGCGCCGTCGTGGAGGTCGGCTATCGACCCAACGACGTGTTTGCCCTCTCCGCCCGCGCTTCGTACCAGGGACGAACCATCGATCACGCCGGGCCCGGCCTTGGCTTTGCCGCCACGTTCGGCTGGTGAGGAACAGACATGCACAAGCGTTGCAAAGCCGTTCGTCTGTTCGTCTGCTTCCTGAGTGTCGTGTTCCCGACGACGCTGCTGGCGCAGGCGCCAGCGAGCTCTCCCAGCCCTGCCCCCGCGACTCGTCAAGCGGCCGGCGACGCGGCCCACGAAGCGCCCAAGAGCGCGCCGGTGGTTGCCACACAAGCGGCAGCTAGCGAGGATGAACCCGAAGCAGCACACCCCCCGAGCCGTGCCGAGCAGGCAGCTCGCGAGGGCCGTGCCTTCATCGGGCACACGCCGCGCGGGAGCGCACCCCTCGAAGACATGCGCCTCTCACTCGACGTGCGCGGTGCCGACCTGGCCGGAGAGATCAGGATCTTTTACCGGCCACTGAGCGATGCACAGGGGCTCGCGCGCTACGTCGTGGTCCGACGATTCGCGGGCGGCTACGCCGCGTCGATCCCCAGCGAACACGTCGAGGCGCCGGGCGTCGCGTACTGGATCGTCGAGCACATGGCCGACGGGAGCGAGCGTCCGGTGTTCGCCTCGCCACAAGAGCCAGCGCCGCTCCACGCCGTGCTGACGCGCGACGAGACGCACGAGCGGCGCCTGTTGAGCGACAACGGCGGGCGTCGCTCGGCCGCGACTCTGCGCGGCGAGTATGTCGACCTCGGCAGCTTCGACGTGCGCTCCGCAGGCGGCGCCAGCAAAGAGCGCGACAGTTACTATCAGCTCGAGGCGCAGTACGCGTACAGCTTCTACCGCACCATCGACGAGATCGAGTTTGCGCTCGGTCATCTGCGCGGCGACATCCTCGATCAGTCCTCGCTCACGCTGCGCGACAAGGTCGGCCTCGACTACGGGCGTGCTGCCCTGACCCTCGCCCTGGGCAGCTGGGTTCGTGTGCGCGGCGGCGTGTTGCTCGGCGTCTCCACCGAGGGCTTCGAGGGCGGCTTCGATCTCGGTCTGATCGTCGGTGACCGCCGCGGCACGCAGCTGTCGCTCGATGGTGGCTACGTGTCTCATCTCGGGGGCCGCGTCGGCACCCGCCTCGGCTGGGCCACCATTGCGCGCGTGCCGATGGGCGCGCGCGTCGAGATCACCAACTTCCCCACCGACGACTACCTCGGCGTGCGCCTGTTGTTCGACGTCGGATTTCAGATCACGCCGGCAGCCTTGGTGCGCCTCGAGGGCGGCTACCGCGGTCGCACCAGCCTGGCCGGCGGTCCCTCCCTCGGCCTCACGGTGCGCTACGGCTTCTGAGCCAGGCAGCTTGGCGCGCCGCACGCCCGGGTTCTGGGAACCTGCGGCCGCGCGCGCTGTCTACACCACGTGAGCCTCACGATGCGCATGGTGCGCAGCACGGTACGCATGCTCGGTGGAGCAGGCGTGGTGCTGTTCGTGTCCGCCGGCACGTTTGTCTACTGGCAAGCGTGGTGGTTTTTGTTCCTCAACGGCCTCTCCAGCACGGTGATCAACCTGTACCTGCTGCGCAACGATCCGGCGCTGCTGCACCGGCGCTTGGCTGCCGAAGAACAAGGCGAGACGCAGCCCGTTCACAAGCTCTTCATGCTGCTGTTGCTGGTGCTCGGCGTGGCGCAGCTGGTCGTCACGGGCCTCGATCACCGCCGTGGCTGGTCTGAGGTCTCCCTTGTCGTGCTGAGCGCCGCGAGCTTCGTCTTCATGGTCGGGGCCGCCGTCATCTTTTGGGTGCTGCGCACCAACAGCCACGCTTCGAGCATCATCACGGTCGAGGAGCACCAGCCCGTGATCTCTCACGGACCTTACCGCTGGGTGCGGCACCCCATGTACACGGGCTTTCTACTCATGTTTGCCACCCTTCCCCTCGTCTGCGGCTCGTATCGCGGCGAGGCGTTTTTCCTTCCGCAGCTGGTGCTGTTCATCGTTC
>JBEGTL010000465.1:0-6562 GCA_041179425.1 Pseudomonadota bacterium | reverse complement strand
GACGTGTTGCCGCGCCAGCCGTTGACCTGCGCCCAGCCCGTGATGCCGGCCTTGACCTTGTGGCGCACGTTGTAGAGCGGGATCTCGGTGCGGAACTTGTTGACGAAGACCGGGCGCTCGGGACGCGGACCCACGAGCGACATGTCGCCGCGCACCACGTTCCAGAACTGCGGAAGCTCGTCGAGGCTGGTCTTGCGGAGGAAGGTGCCGAAGGCGGTGCGACGGTCGTCGACGGCCTGTGCCCAGACGGCGCCCGAGCTCTGCTCGGCATCGACCTTCATGGAGCGGAACTTGAGCATCTTGAAGGTGCGACCGTCCAAGCCCATGCGCTCTTGGCCGTAGAGCATCGGGCCGCGCGAGGTGGCCTTGACCAAGAGGCCGATCAACAAGAGCACCGGCGAGAGCAGGAGCAGAGCGAGCACGGAGCCGAGGACGTCGGTGGTGCGCTTGGCCATCGCGCCCCAACCAAACATGGGCGAGTCGTTGAGGCGCACGACCGGGAAGCCGTCGATGTTCTCGACCTCGCAACCCAGCGTCACGTAGCGCAGGATGTCGGGCACGATGCGGACGTCGATGGTCTCGTCTTTGAGGCGATTGAGGATCTTGTCGAGGCTCTCGTGCTGGGTGGGCGGCAAGGCGATGTAGACCTCGTCGACCTTGTGCTGGGAGAGGATCTCGTCGAGCTGCTCGAAGTGTCCGATGACCGGCTGGCCGCTGAGCGACTCGACGGTGGACTCGGCGTGCGTGAGGACGCCGCGGACACGAAGGCCGAGCTCGGGGAACGACGAGAGGCGGTTGATGACGCGCTCGAGCGCGGCGCCCTCGCCGATGCAGAGTGCGTAGCGAAGGTTGTAGCCGCGAGCACGCACGTGCCTCAGCGCGGTGCGCAGGATGGCACGGAAGATGGCGACGCCGATGAAGCCGGTCACCGCGAAGTAGGCCATCACCAGACGGGAGAACTTGTAGTCCTCGAACACGTAGGTGACCGCGATGAACGAGAGCAGCGCGACGCCGTGGGCGCGCAGGATCATCTGCAGCTCTTGGATGCGGCCCACCGTGCGTCGCGACGCGTAGACGCGCATCCAGGTAAACACCGCCATCCACAGGATGCCGACCAGCGGCGCGAGCGCGGAGTAGCGCGAGAACGGCGGCAGCTCGGAAGCCTTGAAGGGCGAGAAGAAAAAACGATGCCAGTACGCCAGCAGCCAGGCGGCAACCATGATGCCCGCATCTACGATTCGGTAGATGCCTCCGACCGTGTCCTGGTATCGCTTCAACATGACGACTCCTGTCCGAGGGGAAGAGAGAGGAGAAAGCAGGCAGATTCGCGGCTGGGAAGACGGGTCACCAAAGTGCTCGTCTCGGGCGCGCCGGCTGCGCCAAGCGTTGGCCCAGCGCAGGGGTGCGTCGGGGCCAAAAAAGAAGTGACTCAGAGATGCAGCGCGACTCGGTCTCGCACGTACATTGTGCTCTTTCATCTCGCAGGAGCGGTGCGCTGCGTCAAGAGTGGAACTCAAAAAGAGTCCAGTAGTTGGGCCTCCACACCAAATCTCTACATGTCGTTCGCAGTGTAGAAACGTCTACACGCACCGTCCGTCATGGGGCCCCCAATTCGTCAAATCACCGCGACATCCCCGGCTAACTGCGCTGCGAAGCCGCGGTTGATTTGTGGGTTAGTCGCGCTCGCCAATGTGACCTGTGTGGCTAGAGCAACTCCGACGTAACGAAGATTGCCATGCTTACTCACGTTGGTGGCGATCTCTTCTACCTTTGATTGGTTATGCGGCGCCTGACGCAGGGCCGATTCTCCGCAGGTCGCAACAACAGGTCCTACGAGCCAAAAAATGGGCTCGTGAGTCAGCCCGGGACCTGCCCTTCGACGCCCTTCACGTAGAATTCGATGCCGTGCAGGAACTCGTCGGTGGCGACCTCGCCGGCCTTGAGCAGCAGCTTGCCGGTCTGGTCGACGATAGGCCCTGTCCACGGGTGGAGCGTGCCCGCCGCGAGCTTTGCTTTCGCCGCCACGACCTTCTGCTGGAGGTCGGCCGGGACCGCGCTCGAGAGCGAGACGAGATCGATGGCGCCCTCCTTGACCCCCCACCACACCTTGTCGCTCTGCCAGGTGCCCGCCAGCGCGTCGCCGACGGCCTTCTTGTAGTACGGCGCCCAGTTGATGACGGCCGAGGCCAGGTGGGCCTTGGGGCCAAACTTGCTCATGTCCGAGTCCCAGCCAAAGGCGTACTTGCCGGCCTTCTCCGCGGTCTGCAGCACGGCCGACGAGTCGGTGTTCTGCAGCAGCACGTCGGCTCCCGCGTCGAGCAGCGACTGCGCTCCCTCGCTCTCCTTGGGCGGGTCAAACCACTTGTTGATCCAGACCACCTTGGTCTTCACGCTGGGGTTGACGCTCAACGCGCCGAGCGTGAACGAGTTGATGTTGCGGATGACCTCGGGGATGGGAATCGACGCGACCACGCCGAGCACGTTGCTCTTGGTCATGCCGCCCGCGACCACGCCGGCAAGGTACGCGCCCTCGTACGTGCGTGAGTCGTAGACGCGCACGTTCTTGGCGACTTTGTAGCCCGTGGCGTGCTCGAACTTCACGTCGGGAGCGTCGCTGGCCACGCGCAGGAGGGTTTCCATGTAGCCGAACGTCGTGCCGAAGATGAGCGTGTTGCCCTGACCGACCAGGTCGCGCAGCACGCGCTCTGCGTCTGCGGACTCCGGTACGTTCTCGACGAAGCTGGTGACGACCTTACTGCCGAACTCGGCCTCGACTGCCTTGCGACCTCGATCGTGCGCGTTGCGCGGTAAACGTGCGGCCTCGACGAACGTGATGGTCTGCGGGAAGTTGTAGCCCTGTGGGTCTTTCCAGGGGCCGTACACCAAGTAGCTGAGCAGCAGCTCGGCCACGTACACCAGCATCAGACTGACCAAGATCTCGTTCGCGTGGAAACGATCGCGCAGCACCGCGACCACGGCCGCCCAGAGCATGCCGCCACAGACGCCGGCGAGCAGCACCAGCACGATGTACCCACCGCCGGTCTGCTCGTCTGCGCGCAGCGAGACCCCGCCGGCAAAGATGGCGCCGAGGATGTACTGGCCCTCGGCGCCGATGTTCCAGACGTTGGAGCGATAACAGACCGACAGGCCGAGGGCGATCAGCACCAACGGCGCGGCCTTGACCGCCAGCTCGGCGAAGCCTTGCAGCGTGCGCACGGGCTCGACGAAAAACATGCGCAGTGCGCTCAGTGGGTCCACACCGAGCAGCAAAAACAGGACCACGCCGAGCACGACGGTGATGGCCAGCGCCAGCAGCGGGGTGCTGAGCGCGAGCGTCTGCGAGGGGGACACGCGCGGCGTGAGGCGCAGGCTAACCACGGGCGGCGTCCTCCGCGCGCGTGGACTCGGGCGGGGCAGCCGCACCGCCCGGCCAGGCTCCGCTCATCCACACGCCGACCTGCTGCACGGTCGCGTCGGCGATCGACAGCGCTGGGGACAGCTTGCCCTGCGCGATCACGAACAGCCGGTCGCTCAGCTCGAACAGCTCTTCGAGCTCCTCGCTGATCACGAGCACCGCGCAGCCGCTGTTGCGCAGTGCGAGCAGCCCGGCGCGGATCTGCGCAGCAGCGCCTACGTCGACGCCCCAGGTGGGCTGCGAGGCGATCAGCACGGTGGGCTTGGCCTCGACCTCGCGACCGACGATGAACTTCTGCAGGTTGCCGCCCGACAGGCTGCGCGCGGCGGCCGACGGACCGTCTGCTTTGACGCGAGAGCGCTGGATGAGCCCGCTGGTGTCGTCGACCAGCCTCTTTTCACGCAGGAAACCAAGCCGCGAGACCGCCTCGTCGCGCGTGAGCAGCATGTTTTTGGCGAGCGGGAGCGACGGTACGGCGCCGCGACCGAGCCGCTCTTCGGGCACCACACGCATGCCTTGCCGACGGCGCGCGAGGGGCGGTGCGTCGGTGACGTCGCGACCAAACAGAAAGATCATGCGTCCGTCGGCGCGCGTGTCTTCGCCGGACAACGCAGCCACCAGCTCTTGTTGTCCGTTGCCCGAGACCCCTGCCACGCCCACGATCTCGCCCGGCCGCACCGACAGCGTGATGTCGACCAGCGTGGTGCCGTACGGGTCGTCGGACTTGAGACAGAGTCCGCGCACGTCGAGTACGGGCTTGTCGCTGGGCTTGCTGGTGCTGGCTGTGCGCTCGAGCTTTTGTGGCTCGGCGCCCACCATCAGGCGCGCCAAGCTGGCGTTGTCGTGCTGGCGTGGATCGGCTTCGCCCGTCACGCGACCGGCGCGGAGCACGGTGCAGCGCTGACAGAGCGCGCGCACCTCGTCGAGCTTGTGGCTGATGTACAAGATGGAACAACCCTCGGCGGCCAGCCTGCGCAGGGTGACGAACAGCGCCTCCACGGCCTGTGGCGTGAGCACCGACGTGGGCTCGTCGAGGATCAAGAGCTGAGGGTTGGTCATCAGCGCGCGCGCGATCTCCACGCGCTGCCGCTCGCCCACCGACAGGCTGTGCAGCGGCCTGTCCGGGTCGAGCGGTAAGCCGTATTGCGCGCCCAGCTTGGCGAGCCGATCGACGACTTGCCTGCGCGTCATGTCGGCGGGCAGGCCAAGCAACACGTTCTCCGCGACCGTCAGGCTCTCGAACAGCGAGAAGTGTTGGAACACCATGGAGATGCCGAGCGCGCGCGCGGCGCGTGGACTCGCCAGGCGGATGGGCTGTCCGTTCCAGTGGACGGTGCCGAGGTCGGGTCGCACCGCACCGTAGATGATCTTCATCAAGGTCGACTTGCCCGCGCCGTTCTCGCCGAGCACCCCGTGGATCTCGCCGGGCAGGATGGCGAGCGAGACGCCGTCGCTGGCCGTGACCGTCCCGTAACGTTTGGTGATGCCGGAGAGCGAGAGGCGAGGAGTCATGAGACCTCTCCTCTCGCTATGCGCGACGGCTTTTTCGCGCGCGTTTCTTGGGCGCGTCTTTCTTCGCGGGGGTGGGCCCGACCGCCTTCTTCGCCGGTGTCGTCGGCTTGGCTCGCGGCGGCTTCGCCGGGGCTACCGGAGCCGCCGTCGCCGCGCTCAGCCGCTTGGGCGCAACGAGTCCCCACGACTCTCTGAGCAGCTCGCGAAGCTCGCCGAGCTCGACCTCGGCCAGCACGACGTGGGTCCAGCCGGAGCGCCCCCACGCGCCGGCAGCGGGGTAGAACGCGGCTCCCCGCGCCTCGAGCAGGGCGGCCTGTTGCTCGGGCGGGAGCTTGAGCGAACCCGTCTTTGCGTCGCGGGCGAGCCCGGCAAAGATCTTGTTGTTCACCCGAAAGTCCGGCTGCTCGAAGTGCGACTTCTCTTCGCTCCCCGGCAGGGCGAGCGCGAGCTGTCTCAGCTGCGAGGGCGTGACGGACATGCCGAGAGCGTGCCTGAGGCCAGCTGTGCGCACGCGCCAATTCGAGCAGGATCCACGCAAAAAACCCACGGCTCACTCGCGTGAGGTCGTGGGCAGTTGAACTGGGCTCGCCTTACGGTCGAGCGCCCAGCTTATGCATTCAACGCGTAGAGCTCGATGACGAGCTGGACGTCGACCGGGAAGGGAACCGCGGTCTCGTCGGGGGTGCCGCTGACCTGCAGGCTGCGCTTCTCGAGGTCGACCGTCATCCAGGGGGTGTCCCAGCGACGGGTCTCGGCCAAGGCGACGCCGAGGTTGACCGGGTCGGTCTTCTGCGACTTCTCGCGGATCGCGATCGAGTGGCCGACCTTGACCAAGAACGAGGGGATGTCGACGCGACGACCGTTGACCAGGACGTGGCCGTGGTTGACGAGCTGACGCGCGGCCGGGATGGAGCGCGCAAAGCCGGCGCGGAAGATCACGTTGTCGAGACGACGCTCGAGCAGCTCGATCAGCTTGGTGCCGGTGTTCTGCTTGCTGCGCACGGCGGACGCGAACGTCTTGCGCATCTGACGCTCGGAAAGGCCGTAATTGAGGCGAAGCTTCTGCTTCTCCTTCAGGCGCTTGCCGTACTCAGTCTCTTTGCGCCTGCGCTGTCCGTGCTGTCCGGGGGGATATGGACGTCGCTCGCTCGTCTTCGGCGAGAGACCTGGCAAGTCCACTCCCAGCGCCCGCATGATCTTGACCCGAGGGCCTGTGTATCGACTCATGTGCTTTTCCTCGCGATCGCAGCGTGTCCCGAGAGAGCTCGGAAATGGCGCTAAGGCCCCTGGACCGCAGCTTTTGATGGGCTGGTTTCGTAAAAGGAGGCGGAGTTTTCGGCCAAAGCGGGCGGAGTCAAGGAGGACCCCCGTGTTTTGGCGTCGGTTCAGGAGCTGCCCACGCGAAATCATTGGGGAAGGGTGAGCAAGAGACGGATCCTCGCGAAAGGCGGAGGCCCGCAGGTAGATCTGGAGGGGCCGGGGGGCGAGGGCAGCGAGAAATCAGGACGACCGCTACGGCTACGGCTACGGCTACGGCTACGGCTACGGCTACGGCTACGGCTACGGCTACGGCTACGGCTACGGCTACGGCTACGGCTACGGCTACGGCTACGGCTACGGCTACGGCTACATCAA
>JBEGTL010000464.1:0-6574 GCA_041179425.1 Pseudomonadota bacterium | reverse complement strand
GACAGAAGAAGAAGACCGGCGTCTGCTCGGGATCGTGCTGCGTGAGGTCGACCGCTTGAACGACCTCGTCAACACGATGCTCCAGGTGAGTCGGCCCCCTGCGCCCGAGCGCATGCAAGCCGCACTCGTCGCGCTCACCTCCGAAGTGGTGGAGGTCGCGCGCCGCGATCATCGCAGCGCAAACCTCGAGCTCTCCGTCAAGTCTCCTCCGGGCGAGATGTACGCCGCGATCGACTGCGACCAGATCCGTCAGGTGGTGTGGAACCTACTCAGCAACGCGCTGCAGCACGCGCCGCGCAACAGCAGGGTGCAGATCGAGGTGCGCGAAGAAGGCGCGAGCGTGCTGTGGACCATCGAAGACTCCGGCCCCGGCGTCCCCGCCGAGGCACGGGGGCACCTGTTCGACATGTTCTACTCCAAGCGCCCGCATGGCGTGGGGCTGGGGCTTGCGCTGGTCGACCAGATTGTGCGGGCGCACGGGGGAGAAGTAAGGGTCGTAAGCCCGCCGGGGAGAGGCGCGAAGTTCGAAGTGCGCTTGCCCAAGTGTGATGGGGTCCGTCTCGCGGCTAGCTGACTCCAACACTCAGATCCCGCGCACGCGCACGAACACGAGAGACAACGAGCACCTGCCCGTCAACGAACACGCGTCCCGCGATCGCTACGGCTGGTTTGGGCTGCCTGGCTCCGACCGCTTGCGCGACAGGGGAGCCGAGCGGATCGTGTTCGTTGACGGGCTCGTGCTCGTTGTCTCTCGTGCTCGTTGACGTGTTCGTCCTCGTGCTCGTTGACGTGCTCGTCCTCGATCTGAGACGGACAGCTGAGGCCTAGTACCTAGGCACCCAGTTTTCGGCTTGATACCAGCGGAGGACGTCTGCCCATCCCGCCCCGAAGTTGGAGTGCCTCGGCTTAAAACCGAGTGCACGCAACCGCGAGGTGTCGACCACGAGCGCGTCGTCGAGCAGCGTTACCGCTTCGCGATCGATGCGCGGGCGCAGCGCGGGCTTGAGACCGTGGCGTACGACGACGCCTCGCCAGAGCGCGAGCACGCTGGCGTCGAAGGCGCGCAGCGCGCCAGGCGTGCGTGCCGTGCGCTCGGCCAGTGCGACCATGAAGTCGGGGATGTCTCCCACGTTGACCGAGCGCAAGCCGTAGGCCTCGTAGGTGCGGGCGAGCCGATCGCCGAGCGGCATGGGGTCGTCGTCGGCGACATTGTAGATGCCGTAGTGCGTGCGTGCGTCGTTGAGCGTGAACAGCAGCGCGCGCGCGACGTCTTCGGCGTGGACGAAGCTGTGCCGAGGCCCGCCGGTGACGCGCGGCAAGAGCGGCGTGAACAAGCGCTGCAGCGGACCAATGGCCAGCAAGCTGGCAGCGAAGTGCCGCCCTCGCCTGCCGTACACCGGAGCCGCGCGCAGGATGGTCCAGGCCGGACCGTCGCCACGGCCACGACCGCGCAAAAAGGCCTCGGCCCCTAGCTTGGACAGTCCGTGCGGACCGCGCGGCGCGGTGGCCGCGTCTTCGGTCAGCGGCGCGCCGTCGCCTGCCGCGTACAGCATGCAGGTCGACATGTGTACGAAGCGTTTGACGTGTTGCTCGGCAGCTTGCTCGAACAGCTGCATGACCAGGTCGGTGTTGACCTGGCCGAGGCGCGCCGCATGCGTCGACGCGTCGAGCAGCGCCGCAGTATGAATGACGTGGTCGACGCCCAGGAGCGCACGCGCCCGGACGTCGCGCTCGGTGAGGTCGCCCGCCTCGATACGACCGCGCGTGGGCTGGCGTATGCCCCGCTCGTTGGTGTCGCTCGCGACGACCGCGTAGCCCGCGGCTTCGCACAGGCGCGCCACGTAGTTGCCGACAGTTCCTGCTGCACCGGTGACGAGTACGGTCTCCACGGCTTCGTGTATAGCGCAGGGCGCGCGCGGTTACCGCAGCAACTCGGCGAGCTTTGCTCCGGGATTGGCATCGCGCATCAATCCTTCGCCGATGAGCACTGCATCGGCGCGCGTCCCGGCGACGCGAACGAAGTCCTCGCGCGTGCGTACCCCCGACATGAAGACGGCGACACGATCGCTGGGAATGGTGTCGATGAGCGCGCCCGCGTGGTGCTTGTCGACCGTGAAGCTGCGCAGATCGCGCGCGTTGACGCCCACGATGGCCGCGTCGGTAGCCAGCGCCCGGGCCAGCTCGTCGGCATCGGCGGCTTCGACCACGGGCTCGAGCCCACGCGCGCGCACCTCGCGGATGAGCCGTCGTAGCTCTGCATCGGAGAGCACACGGACCAGGAGCAGGACGTAGCTCGCCCCCACCGCACGCGCGCAGTCGACCTGCACCGGGTCGAGCACGAACTCCTTGAACAGCACGGGCCGCTGCACGCGCGCGGCCACGCGGCGCACGTCGAGCGGAGAGCCGCCAAAGCCGGGGCCGTCACACAGCACGCTGATGGCGGCGGCACCCCCTCGCTGGTAGCCGGCCGCGATGGTGGCGAGCTCACCGGCGACACGCGGTCGGATCTCGCCCGCGCTCGGGCTGCGTAGCTTGATCTCCGCGATCACGCGTGGCGGCTGCCCCGGCCCGCGGCGCAGCGCTGCGATCAAGTCGTTTTGAGGCAACGGCGCGCACTCCGCCAGTGCCACGAAGCGGCTCGCGCGGCGCACACGACGCGCCACCTCGAAACGTTTGCGCTCGACGATGCGCGCGAGGTGATCGATGGGTGCAGGCAGAACCGAGCTGGGAGAAGGCGAGCTCACGACGGTCTCTTAGCGCACGGGTAGCCGCTCGACGAAGCGTCGCACCATGGTCAGGCCGTGCTCCGTCATGAACGACTCCGGGTGGAACTGAACGCTCTCGATGGGCAGCGCGACGTGGCGCACCGCCATCAGCTCGCCCTGGTCGGTGTGCGCGCTCGCGATCAGAGAGGAAGGCAGCGTGCGCTCGTCGACGATCAGGGAGTGGTAGCGAGCCACTTCGAACGAGGCCGGCAGTCCGACGAACAGCCCGCCTCCGTCGTGCACCAACGGCGAGGTGCGGCCGTGCATGAGGCGGTCGGCGTGGACGACGCGCGCGCCCAGAGCAGTGCACACAATCTGGTGGCCGAGGCACACTCCGAGCAGCGGAATGCACACCGACGAGGCGAGCGCTTGCACCAGTGCGAGGCCCACGCCCGCCTGCTCGGGCCGTCCCGGACCTGGGGTAAGAACAATTCCGCGCGGCGACTGGCCGAGGACGCCACTTACGCTGACGTCGGCGCCTTGTACCACCGCGACATCGGTAGCAAACCGGGCCAGCGCGTGAACTAGGTTCCAGGTGAAGGAATCGTGGTTGTCGACGACCAGCAGCATGTGCGTAGATGTCGACCAAGATGTCATGTCCGACCTTCGACCGCGAGGTCGCTGGCCCTTCCTCGCGCGGGACACTCAGGTGCTCGAGCGAAGAGGTGTTTCTGACACCGTGGGCCAGCTCTCACATTCGAGGCAACGCTTGACATCGAGAACAGGCGGCAGATACCTTCGCGCCGTTTCACTGGGCTCTGTACTGCAGCGCCCTAGTTTTATCCGCGCGCCCAGAGAACGCTGAAAAACATGTCAGAGCAGCCCAAAAAAGCGAGAGACATCAAAGACCTCAAGGCCCGTCTCGGGCGTGCCCCCGGTGGCGCGCCGAGCATGCCCGGGCCCGTGTCCGGCATTCCGGCGCCTCTGCCCATGCCCGGCGGAGCGAACCCCGGAATCCCGCGCGGCGCGGAGGTCCCTGCACCGTTCGCACCGGTTCCAGGCCCGCGTAACTCAATGCCTTCGCAGACCGGTCGGGTACCCGCCAGCACGGGTCGCAGCATGCAGCCGACCAACGATCCGTTCGGGCCGCCGCCCGGCGCCGGCGCACCGTTCTCCGTACCCAGTCACGCGCCGGGCCCTCTCTCGGCCCCGCCTCCGCAGCGCGTGAGCCAGCCCGCCTCGGCCGATCCGTTCGCACAGGCCCAGCCCGTGCAGGCAGCTCGCGAGGTTCGGCTCGTCTTCGACGACAAGGCTGTCGATGACGCCGAGATCGGTCGTAAGAGCGGTGGCAAGTTCATCATCGCCGCGCTCGTCGCGGCGGCGGTCGGCGTGCTGGTCGGCTGGTTCGTCGGCGGTACGCAGCGCGAGCGTCAGCTCTACGATCTCGTCCTCCAAGACGCCAAAGACGTCTACAACGCCGTGGGTGCTGCGACGCCCAAGGTCGAAGACGCGCAGAAGCTGCTCGACCGCGCCGTCAAGTCCGCGGCCCCTGCTGCCGGCAAGGGCATCGAGCTCGACTTCAAGGCCATCGAAGAGCTGCGCAAGCTCGAAAAGCCCTTCCCCGCCGATGTGTTCTCGAGGAAGCACTACCGCGCGCTCGAGCCGGCGTCGGTCGACCTGCTCTTCCAGTACTACAACAACACCAACCTGCTCTGGGCCAAGCTCACCAGCTTGGGTGCCAAGGCGCTCACGCCCAACGCCAAAGAGGGTCTGACCCGCTCGGCGAAGTCGGCGGGCGACCTCGCGCTCACCGACTACGGCTGCATCCCGTTCAAGGCCGACAAGGACTTCGGCTGCGGCATCGTGGCCGTCACCAAGGGCGAAGACGGCAAGGTCACCGCCAACACCCGCCAGGGCTCGTACGAGAAGAAGCTGTTTGCCGGTGAAGATCTCGGCTCGAAGACGAGCGACTACGTGATCATGATAGACAAGGGCCGCAGCGGCGACGTGCTCTCGGGCGCGACCAACCAGTTCCAGAACTTCGCTCGCGAGCTGATGGAAGCCAAGACCCTCGCCGACCAGACGGTCGAGATCCAGGGCCAGCTGACCAAGTCCCTCGGCAACGTCGTGAAGCTCCAGTCCCTCAACTGAGAGCGGCTTCAGGCGAGCCGCCGTCAGACGAGCGACCCCCAACCCTCCAGCGCATCAGCGCCGGAGGGTTTCAACGTTTAAGGCCCCAAACATCGCAAAGCGGGTCCAGCCCCAGGCGATACTGTTTAACCGACGTTGCGGGGGAGTAGCTCGGCGATCCGCTGCTCGATCGCGCTGTCTTCTAGGCTTTTGTTGCTCGCGCTGGTCTCGAGGTGGTGGCTCAACAGCGACTCGAGGGCGGGCCGCACCGCCTCGAAGCTCAGCGGCTCGAGCGACGCGAGCAGCTCCACCGTCTCGGCGGCGGGCATCAGCTGCTCGGCAGCGTGTAGCGAGAGGGCCCATGCGGCCCACTCGGGTCGCATCTTGAGCTTGGCCAAGCGCAGGGCGAAGCGGCTGGCCTCGAGCACTTGGTCGCGCCCGATCTTGCGGCCACGCAGCAATCGAGCGTCGATATCGCGTGCCGCGCGCTCGAGCATACGCTCGGCCTCGGGTGCCCGACCCGCGGTCAGCGCACGTTCGACGACCTCGGCGATCAAGCGGAAGGTCCAGCTCGGAGCGTCGCCCAGCTCCACGCCGGTGATGGTCTCGGGCCCGTCGCTCGCGGCGAAGGCACTGGTCGTACGCTCACCACAGTGCGGACAGGCCGCCGATTCGCCCGGGAAGGGGCGCTCACACTGACGGCAGTGCGCCATGGACCCTGTCGCCCGCGGCAAACGAGCCGTGCCCTCTACCCCGCCCGCCAGCGCGAGGAACACCATGTCTTGCGAGCCGAGCCGCAGCCGGTCGTTGTGCTCGAGCCCGGTCTCCCCCGTGATGAGCTCGCCATTCACGCGCACGCCGTTGCGGCTGCCGAGGTCACGCACACGTACGTAGCTATCGGTCACCGTGAGCTCTGCGTGCACGCGCGACACCAGCGGGTCTTCGAGGGTGATCTGACACTCCGAGCTACGCCCAAGGGTGACCACCGGCCCGATCAGGTCGAGCTCTTGCAGCAAGAATCGAAGGCGAAAGCGCGCCACATACATCCTGGCGACGAGGAGAGAGTCGCGAGATCGATCATGCCAGCCGGGGCTTGGGACAATCCAGAGCCAATCGATGGAGGGCCCCGCGGCGCAGCGATCAAGCGCGAAAAGTAAGGTCGCCCGAAGAGCGGACACCGGTCTAGCTCACAAACCCGTGCGGCAGCGCAGCCCCGCGTACCGAAGCGCCCTTCCCTCGCGAAGAATCGTTCGTGTACTCTTAGAGGCGGTGCGAGATCAGATCGAAACGATGCTTCGTGATGTGCTCATGCCGCTCTTCGCTGCCGAGGGCGGGACGGTCGAGCTGGTGAGCGTCAAAGACGGCGTCGTGTCGCTGCGCTTCGGCGGCGCCTACCGCGGCTGTCCCAGCGTCGCGTACACTGTGCAGAGCTTCGTGCTGCCAGCCCTGCGCCACGCCACGGGGACAGACGTAAAGGTAGAAGTCCTAGCGTAACAGGGCCGCCTGACGCGCGAGGCGCGTTGCGCTCCGCCACCGCTTCCTCCGGTGCCTCCTCACGTACATGAGTAACATGAGTACGCTCCGGGGGCTCTTCGGAAGCGGCGGCACCTCGCACGTCATGCGACCCTGTTACATCGACTGACAGCGTACCGCGCGTGCAGGCCCGGCAGAGCGGGGCTTAGTAGTGGCTTAGTAGCGCTACAACCCTAGACCCTTGAGGGGGTCATCGTCTGTCTTGA
>JBEGTL010000463.1:0-6586 GCA_041179425.1 Pseudomonadota bacterium | reverse complement strand
GGCGCAGCTGGAGAGCCAGCTCGGTGTCCAGCTGTTGTCGCGCACCACGCGCAAGCTGTCCCTCACTGAGGTCGGCGAGCGGGTGTACGCCGCGAGCAGCAGCGTGCGCGACAGCGCGGAGCTCGCACGCGAAGCGGCGCACACGCATCAAGGCACGGTCGAGGGCACGCTGCGTGTGACCGCGCCCGTGGGGCTGGGACGCACCTACCTGGTGCCGCTCGCACGCGACCTGATGGCGCTGCACCCGCGGCTCGAGGTCGCGCTCTTGCTGAGCGACAGCTACATGGACCTGGTCGAAGAGCGCATCGACGTCGCGCTGAGGGTAGGGCGCGCATCGGACAAACGTGCGGTCGACTCCAGCTTGGTGGCGCGCAGCGTGGCGCCGGTCTCCATCGTGTTCTGCGCGTCGCCCGACTACCTCGCGCAGCACGGCACGCCCACGCGTCCAGGCGACCTCGCGCGCCATCAGGTCATCAAGCACCTGCCGAGCGCCGAGCCAGGGCGCTTGGTGCTGAGCAAGGGCAAGCGCGCCGTCGAGGTGAGCGTCTCGGGTCGCCTCACCTGCAATGACGGGGCAACGGCGGTCGAGGCCGCGATCCAGGGGCTCGGGCTGACCACCGGACCCGAGTTCGAGGTCAGCGAGGAGGTCCGGGCGGGCCGCCTGCGGCTGGTGCTGGTGGGCTGGAGCACGCTTGGCATGACGCTGATGGCGGTGACGCCGCCGCGCCGGCACGTGTCTTCCAAGGTGCGGACCTTCGTAGACTTCGTGTGCGACCGGTGGAAGGTCCCCCCCTGGCGCATCCTCTAGTGCCGAAACGCGCTGGCAACTAGATTGCTGGCAACGGGCGGCTGGCCCACTATCATCGTAAGCCGAGCGTCTTCCGCGCCCGCAAAACCTATGACGTTTTTGATCTCTCCGCCGCCCACCACGCCGCTTGCCGCCATCCTGCCTTCGGAGCCTCTGCTGCTCATGGGAGCCGGTCCGGTTCCCATCCCGCAAGCCGTCGCGCAGGCCAACGGCATGATCATCAATCACCTCGGGCCGACGATGGACCGGGTGATCCGCAACGTGAAGCAGATGGCCGGCTACGCGTTCCAGACGCGTAGCGACAAGATCATCGGCCTGTCCGGCCCTGCTTCGGCCGCGATGGAGATGGCGGTCTCCAACCTGTGCTGGCCCGGTCGCAAGGTGCTCTGCCTCAGCAGCGGCACGTTCAGCGCGCGGCTCGGCGAGATGGCTGTCGGCGTGGGCGCCGAAGTGACCTACCTCGAGGGCCCTCCCGGCCAGCCCATCACGCTCGCGCAGGTCAAAGAGGCGTTCGCCAAGGGCCGCTACGACGTCATCACCATGGCGCACGGCGAGACCTCGTGCGGACTCAAGCTCGTCGAGCTGCCGGAGATCTGCAAGGTCGCCAAAGAGAACGGCGCGCTCACCATCGTCGACTCCGTCGTCACGCTCACCGCCATGCCGGTGAACATGGACGAGTGGGGCATGGACGTGAGCCTCACGGGCGGCCAAAAGGCGCTCAGCTCCATCCCGGGCGTGTCGCTGATCGCGTTCTCGGCCGACGCCTGGAGCGTGATCGAGCGTCATCCCTCGCCGCGTCCGCACTGGTGTTACGACGCGACGCGCGCGCAAAAGTTTTGGGGCAGCCAGCAGTACCACTACACCGCGCCCGTGCCCGGCGTGCTCGCCTTGCACGAGGCCCTCAGGCTCGTCGCCGAAGAGACCCTCGAGAGGCGTCATCGTCGTCACGAGATGAGCTCGCTCGCCTTGCAGCGCGGGCTCGAGGCGATGGGGCTGACGCTGTTTGCGCCCAAAGAGGTGCGGCTCAACAGCGTCATCGCCATCACCTTGCCCGACGGCGTCGATAGCGCGCGCGTGCGCGAGTACATGACCAAAGTGTTCCGCGTGGAGATCAGCGGCGCGTTTGGGCTCAACGTGGTGCGCATCGGACAGATGGGCGAGCAGTGCCGCTCGCACAACTTGTTCAAGACGCTGTACGCGATGGGAATGAGCTTCCAGCGTGAGGGCGTGAAGCTCGACGTCGCCTCAGGCATGGCCGCCCTCGAAGAGGGCCTCGCAGGCGACCGCGAAGTCTTCGTGGATTGAAAACAGCGTCGCCTCGAGCCCACAGCGCTCGGCCTTGGCGGACTTGGAGCGAAGCGCCTTACTCGAACTTGAGCGCCAAGGCTTGGCCGCTCCCTCGGACGTCCGCGCCACCTCCAAAGAGATGGCCGAGAAGTACGGCGTCGGCACCGAGCTCGCACGCCTGTTCTCGGAACGCATTCACGACGGCATCGGTCGAGTGATCCCCAAACGCGTTGGTGTTGGTCACGTGCGTGAGTGTCGCGAGCTCCAGATAGGGCCGGCCGATGCGTGCTCTATCGGTGAACATCTCGAGCGCGCAGCCCTTCTCCTTCGGGGGAAAGGTCTTTGACGATAGGCGTGTCACAGACGTCGACGCGCAGCTGACCAGAAGTACAACGGCGGTGAGGCCGATAGATGAGAGACGAATCATGCGCGCCACGTAGCACGACCTTCGTGGTCACGCTGACGGCCCTGCTGGTGGACGTAGAAGGTGGGGCATGGACGTGACACGAGCTGCGCTCGAGCCGCAGCGCGGTCCCGGCCACGCGTAATTTCTCGGAGTAGAGCCGCCTCGCGAGGCGCGACATGGGCTCAATGTCGTGCACCTCGCGCAGATGACTTTGCTGGCGCGCGCCTTGCTCTATCGCTGTCTGCTAGCCTTGCGCCTGCTCTTCTGGCGCAAGGCGGCACAGCTGCGAGGACGGGCCATGACGAGAGTGTCTGCGACCTTACTGTTTGCGTGCAGTCTGATGGGCGCTTCGTGCGCGGATGCCGGGCAGGGTGGACCGGGTACATCGGCAAAGCCCGCGCTCACTGGGACGGACGCGGGAGCGACAGTGCTCCTCGTATGCGATCCCCTCGCTGCGATGCCACTGCCGATCACGCTGGGAACGGTGTCGGCCGCAGGTCGATCCGCAGACGGCACGCTCTACGTGGTCAGCAGCGCCGGAACAGCCAACACGCAGGTGTTCGTGTCGAGCGGGCAGGTGTTGCAACGCAAGCGTTCTTCGGGTTCAGGGAGCTCCGGCGCAGCCAGCGGGGAGGTGAACGAGACTGTGTCCTACGAAGACGACAGCGTCCCGAACAGGCTCGTCTTCAAGCAGACCAATGGCGTCGTGAACGGTCTTGCGCTCGTACACGATGGCGACAAAAGCTTCTTCGACCAGCTGCCCGGGAGCGCCGAGCACCTCGCCATCGTGGCGCCGAGCGAGCTGGCCACGCTGACCGTACAGAACTTGCCCGGTGAGCAGGTGCTGGAGCTCAGTGCACGCACGCCAGATGGAGATCGGGTCGTCGTGACGCGACCAAGAGATGATTGGTCGTACGAGAGCTTCCGCGTGTTCTACGGGAGCGAGAGCGCGGTCGACGAGCGGACCGTGCGCAACGCGGGCAGCTCCAAGAGCGGCAGCAGGTACCTCACGTTCGAGGTCGATGGCGCTGACTTCGAGCTCGCTTTTGGTCGCGTGCTGCTCGCGGTGGGGATGGTCACTCCCAACTCCGGCGCGCTCACGACGCCGACCGGTGCGCGCGCGCTGGCGCTCGACGACGAGACCAAGGGTCTGCCGTCCGGCCTGCACTTCCGCTGCCTCGCCGACTGATCCAGCGGGGGCGCCACACGCGCGCGGCAAGCTCGGACTGCTACCGCCGACCCGCGTCTGCTGCCTTCCTACCTGCGTCGGGCACGCCTGCATCGCGCGTTGTCGGCGAGGCGCCGCCGTCGGTCGGCGTCGGCGTTGGCGTTGGCGTTGGCGTCACGGCCGCACCCGCGTCGTCCGCCGCTGTCGGCTCGTGCACGGGTGGGTCGCGAGGTCTTATCTGATTGGGGTCGCTCGCCGGCACCGCCGGGGCTTCCGGCTTGGGCTTGGTGCCCTTGCCGGCGTCGACCTTTTTTGGGGGGGAGTCGTCCTCGGAGTCGTCTTCGGAGTCATCCTCCGACTCGTCCTTGGGGGTGTCTGCCTTGGACCCCTTCGCCGGACTCTTACTTTGTCCAGTCGAGCTCGGGTCGTCGCACGCGGCCAGCACGAGCGCACCAACGAGGCAGGAAATCAACAGCCTTTCCGCACGCAAGCAAGGGGAATGGGTCCGCATGCCTAAGTAGACGAGATCGCCGCGCACACGGAATGCCCATTCCGCAAGCTCACGAAAAAACAGACGCACTCGAGTAATAAATTGGTGCCTGTGGTCGATGCCCTCGAGCCTGCTCGAAGACTGCGATTTCAGGCTCAGCCGAAGAGTGCGTAGCGGATCAGGGCAGGGGTGCGCTGACGGCGGGCTGCGTCGTCAGAAAAGCGCGCGCGTCACGCGCTGTCTCGACCGGCAGCTCTTCCATCGGGATGTGTCCCGCGTCGGGGTACAGCTTGACCAACACATCGGCGAGGTCGCGCTTCCAGTTCTCGATCAGCGCTGGCGGCACCCAACGATCTTTGCCGCCCCACATCAGCAGCGTGGGCGCGCGGACCCTACGGATGTGCGCCGAGATACTCAGATCGGTGCTCATCTGTTTGATGCGCCGGAAGGTCTCGACCATGGCGAAGCGGTTCTCTGCCCGCATCATCAGGTCGTAGTAGCGGTCGACGATCTCTTTGTTGATCGCACGCGGGTCGCCGTACACCTGACGCACGCTCTGCTCGACCAGCGCGCGAGGCGAGAACACGCGTGCGATCTCGCCGATGCCGGGCAACGCGACGAACTGCATGATGGGTGGCAGCGGCTGCGGGTACGCGATGGGGTCGACGAGGATGAGCTTGTCGACGCGCTCTGGATGGTGGGCCGCGTAGTACCAGGCCACGAAGCCACCGAGGGAGTTGCCGGCGATGGAGAACCTCTCGAGCCCAAACGCCTCGCGCACTTTGTCGAAGATGGCGATGCTGTGCGCGGGCGAGTAGTGCGCTGGATCCGTCAGGTGATCACTCAGACCAAAGCCCGGCAGATCGATGCGGATGAGGCGGAACGACGACGCCAGCTGCTCGACCCAACCATCCCAGGTGTGCAGCGAGGCCATCACGCCGTGCAGCAACACGAGCGGCGGTCCACTGCCTTCGCTGGTGTAGTGGATACGCAAGCCGTCGACATCCAGGTAGCGCGAGCTCGCGAGCTCGTACTTGTGACGGATGGCGCAGGGCCGGTTGGTCGACTGCGAACTGAAGAGGCTCACGCGACGCGACCGTACTCGGGTGCGTTCTCGATCTCGAGCTTCCAGGCCTCGAGCATCGCGGTGTTGTCGTGATCCCACGGGTGGAAGCTGGGCCGGTAGTAAGAAAAATAGGTGGGGACCAATCGACCGAGGCCGCCGGGGGACACGAACAGGAAGCGGTACAGCGCCGCCCACTCCTTGCCGGAGAACAACAGACCGTCTGCTTTCATCATACGGACCTGGTGCTCCAACACCTTGGCCCAGAAGATGATGGTGGCGCCGAGCATCGACCAGATGCGCTCGGGGTACGTGCCGCCCGCCGCCTTGAAGACGTCGAACGCCACGGCCTTGTGCTCGTTCTCCTCGGCGGCATGCCAGCGCCACAGGCGCGCCATCACCGGGTCTGCTCCCTCGAGCAGCTTGTCGTCGCCGAGCAGAAGGTCGGCCATCAGCGCAGTGAAGTGCTCGAGCGCACAGGTCACGCCCAGCTGCATTCGTTTGGGTGTGAGTTTGCTGACGAGCTTGAGCAGCTGGTCGACCCGCAGCTCCATCGCTTCGACGGGGTAGCCCTGGTCGCGCAGCATCGCGTTGTAGCGCACGTGCTCGCGGCTGTGGATGCCCTCTTGCGCGTAGAAGGCGCGCGCCTCGGCGGCGAGTTTGGGGTCCTTGATGAAGTCTTTGTGCGCCTTGAGGCTGGAGATGAAGAAGCGCTCTCCCACGGGGAAGAACACAGACAGGTTGTTGAAGAACAGGGTCACGGACTTGCGACCGCCGTGCCAGTAGCGGGGCACTTCGGTGCCCACCGCGAACTGGAGGTTTCTGACTTCGGGAAGTGTTCCGGCAGACATGTTTTTGCCTCCTAAGCTTGCGCTCAATCTACGCAGCGTAGGTAGGCGCCAGTAGGTCGCGTGGGGCCTTGTTCTAGTCCCCGGAGGCCAGAACTAGGTGGCCACGATGTTGACGAGCTTGTTCGGAATGACGACGACCTTACGGACCGTCTTGCCGACCAGCAGCTCTTTGACCTTGTCGTCTGCGAGCGCCAGCGCCTCGAGCTCGGTCGCACTCAGGTCGGCCGGCACGGTGATGCGGTGGCGAACCTTGCCGGCGATCTGCACGGGTATCTCGACGCTCGCGTCTTTGAGCTGCGCGGGGTCGTAGGCGGGCCAAGCAGCCAGCGAGATGGTGCCGGGCATCCCTAGCCTCGACCACAGCTCCTCGGCCAGGTGCGGGGCAAACGGCGCGAGCACGCGGGCAAACCGCTCGGCCTGACTCTTGGTGAGCCCCGGCCCGGTGGCGGCGTTGACGACCGCGATCAGCGAGGCGATGGCGGTGTTGAACGCGAGGCGCTCGACGTCCCCCTC
>JBEGTL010000462.1:0-6589 GCA_041179425.1 Pseudomonadota bacterium | reverse complement strand
ATGAAGACCGCCAATGGTCGTCGCGTGATCAACAACCGCCGCCGCAAGGGCCGTTCGCGCCTGGGCGTCACGGTCTACAAGAAGTAAGCAGGCAGGCCGTGCCTTCGGGAGCATTGGGCCCCGTGGGCAAGCAGCGTTCGATGCGGTTCACACCGCGCGATCGTTTGCGAAAGCGGTTCGAGTTCCGGCGACTTCGGGACGTGGCCCGACGCGTGCACACGCGGAGCTTTGTGCTTCTGATCGCACGCAGTGAACAGCCTCAGTCGCGACTCGGCATCACGGTCTCCCGTCAGGTGGGCAATGCCGTGCGGCGCAACCGCGTCAAGCGTCTGCTCCGCGAGGCCTTTCGCCAGCAACGCTCGCTGTTTCCAGACGCGTGCGACCTGGTCGTGATCGCCAAGTCGGGCAGCCCCGCGACGCTCACGCTCGCGGATGTGCAGGGCGAGCTCGAACAAGCGAGTGGCGCTCTGCGTTCTGCCTGGGCGAATGTTCGTTCGCGTAGCGAAGCGCGCGGTCCCTCCGGACGCGCGCGTAAGAAGGACGGGGCGCGCTCATGACCAAGCTGCTGCTCGCCCTGATTCGCCTCTACCAGCTCACGCTCTCGCCGCTCCTGGGCAAGAGCTGTCGTTTCGAGCCCAGCTGCTCGCGCTACACCGCGCAGTGCATCGAGCTTCACGGTCCCACCCGCGGGATCTGGCTCGGTTTGCGCCGGCTGGCTCGCTGTCACCCTTTCCATGCCGGCGGTTACGACCCGCCGCCACTGATCGCTCGCGCGCCCAAGGGCGCGCTTCGACCCCGCGTCGAGCCTGCACACAGTGCGCTCGCCGCGGGCCAACCTCGTTCGGAGTCGTCATGCAACACGGAATGTCGCGCTCATGGTTGCTCTCCTTAACGCTTGGGGTAGCCCTGCTCGCGGCCTGTTCGAAGTCGGGCCCGAGCGCTCCCGGTCCCACCCCAGGTGAGGGCGCGGCTTCTTCCTCGCTGACTACGCGTGCGCCGGTGGCCCTCGACCCGAGCCGCTTCGTAGTGCTGCAGAACAAAGACGTCCGCGCCGTGGTGACGGCGCAGACGACTGCGCTCGTCCACTACACGTTCAAAGACCCGCGCTACGAACGCAACGGCAAGCCCATCGATCTGGTGAGCACCGACAAGCTGGCGTACTTGCCGCTCTCGCTCGACTTCGCCGGTGTCGACGTCCCCGACGACGCAACCTGGACGGCCGAGAAGCTGAGCGACACCGCGGCACGCTTCACGCTCAAGGCGGGTGACCTCACCTTCGTGCGCAAGCTGGAGATCGGTCAGGGTCCGTTTCAGCTCTGGTCCACGCTGCGCATCCACAACGACTCGGCCGTGCCCAAGACGGTGCAGGTCAAGAACCGCGGCCACCACTACGTGCGTCGCAGCGACGAGGCAGGTGGCTTCATGGCCGGCCGCTCGGCGCTGGCCGCCAGTGGCATGTGCACCATCGACGACTCGCCCAACCGCTTCGAGCGGGAGAAGATCGTCGAAGACCACCCCGCCCTGCCCGGCAAGGTGCAGTTCGGCTCGCTCGACACCGTGTACTTCAGCCAAGCGCTGGCGGCGCACGGCAGCACCTTCGAAAAGTGTGAGCTCGCCGGCTCCGACCGTGGCGGCACACTCGACAAGCCGGACGGCGCGCTGCTCGCAGTGGTCCTCACGCACCCCAAGATCAAGCTCGCGCCCCATGGCGACGCCGAGCTCAAGACGCTGGCGTACCTCGGGCCCAAGACACCCAACGAGCTGGCCGCCGCCGGACACTCGCTGCCGCGTGCCTCGTACGTGGGGGGTCTACCCGGCGTCGACCGCATCGCGCACGGTCTAGTGGGCCTGTTGGCCTACATCCACGACCACGTGATCGGCAACTGGGGACTCGCGATTATCCTGCTGACCATCACGGTCAAGCTGGTGCTCTACCCGCTGACCGCCAAGAGCTTCCAGTCCATCGGCGCGATGCGCAGGCTCAAGCCCTCCATCGACGCGCTGAACGAGAAGTACGCGGACGACCGCGAGAAGAAGGGCGCCGCCATGATGGCGCTCTACAAAGAGCACAAAATCAACCCGTTTGGCGGTTGTTTGCCCCAGCTCTTGCAGCTCCCCGTTTGGTGGGCGCTGTACACGTCGCTGTCGACCAACGTCGAGCTGTTCAAACGACCTTTCTTCGGTTTCTGGCAGGACCTTGCAGCTCCGGATCCTTACTACGCACTTCCGCTCGCGCTGGGCGTGCTGATGTGGATCCAGCAGAAGATCACGCCGAGCACGATGGACCCGGCACAGGCCAAGATGATGCTTTACGTGATGCCCGCCATGATCACGAGCTTCATGCTTTTTCTGCCTGCGGGTCTGTGCCTTTATATGTTTACCAACTCGGTGCTGAGCATCGGCCAACAGCGATTCATCGAGTACCGACTGGCCCACAAACAAGCTGCCGTACCGGCGGCTTCTGGCACGACCGTGGGCGGTACGGACTCGCCATCGGGCGCCTCGAACGACGCGGCGTCGCCTCGGAGGACTGGACGTGGACGAGCGTAGACACAACAGGGATGGCGCGCTGTTCGTCGATGAAGAGCGGTCTGGCGTAAGGCCAGAAGCCCGCTCACGCAGCGGCGAACGGCAGAGCCGGGGTGAAGGCGGAGCACAACGTGCTCCGTCCTTCGACGATGGCAAGGCAGACGCGGCTCGCCGCATAACACAGGGCATTCTCGACCGCATGGACCTCGAGGCGAGTGTCCACGTGCGCGAAGACGACGAGCAAGTGGTGCTCGACATCGACGGTCCCGACGCGGGCCGTGCGATCGGCAAAAAGGGCATGACGCTCGAGGCGCTGCAATTTCTCGTCAACAAGATCGTCAATCGCGATCCCGACGAGCGGCGGCACATCGTGCTCGACTCCGGCGACTACCGCGAGCGACACGACAACGGCCTGGTGTCGATGGCCAAGCGCGAAGCAAAGCGCGCAGTGACCTCGGGTCGCCCGGTCACGCTCGAACCGATGTCCGCGCGCGACCGGCGCGTGATCCACGTGTCGCTGGCCAAGTTCCCCGGCATCACCACGCGCTCCGAGGGCGAGGGCATGGAGCGTAGGCTGCAGATCATCCCGGCGCGCGGCGAGCGCGGGCGCGATGATGCGGCGCCACGAGGTGGTCGCGACGACGCACCTCCACGCGGTGGACGCGAGCGCTCGGGCGACCGCGCACGCGACGACCGACCGCGTGCACCGGCCGCTACACGCGATGCGCGTCCCGCAGCGCGCAGTGAGCGCAGCAGCGACCGCCCTGTCGATCGCGACCGTCCTGTCGATCGCGACCGCCCTGTCGATCGCGACCGCCCTGTCGACCGCGACCGCCCTGTCGATCGCGACCGCCCTGTCGATCGCGACCGCCCTGTCGATCGCGACCGTCCTGTCGATCGCGACCGTCCTGTCGATCGCGACCGTCCCGTCGATCGCGACCGACCTGTCGATCGCGACCGACCGGCCGAGCGCAGTCGCCCCATCGATCGCGATCGTCCCGTCGACCGCACACGGCCTGCGGAGCGCGAGCAGGTCTCCGAGCGGGAGCGCATCACCGAGCGCGACCGTCCCGGCGGGGAACCGCGTCGTGAAGCTAGTCGCAGCTACGGCGGCGATCGCGGCGAGTCGCGACCGGCGACCGAGCCGCGTGAAGGCGACCGTGACGACGCTCCGGCGCCGCGCGAGTACGACGACCGCGGTCGCGGACGCTGAGGCCACCGGGGCGTGCCGATGCCGAGCCTTCCAGGCCGGCAAAGGTGTCGACGCGGTGAAATACTCGTGCGCTTCGCCGTGTTGCGGAAGGCACGAGTTGATTTCAAGCGGGTTCGGTCGGTAGAATCCCCTACGTTTATGGCCCCTATACGACGCAACGCACTTCGAGCGCTCGGGCTCGGTACGGCTCTGGCCGTGCTGACCGCGTTCGCGTGCCTCGCGCTGTCGGGGTGGTTGACACTGGACTCGTTCGGCTCGCCTACGCTCACGCTCGCCGGGCTCGCCAAGAGCTCGCACGCCGAGAGTGTGCTGATGAGCTGCGCGGACGACAGCGCGCCCGGCGGGGCAGACGCCATGCTGTGGTGCTCCGATCCCAGCGCTCCGCACTGCATTCCTGCCGCCCCCGAGGTGCCCCGTCCGGAGGTCTGGGACCGGCCCGACACCTCACTCGTGGCCGGCCTGACCGTACCGGTGGCCAGCTTCGTGCTTCTGCCGTGGCCACGCCCCGAACTGGCGTCGCTCTACGCTCGCGACAACGTGAGCCGCCTCGAGCGACCCCCTCGCGTCTGATCCCCACACGTGTGACGCCCCGTAACCAGCCTTCGTGCGCGCGCAAACACGCGCGCTTCGAGGGCAGGCAAAGCCCACGGCGGAAGCTTCTTCGTTCGCGCTCTTCGTGGCGCGCGCGGAGACACCTCGCAGGCTCGAACCGGTAGGCCAAGTCACACGCGGGCCACAAGTGCGCGCCAAGCGCTCTTGTAGCTCAGCTACTGGAACAGATCAGTTGCATCTACAACCGAGTTTCTAATGCCACGGCGACGTGGCGTGAACGCTCCGACGCGACCGTGCGTGCGGAGGAGCGGCAAAAGGAGAGCGTATGAACAAGGGATCAGCAATCGTAGCGATCATCATCGCCGCGGTGGCCGGCTTCGTAGGCGGTCAGCTGTCTGCGAAGAAAGGCGGCGGCGAGGCGAGCATCGCGGACGTCAGCGGCGAGGGCAGTGCCGGCGCTGGCGGTGCCGCCGTCGCGGGTGTGCAGGAAGACGAGCCGGTCGAACGGCTCAAGGTGCCGGTCGGCGCGGGGCAGCCACAAATGGGTCCCGTCGACGCGCCGGTCACCATCGTCGCGTTCAGCGACTTCGAGTGCCCGTTCTGCAGTCGCGTAGTGCCTACCATCGAGCAGCTCGAGAAGGACTACGGCAACAAGATCCGCGTGGTGTGGCGCAACCAGCCGCTGCCCTTCCACTCGAGCGCAATGCCCGCCGCGCAGGCCGCCATGGAGGCGTTTGCGCAGGGCAAGTCCGAGAAGTTCTGGAAGATGCACGACACGCTGTTCCAGAACCAGAAGGCGCTCTCGCGCGCCGACCTCGAGAAGTACGCCGGCGACGTCGGCCTCGACGTGGCCAAGTTCAAGGCCGCGCTCGACGGCAACAAACACGACGCCGCGATCAAGGCCGACATGGAGCTCGGCGCCAACGTCGGTGCCCGCGGTACCCCGTCGTTCTTCATCAACGGTCGCAGCCTGCGTGGTGCGCAGCCGGTCGACAAGTTCAAGGAGATCATCGACGACGAGCTCAAGCGCGTCGACAAGCTCAAGGCCAAGAAGGTGCCCGCGGCCGCCGTCTACGCGACCCTGATGGCCAACGCCAAGGACAAGGCCGAGGCCCCCGCAGCAGCAGCGCCCTCGGCCGCGCCCGACGACAAGACCGTCTACAAGGTTCCAGTCGGCGCCAAGGATCCGGTCAAGGGTCCCGCCGACGCACTCGTCACCGTCGTCATCTTCAGCGACTACCAGTGCCCGTTCTGCTCGCGCGTCGAGCCCACGCTCGCGGCGCTGGCCACCAAGTACGGCAACGACGTGCGCTTCGTGTGGAAGGATAACCCCCTTCCCTTCCACCAGGATGCAGGTCCTGCGGCCACCCTCGCACGCGTTGCGTACGAAGAGGGCAAGGACAAGAAGTTCTGGGAAGCACACGACCTCCTGTTCCAGAACCAGCGCGCGCTCGGCCGCGCCGACCTCGAGGGCTACGGCAAGCAGCTCGGCCTCAACGAAAAGAAGGTCAAGGCCGCGCTCGACGAGAGCCCCTTCAAGGCGAAGATCGAAGAGGATCAGGCGCTCGCCCGCAACCTCGGTGCCAGCGGTACGCCGTCGTTCTTCATCAACGGCCGCAGCCTTCGTGGCGCGCAGCCACAGCCCGCGTTCGAGAAGCTGATCGACGAAGAGCTCGCCAAGGCCAAGGCCAAGGTGCAGAGCGGCGTCGCCAAGGCGAAGATCTACGAGGAGCTGACCAAGGACGGCGCCACCAAGCCCGTGGCCGCACCCGCCGCAGCGGCAGCCGCAGCGCCTGACGCCGACAAGGTCTACGACATTGCCGTCGCCAAGGACGCGCCCGTCAAGGGCAGCAAGAACGCCAAGGTGATCATCCAGGAGTTCAGCGACTTCCAGTGCCCGTTCTGCGGACGCGTCAACCCGACGATGAAGCAGGTGATGGACGAGTACAAAGACAAGGTCAAGGTCGTCTGGCGCAACTACCCGCTGCCCTTCCACGAGAATGCAGGGCCGGCCGCGCAGGCCGCGCACGAAGTGTTCGAGCAGGGTGGCAGCGAGAAGTTCTGGGCCTACCACGACATCTTGTTCGGCAATCAGACCGCGCTGACGCGTCCTGACCTCGAGAAGTACGCGGAGCAGGTCGGCGGCATCAACGTCGCCAAGCTCAAGGCCGCACTCGACAACAAGACGCACGAAGCGCGCGTCAAGGCCGACATGGACGCCGTCGACAAGGCCGGCGCCCGCATCGGCACGCCCTCGTTCTTCATCAATGGCAAGCTGCTTCAGGGCGCACAGCC
>JBEGTL010000461.1:0-6594 GCA_041179425.1 Pseudomonadota bacterium | reverse complement strand
AAAGCCGCTTTTTCCGCCGGCCAAGCCGTAGCCATTGAGGCCCGAAAATACCGAGTCTCCGTTGTTGAAGCAATGGCCCGCGGTGAGAGCGCCTTTGGATGCGCCACCACCGGTGTAGATGATGGGACCTGAGGTGCAGAACATGTTTCCTGAACTCCCGATGGCCGCTGCTCCATAGTGTGGCTGCGCATCACTCGCGCGACTCGTTCGCGCTGGCCGCCCGGTCTCGATGCGGACCAACCCTCCAAAGCGCGCCTTCGCCGAACCCGCAACTTCCTCTGCGGCACGAAGCGCTTCGGGCACGACACCATGACTGGTACTGCCCGCCTGTTCGAAGCTGAGCACGACCTGTCCGTGCGCAGCGTCGAGATAACTCGCATACGGCGTACTAGCGGCCTTGGGATGAAAGTCCGCCTTCTGCAGTAGCTGCCGCACATCGCGCAGCCGTTTTGGCCCGTTGCAAGCAATCTGCACACGCAACGGAAGCTGCAGATCCGAACTCGCCAGCGCTCGCTCTACGACGCCCTTGTTGAACTCATGCTGGTCGACCGGAATGACGACCTGGCGCAACGCGTGGTCGAACACTGGTTCGAGGATCCCGTCTGAAAATGGCTCAAGAAGCGTCTCGAGCGGGCTTAGCTCTGCCTGCAAGAGGGGATCTACTTGCCACTTCTGATAGTCCATATAACCCTCAGGAGTGAGCACACCCGCCGCCACCACCTTGTCACTGTCCGGGAGCGGAAGTGCTTTTTGAGCACGCACTCGCGTCGCACAACGTCGACTCTGAGTTGCTGGTCGTTCCACTCGGCCGTTCAAACACCCGCACGCATCGCAGCACCCGGTCGCCCAAGGCGAGCTCGAGCACGTGGGTGCGCCCACGGGTCGCAACGGGCGTAGTACTACGGCATCGGCCAGGCGACCGGCGACGCAAGGGCCGAGTCCGAGTTCAGCTCCGGCACTGTCCATCAGTGCTTCGATGCGGCGGGGCGACGCTGCCAGGAGACAGGCTACGCTTGCGGCATGAGCGATTCGTTCAGGTACGCAGTGGAAAGCTATGCGGCCGCTTGGGCCGAGCTAGACCCGCGCGGCGTGCGAACTTGCTCGCTAGCTCTGTCACCGATGACGTCCGCATTGTGATTGGCGCCAGCAAGCGCGAGATTCGCGGCCGAGTCGCGCTCGAGGAGGAGATTGTCGGCCTCCAACGGCGCATGGCGGGTGTGCGGGTGCGCGTGACGAGCGGCATCGATGTGCAAGGAAACCTCTGTCGCTTCATCGGTGTGGTCGAAGGGCGGCACGGTCAAGATCGGGCCGGAGGCGTCTGACGTGTGCGAGTTCGATACGAGTGGTCGCTTTCGCTTGCTGTTCACATTCGCCGGGGTTGCGATGCCTCCGCCAGGTTAGAGGCGCCGGACTTCCCGACCGCAGCAATGGGCAGGAGGGGGTGTGCCAAGGTCAGCACTCTCGACATGTTCGTGCCGCAACTCGGGCAGAAATGAAGGTCGAGCCACCGACCCGACTCATCCGAGCGGTGCCGATAAGTCTTCGGGGGCAACGCCACCACCTCCACGTGCGCGACGTTGAAGACGGCGCCCACTCCAAAAGCAGACCCCGTGCGGCGCTGGCACCAGGTACAGTGGCAAACAGTCACACGGGTTGGGTCACCGAGGGTCCGATAGCGCACGGACTCGCAAACACATCCGCCTTCGTGCCGTTCGACCATGCTTCACACACATCCTTTCGATAGCGCGTCGAGCCCGAGTCCCACTCCGCCAGCAGCACAGTGCCGAGTGTTACCGTTCTCGCACGTCCGTCTTAGCTCAAGCATGCGCGCTCCCGCGTCGAGGCAGCCACCAGGTCTACGTGCGAGATCACCCATAGATGAACACGTTCAGTTTGTTGCCATCCAGGTCCCGAAAGTACCCAGCGTAGAAGCCGCCGATGCCACGCGGGCCTGGCGGCCGGCCCCACCGAGCATCACCGCCACCGAGCACGTCTTCGGCCCGGCACGCGGATCCGGCGACCGGCCCCACCCGATCACCACCGTGATAGAGACCAAGCCCCGAGCCGCACCTAGGACGGCCACAAAGAGAGTTAACCGGAGCGAGCGACAACAGACCAAGGAGCAGCTCGCTCAAGCTGCCCAGCCACGGAGAACAGCAGACCCTCACCACCATGCGCGGCAACGAACTGCACGCCGAGTGGCAGCCCATCTGCAGTCACGTGCAGAGGAACGGACATCGCAGGGACTCCCGTGAGATTCGCGAGCTGTGTGAACGGCACACGCCGCAAGCTATCGACGGCCACCTTGTCGACTGCGTCGCCAGCTAGAGCGATGGCCCGATCGAGACCGACCTTAAATCCTTGCCGCATCAGCGCGGTCAGCCACGCCGGCGTCTTCACCTCGCCCACACGAGGAGCCGGATACGCCACCGTCGGCGTCACGAACAGATCGTACTGTTGGTGAAACTCGCCGAGCGCGCGCGAGTACTCGCTCCAGCGCACGTAGCTCTCTACGTAGTCCAGCGCCGACAACGAGCGTCCCATCGCCGCAAGCGCGAGTGTGTCCAGCTCGAACTCGGTCGCAGCGCAGCCGACGAGCGCACGCGTCTCGGCCACGTTGGCTGCCGCGTGTGCGTACCACACGTGCAAGAAGTCGAACAACAGCTTGCGGCCGTCGAGCTGCGGGGCAGCCACCTCTACGCTGTGCCCCAACGACTCCAGCAGGCGCGCGGCTTGCTCCACGGCGGTGACCGCCTCGGGGTCCACGTCGAGCCCGAGCGGCGACTGCACACTGAAGGCGATGCGCAGGCGACCCGGCTCGCGCGTGACCTCTTCGAGGTACGGCCTCTCCGGAGGCGCGAGCTTGTACCAAGAGGCAGGTTCGGCGCCGTGCGTCAGGTCGAGCAGAGTGGCGCTGTCGCGCACGGTACGCGTGAGCACGTGCTGCATGGCGGCACCGTGCATCAGCTCGCCGCGTTGCGGACCGTTGGGCGTGCGCCCACGCCCCGGCTTGAGACCGAACAGCCCGGTGTAAGCTGCCGGAATGCGGATGGACCCGCCGCCATCGTTGGCACCCGCGGCCGGAACGATGCCCGAAGCGACCGCCGCGGCGCTGCCTCCGCTCGAACCTCCCGGCGTGTGTGCGCTGTGCCAGGGGTTTCTGCTCGGACCCCACGCGTCGGGCTCGGTGATGCCCTTTGCGCCAAACTCCGGCGTGTTGGTCATGCCAAAGGGCACCAGTCCCCCCGCGAGCCAGCGACGCACGATCTCGGCGTGGACGTCGGGCGTCCAGCGTCTCTGCTTGAGAGCCACGTTGCCCGCGCTGGAGGGGACGCCGGCGTAGTGCTGGAAGAGGTCTTTGAGCAGGAACGGGACGCCTGCGAGCGGCCCGGTGAGTGGCCCCGCTGCGCGCTTTTGTGCGAGCTCGTGAAAGGGCGTCACGATCGCATTGAGCCGCGGATTGACAGCTTCGGCCCGAATGATGGCCGCGCTGAGTAGCTCGGCCGCCGAGACGTCGCCCCGACGCACGAGCTCGGAAAGTCCTGTCGCGTCGTGCGCCAGGTAGTCTGCTTGTGAGATCACTGGTTCTCCCGATGGGCGGTCGCGCGCCCCGGGCCAGCTTACTGCAACCGCGTCAGCAGACTGATGAGTTCTGCACGCGCTGCGTTTTCTGCGATGCCCAGGTCGGCGAGCTCGTTTTCGGCCAGCGCATCCGCCAGCCGCTCGACTTGTAGCAGCGCCACGGCGACCTGGGCCGGCTCGAGGGACCGCGAGGTGTCGCGCCGCAGGCGGACGATGTTGTCGATCTGGCGCAAACGACTCTCGGCCCGCGCGCGGCGCACGGCGTCGTCCTCCACGGCGAGCCGGCGCAGGCTTCGCCGAAACACCAGGTGCTGCCGATGGTGCTCGACCACGGCGTTCATCAGTCGGCGCGCGCTGGCCCCCTTGGCGACGAGCTCGCCCAAGATCGCGTACTCGTCAGTTTCCCAGCGCTGGTACACGGCGATGAAGATGGCCGTCTTGTCGGCGTACCAACGATAGAACGTCTGGGGAGCAAAGCCGGCGCGGCGGGCGATCTTGTTGCTGTCGGTGCCGCTGTGGCCATGCTCGCCAAACTCGGCACGCGCGGCCAACAAGAGCAGCTCGCCGGTATCGGGCGCCGTCGTTGAACGGGGCTCCGCTGCACTGGGCACGCGGGCAACGGCGTGACGTCTCTTCACTGTCCCTTTGGTCACTCACACTCCGGGCGCCTGCAGGCGGCGGCGCGACGCCCAGCTTTGCGTGATAGACGTATCACCGCAAGTGTGATATTCATATCACCCAGCTCAGGAGGAGCGCATGACCTTGCGTGAAGCGGTCGGAACCGAAGCGGCAGCGTCGTCGTTGGTCGAGGTCGACGGAGTGCAGCTCTCCGTCTCCCGAGAGGGGCAGGGCATCCCAGTGGTATGTCTGCACGCAGTGGCGCACGGCGCGGGCGACTACCGCGCCTTCGCCCGCGCAGTCCGGGATGGCTTCGAGGTGATCTGTGTCGACTGGCCGGGCCATGGCCGCTCCGGCACCGACCGCGAGCCGACCAGTGCGGCGCGCTACGCCGAGCTGCTCGTGTTGCTGCTCGATCAGCTTGGCGTCGAGCGGCCCATCGTGATCGGCAACTCCATCGGTGGCGCTGCCGCGTTGCTCTATGCGGAGCGTCGTAAGGTGCGCGCGCTCGTGCTCTGCGACAGTGGAGGATTGCTCCAGGTCAACCTGCTGGTGCGTTGGTTCTGCGCCGCGTTCACCCGCTTTTTTGCGGCGGGCGCAAGGGGAGCCAGCTGGTTTGGCGCCGCCTACGCCTGGTACTACCGGCGCTTGGTTTTGCCGACCGCAGCGGCTGCCGAGCAGAGAGAGCGAATCATCGCCGCGGGCTACGAGCTGGCGCCCGTGTTGCGAGACGCCTGGTCGAGCTTCGCAAGACCCTCTGCAGACCTACGCGCGTTGGCAGCGTCCCTCCAGGTCCCCGTCTGGTGCGCGTGGGGCAAGTACGATCGCGTCATCCCCCTCTCCCGCTGCAAGCCGGCCATCGAACGTATGCAACACGCCCGCATCACGGTCTTTGCGGCAGGCCACTCGGCATTCCTAGAGTGCCCCGAAGAGTTCGCGCGCGAGTTCACCAAGTTCGCAAGCGACCTGTCCGCAACCCGCGCTTCTCTCGGTGAGCTACAGCCAAAGTCTGCATTCGTCCAGCGTCCACCGCCTGACGAGCGAAGCGAAGTCCACTCCCGACGAGCGAAGCAAAGTCCATCCCGACGAGCGAAGCAAAGTCCATCCCGACGAGCGAAGCGAAGTCCCGAGTCTCCCTCCGAGTCTCCCTCTTTCTGTAAACCAAAAAAGCGAGAGCTCTGCTGACGGTAGGACCCGCGGCGTGGTGGGGGTGCTCCCACGGAGCCCCCGCGGCCCGAGCTGCCTAGTACCCAAACGTGTAGGAAGTTACGACGTATCAGCGACCTCACCCAAGCAGCCACAAACGAGCGGCGAAGCCGCGCAGTGCACCACGGCGATCAGCAACGAATGGTGATGCGCCGTCAGCACCCCCGCCAATGGCCGCGAACTGCGTAGTGGGAGCACCCCCACCACGCCGCGGCACCTCACCCTAAGCAGAGCGCGAGAGCACGAGCTAAATCCAGCCACCCATCGTCAGCTTGATCCCCCACGAGGTAGCTCGATTATCTCCGCTCAGATCACTCTCCAAAAATGGCCCCAAGCCCGCGAAGAAGTGCGGGGCAGGGTGCACCATCACAGGTACGAAGATGCTGATCGCGATCGCGTTGTTGTCGTTGTTCCCGGTCACGGTGCCGGTGTTGACGTTGGTGATCTGAGGGGCATTGCCACCGGTATGCGCGTAGTTGAGCCCGAGCTTGGGCCACACGGACAACAGACGTGAGACCTCGAAGTTGTAACCGACTCGCGGGCCCACGGTGAAACGCGAGCCCGAGCTCTCTCCCGCCTTGGCGTAGTAGACACCGACCGAGCCACCCACCGACAGGTTGGGCAGCACGAAGTAGTCGGCCGCCGGCGCCAGGCTCAGCGTGGTAGTCGAGCCACTCGAGTCGCTCTGCGTGGTGCGCTGCACCTGGATCGAAGCGTCACTCGAAAACGCCCACTGCCGCGTGCGCCCAAAGCCCGCGCTGTCGTCGCGAGTCGTCAGCTCCCCCTGCGCATTGCGCTCGATCAGCGTCTGGTCCCCCTGGTCACCCGCGATCTCATGGTCCGTCACCACCTGCGCATGACCGCGCCCAGTCGGCATCGTCGCCACGATCGCAGCGGTTGCCGCAAACACCAACCCAAAGCGTCGCGTCATTCGCTCTCCCTCGCCAAGGAGGTGCGCGCGACGCCGACCAAAGCAACAAGGCCATGCTGGGTCTTGTGCGCTTGTCGAGAGCTCTGCTGGGAGTAGGACGCCGCGGCGTGGTGGGGGTGCTCCCACGGAGCCCCCTCGGCCCGAGCAGCCTAGAGCTCCAACGTGTAAGCCCCTACGACCGATCAGCGACCCCACCCAAGGCAGCCCAAACGAGCGGCGAAGCCGCGCAGTGCACCACCGGTATCAGCAACGAGTGG
>JBEGTL010000460.1:0-6597 GCA_041179425.1 Pseudomonadota bacterium | reverse complement strand
TCGCTCGCGCGCCCGAGGGCGCGCTTCGACCACTAGGATAATTCCAGGCTGCTAGTGGGACTTAGCCTGCGCTTGCGAGTCAAAAAGAGGCGGCGCGCTAGTTCGGTGCGACTAATTCGTGTGAACTCGCGGCTAGTGGGTGACACCATGCGGCATGGTCAAAGCGCAGAAGGTCACCCGCTCCCCCCTTCGTGACGAAAACGGGAAACAGCGGGGCCAAAGCTTCCGAGCCGAAGTCTCGGAGCTGATCACTCAGCAGTCACTCACCTCGGCCCGGCAGACGTTCGACGCGCTCGCCGGCAAGTATCCCGACCTTACTGCCGCGCAGAAGACCACCATCTACGGCGTGCTTAAAGACCTCGGCTACGGTCGCACCGCCAAGCCGCGAGAGGTGAGCACACACGCGGTCGTTCAGGCGGTCGTCGGCTCGGGCGCGCCGAGCTTGGCCTCCATGATCGCCGAAGCCGATCCCTCGACCATTCGCGCCGAGCTCGCTTCGCTGCGCGAGAGGCAAGCCCGCGTCGCTCGCTCGATCAAGGCGCTCGAGATGCTGCTCGGCGAGTAGTGGGGCCGCACCAGCGACGGATCGCGCCGTGGCCGCTGCTCCAGGCATTTCCGTTTCCAGGGAGCGGGACGAGCAACTGGGCGCGAGATGCGCAATCATGGACGCCATGAATCTCGGTGACAGGCTGCGGGAGGCGCGGCAGGGTAAGGGCTGGTCGTTGCGTGCACTGGGTGAAAAGACTGGCTTTTCCGCGAGTTTTTTGTCGCAGGTCGAGCTGGGGCAAAGCTCCCCGTCGCTGTCCTCGCTGGAGAAAATCGCGGCTGCACTCGGGCTGAGTCTGAGTGAAGTGATCGCGGGCACGCCACAGCCGGTGCCTCCATTGGTGCGCAGAGCAGGGCGAGACGGCTTGCGCAGCGAGTGGTCCAAGGCGTACGTCGAGTCGCTGCTCCCCAGCGGTTCGGACGAAAACATGGAGGCGCTGCTGTTGCGGCTCGACCCGAGTGGTCGCACGGGCGAGCGCCGGGTCGCGACGCGTAGCAAGCTGTTCGCCTACGTCACGCTGGGCAGCGCACTCCTCATCCTGAGCGACCCGGCCGAAGAGCTCACCGTGGAGCCGGGCGACAGCGCCGTCATCGACGGGCCGCGAGGCCAGTGCTGGGAAAACCGCAGCGAGGAGCGGGTGGAGATCTTGTTGGTCACGGCCCGTCTGAGTTGACGGCGTGTGTCGCAGGGCGCCTCGCCCTGGGCATCAAGGTCTGCTGCGACCGGTCAGGCTCGCGACCACGATCAGCAGCTCGTTGGGTTCGACCGGCTTGACCAGGTGCATCTGGTAGCCGGCGCGAAGTGCACGAATCCGATCTTCGGAGCGAGCGTAGGCGGTGAGGGCGACCGCGGGCAGCGGGTGACCGTCCTCGCGTGGCAGCATGCGCACCTTACTGATCAGCGAGTAGCCGTCTTCGTGCGGCATGCCGATGTCGCTGATCAGCAGATCGAAGCGCTGACTCTCGAACGACGCGAGGGCCGCTTGGGCGCTGCCCGCGATGGTGACCACGGCGCCGTGATCTTCGAGCAAGCGCTGTACGAGTGTGCGCGCGTCGAGCTCGTCGTCGACGACCAAGATGGAGAGACCCTGGAGCTCGGCCGACGAGGTGTGCGGCTCGGGTGGCGCGCTCGGCGTGCGAGGATGCTGACGTACGTGATGGGGCGCAGGGTCGGGGTCGGCGTGCATTGCGGCCAGCGGCAGCACCACCACCACCGTCGTGCCGGTGCCGACGCCCCCGCTCTTCACGTGCACCGAGCCGCCGTGCAGCTCGACCAGCTGTTTGACGATGGCGAGCCCGAGGCCAAGCCCACCGTGACGGCGCGTCGACGACGCGTCGGCCTGTCGAAACCGATCGAACACGTACTGCATGAACTCCGGCGCGATGCCCTCGCCGGTGTCGATGACACTCAGCTCGAGGTGCGAGTTGACGCGCTCGAGCAGCACCTGCACGCGGCCGCCCTTGGGCGTGAACTTGAGCGCGTTGCTGAGCAGGTTCCACAGCACCTGGTGCAGGCGGTTGCCATCGCCGCTGATCACCACGTCGCTGAGCGGGTCGAGGATGGACTGCAGCTGAATGCTCTTGGCTTCGGCGGCGGGCCGGGCCGTGTCGATCGCGGCTTTGACGATGGTGGCCAGATCGAGCCGCGACACGTCGAGCCGAATCTTGCCCGAGATGATGCGGCTCATGTCGAGCAGGTCTTCGATGATCTGCGCCTGCGCACGCGCGTTGCGCTCGATGATGGCGAGACCCTTCTTCACCTCGTCGGGCCCTGCGCGGCCGGTCTTGTCGACCTGCGCTTGGACGATGTGTGCCCAGCCGAGGATGGCGTTGAGCGGCGTGCGCAGCTCGTGGCTGAGGGTGGCCAAGAACTCGTCTTTCATGCGGCTGGCGCGCTGGGCCTCGATGCGCGCGGCACGCTCGCTCTCCAACAACGCCGTGCGCTCTTGCTCGGCCAGCGCGCGCTCGGTCACGTCGATGGTGATGCCGTCGAAGCGTGTGGCGTCGCCGTCCGCGGTGTAGTAGCCGCGTCCGATGGCGCGTACCCAGCGGGTCTCGCGGCCGTCGGGGGACACGGTGCGGTAGTCGATCTCGTAGGGCGTGCGCGTCTCGATGCTCTGGTCGATCGCCGCGCGCGTGCGCTCGCGATCGTCCGGGTGCAAGCGCTCGTAGAACATGTCGATGTCGACGTCGGTGCTGGGCGGGAGAAAAAAGTGTTCTTTGACTTTGTCGTCCCAGATCAGCTTGTCGAAGGGTAGCGGGCAGTACCACACGCCCACGGCGGCACCCTTGACCACGAGCTCCATCTGCTCGCGACTGCGCCTGAGATTGGCGTCGGCGAGCCTGCTATCGTGGATGTCGGTGCAGGTGCCAAACCAGCGCGTGATCTGCCCCTGCTCGTCGCGTACCGGCAGCGCGCGCACCAAAAACCAGCGGTACGCGCCGTCTGCGCGACGCACGCGGAACTCGATGCTGTAGTCCTCGCCCGTGGCAAGCGACTCAGACCAGCAGGCGTAGGCGGAAGCGATGTCGTCTGGGTGGATGTAGCGGTCCCACGCGGCCACGCCGATGTCGTGGGCTGGCAGGTCGATGTACTCGAACCAGCGTCGGTTGTAGTAGTCGAGCACGCCGTCGGGACGCGCCGCCCACACGATCTGTGGCATGGCGTCGGCGAGCTGCCGTAGCTTGGCTTCGCTCTCGGCCAACGCGCGTGTGGCGCGCGCACGCTCGATGTACGCCCAGGAGCGCTCGACCACGGCCTCGACCAGCGCGACCTCGTGCGAGAGCCAGTGCCGCGGCGCGGTCTGGTGTACCGCCATCATCGCGGCCAGCCGACCGCCGCGCAGCAGGGGACAGCAGACGATGGCCTTGATCGCGATGGCGTTGAACATCTCGACGCCCTCGCCAGCGGCGAGCTCCCGATCGACGTCGTTGACCACCAAGGTGCGGCCCGTGCGCTGATCGCTGGCCGCGCGCGGGCCAAACAACGAGAGCAGGTACGTGCCCGTGGTGCTCTCACAGCCGTCGGTGTAGTCGTGCCGGATGGTGAACTGCTCACCGTCGGCCTCTACCTCTGCGTAGGCGCAGCGCGACACGGCGAGGTGCTTGCCGAGGCGCTCGGACACCACCGCGAGGATCTGCTCGGGGTCGCTGAGGTCACGTGTGACCTCGGCCAGCTCACCGAGCAAACGAGTCTGCACTTCGTTCGTGTCGGAACTCAGAATGACGAACCTGGCTGCTGGAGGAAAAGTCGCTCTTCGGCCGTGGAGGTGCGGTCGAGCGACTGGTTACGGTGGGGGAAGCGGCCCCACGCGGCGATCACGGCGCGATGACGTACGGCGTAGTCCACATTCTGTTCTAGCACCTGGCGGAGTGCTCCCGTGCTTTCGTCACGAAATGCCGCAAAGAGCCGCACACACTCGTCTTGCGTGGCCAGCGCCTCGCTGTGCATGAAGGGCATGTACAAAAACACGCGCTCTTGCCCAACCAGCGCGCGGTCAAAGCCTTTGCGGATGCCGAGGTGCGCGGCCGCCAGCGCCTGGCCATCGCTGGCGAATGCCTGACTCTTGCCGCGGAACATGTTGCGCGAGAACTGATCGAGCACGATGACGTAAGCCAGCAGCGAGCGCGGAGCCTCGAGCCAGTCGTCGTGCGCACCGCGCATCAGCGCGCTGTAGGTGGCACCAAACCTGGCCAGCACCTCGGCGTCGAAGGCGGGGTCCTTGAGGTACCAGCGCGCCGCCGTGGCTTCGCTGGCGAGCCCCTCGGCGTCTAGCTCGCCGAGCCAGAACGAGAGCACGTGCTCGGCGCTCACGACGACCTCAGGTTGCATGGGGAGCCTCCTCGCGCGGCAGCACGCGTCGGAGCGCGTCGGCGAGCAGCTCGACGGCGCTGCCAAAAAAGAAGTGCTCGAGCCCGTCGAGGATCTCGAGGCGCGTGCGCGCACGTGCGCCGAACACCTCGCGCACTTGCTCGACCGGAGCGTACTCGTCTTCGCTGCCTACCACGATGGTGAGCTCGCCGCGGTAGCGCGCGAGCAAGTCGGGATTGAGCAGCGCAAAGGGAGGACCCACCATCAGCACGCGCGGGAAGTCGAGCTCGACCGCGGCGGCCAGCGCGGCGACGCTGCCGAACGAGTAGCCGCTGAGCCAGGATAGCGGAGTGTTTGGCAGCGTGCTCGCCAGGCTCTGCACCACGGCCAGGTAGTCTTGCTTGGCCGGCTCTTCTTCGCCGCTCGGCTCGCCCACGCTGAACTCGCCGGTGCCGCGGAAGTTGAACGCGAGCGTGGACATGCCGCTGGCTTGAAACGCCTTCTCGAGGGTGCGCACGACGGGGTTGCCGATGGTGCCGCCGTACACCGGATGGGGCGGCGCGATCACGGCGAGGGGCGTCTCGGGTCGCCGTGCGTACAGGCGGGCCTCCAGCTCGTGTGGGCCGCCGGAGACCGGAATCGAGAGCGTGCGCGTGGACATGGCCAGAGCATGAGGAGCCGGAGCCACGGCCGCAAGTCTCAGCTGTTCACGACCTGGACATCGATTCGAGACAACGTTCCGGCACGCTGCCCTGGTGCTCTTGTTCTTCAGTGGCTTGCTCGCAGGCTCGTTGCACGTGGTCAGCGGACCCGATCACGTCGCCGCCATCGCTCCGCTGTCTTTGCGCACACCCAAGGGCGGCAGCGCGCTCGGCGCCGTGTGGGGGTTGGGACACGGCGGTGGAGTCGCGCTCTGGGTGGCTGGCGCCGCCCTCCTGCGTGCGGGCTGGGGCTACGAGCTACCCTCTGCCGTGCTCGAAGCCGTGGTCGGTGTGGCGCTCATGGCCCTCGGCGTGGTCAGCTATCGACGCGCGTCTGCCCGCGAGAGCGCGACCGAGCACGGGTCGGCTCACGCAAACGACGCACGAGCGCACGGTCGGGGCCGAGTCGCGGCATTCGTGATGGGGGCGCTGCACGGGTCTGCGGGTGCCACCCACCTGCTTGCGTTGTTGCCCACGCTCGGACTCCCCACGCGGGGAGCCGTCGCCTATGCGGCTGGCTACCTGCTCGCGGGCGTCCTGGCCATGGCCAGCGTGGGGAGTGTGATCGGGCGACTGAGCGCCCGCTTTCCCGATCTTACCCATGTTCGGCGGGTGTGCGCCCTGAGTGTCCTGACCTTGGGCACGGCGTGGCTAGCGTCGGCGATCGCCGACCTTACTTAGGCACCCGGCGCTTCTACGCCGCGGTGCCGAAACAGTTGCCGCCAGCGCGCGCCCTTCGGTCGGCACCGCACCCCCAAAAGCACGGATCAGCCCCGCATTTAACGGTCGCGATACGACCCAGAAATATCTGACCGGCACGTTCGCTCCGTGCACGGATGAACGTTTCGAGAACGCTCGAAACATCCGCGGACCGGAGGTTACGGTATGAACAGATCGCTCGGGGCTGTGATGTTGGCGCTTTCCTGTGCCGCTTCGTTTGGTTGCAACAAGCCAGCCGAGAAGACGGAGCCAGAGAAGAGCGACAAGGCAGTGGAGGCGGCACCCGCAAAGACGGACGAAGCCAAGACCGCCGATACGGGACCCATCAAGGTCGGCATTCTCCACTCGCTCTCGGGCACCATGGCCATCAGTGAGACGTCGCTCAAAGACGTCGCGCTGATGACCATCGAGGAGATCAACGCCAAGGGCGGCTTGCTCGGGCGCAAGCTCGAGCCTGTGGTGGTCGACCCGGCGTCCGACTGGCCGCTGTTCGCGGAGAAGGCCAAGGAGCTGATTACGCGCGAAAAGGTCGCGGCGGTGTTTGGCTGCTGGACCAGCGTGTCGCGCAAGTCGGTGTTGCCCGTGTTCGAAGAGCTGAACGGTCTGTTGTTCTACCCGGTCCAGTACGAGGGCGAAGAGTCTTCGTGGAACGTGTTTTACACCGGCGCGGCGCCCAACCAACAAGCCATCCCCGCGGTCGAGTACCTGATGAGCAAAGAGGGCGGCGGCGCCAAGCGCTTCGTGCTGCTCGGCACCGACTACGTCTACCCGCGCACCACCAACAAGATCTTGCAGTACTTCCTCAAGTCCAAGGGTGTC
>JBEGTL010000459.1:0-6601 GCA_041179425.1 Pseudomonadota bacterium | reverse complement strand
CGCTCGCGCGACCGAGGGCGCGCTTCGACTCTTCGCTCTCGCGACCGAGGGCGCGCTTCGACCGATGCGGCGCGCTCGTGCTCTTGGTGTGCGCCTGCTAGCTCGCTTCGACGCGCTGCAGCTTTGACACCGTGTAGACGCGGGTCTACTAACTGCCGTTCCCGGAGGAGAGATCGCGATGACCTTGAAGAGCCTACTGAAGCAGGGCACGAAGTTGATGCAGGACCCACGCGTGCTGAAGGCGCTGCAAGACCCGCGCGTGATGAAGGCGGTCTCCAAGGGTTTCGAGATCAAGGGTAAGGTTCAGCAGCACTTCGACCAGAGCGTCGAGTCGCTCGCCAACAACCTCAACCTCGCCACCAAGGCCGAGGTGCGAGACCTCAAGCGCACCATCCGCAAGCTCGAGCGCGAGCTGTCCAAAAAGGGCGCGGCCTAAAGGCCACTGCGCGCTCGCGCTGGGCGGCCCGCTCTCGCAGCGCCGGCTGCTCTTCGCTCGCAAGCCCGAGGGCGCGCTTCGACTCTTCGCTCGCGCGCCCGAGGCGCAGTCGAGCCGAGCGCACAGCCGCTCAAGAAACGTCGGCAGTATGCGCGGCGGTCTCGGCTTCTGCTTTGCGCACTCGCTCCGCACGCGCGACCAGCCACGTGCGCACCAGCGGCCACACGGACTGCGGCGCAGCACGCCCCAGCACCATGTCGATGTGGCCCAGTGGGAACTCGCGGAACGTCTTGTCCGACGAGCGACTGTTGTCGTAGACGGGCCGCACCGAAGCCGGCGGCGCGAGCGCGTCGCGGGTGCCGGCGATCACCAAGAGAGGCTTGTCGGCCAGCTCGAACGCGAGCCCGTAGTCGTTGAGACCGTCGTGGCTCTTGAGCGCCGACTCGCTGCCCAAACCCACCAGCCCGAGCGCGATGGCCACCCGCGTGTGCTCGAAGGCCGCCGACAGGTTCTCGGCCAAGATCTCCGGCTCCATGCTCTTGGGCGTCCAGGGGCGCATGGGGATAGGGATCAGCGGGTTGTCCCAGAGCCAGCTGAACTTGACCATGTGCCGCCCCAGCATGCGGATGGGCAGCGGCTGGTTTCCGTCGAAGATACCGGTGAGACGCGCGCCGTACAGCAACGGCCCCACGACGGCCAAGAAGCGCGAGCCGAGACCAAAACGGTACGGCGAGCCGAAGCTGACCACGCCCGCCACCTCGTCGCGCATCGTGCTCCCGGCAACCGCGTAGCCGATGATGCCGCCCATCGAGTGGCCCACCAGAAAGACCTGTTTCTCGCCCGAGATGCGCTGCACCGTGCGAATGGCGGCCGGCACGTCTTCGCGGATGTAGTCGTCGATGATGGTGTCGTGCAGCGCACCGAAACGACGGGACCGACCGCGACCGCGCAGGTCGAGGTTAAACACGTCGAAGCCCTCGGCAGCGAGGAAGTTGGCGAACGAGCGGCGCGACGTGTGCCACGTGTAGCGGTTCTGGCCAAAGCCGTGGATGAGCAAGACGGCGGCGCGGCATGGCGCGGCCTGCTCGGGCGCGCTCGACGTTGCGCCCGACGGCCGACGTAGCGACGAGACCCCTGCCGGCTGCGTCTCGCTTGCGTCCGCGCTGGGGGATAAGACCAAACGCTTGCGGACCATGCCTATGGGATAGGCGCCGTCGCGTGCCGCGATCACGTCTTTGACGAAGCGCACCCTGCGCGCGCCATCGACCGCCTGCTCCACGATCTCGGTTTGCAGGATCATGCAGGAACGATGGCAGAGGGTCGCCGCTTGCGCGAGCTTGGAAAGGTGTATCGTTTCTCCATGCGGGGAAAACCAAGCGGGCACGCCCGAAACGCAGTGCGACCAGGCCGACGCGGCGTTGTCTCGTTCGCCGCGCTGGTCTTCTTTTTGACCACCAGCACGGTGCACGCAGAGGCCGATGAGCTGACCATTCAGGTCGAGTCGTGGCTGAGTGCGGGCATCGAATCGAGCGGCGCACACGACAAGATCGTGGCGCTCGGCGATCGAGGCGAGCGCGCGCTGCAAGGCGTGTTCGAGCGAGAGGCGGCGCCGCGCTACGTGCGGCTGCGCGCGCTGAGTGAGCTCGGCTCGTTCGGCACGGAGGCGAGCGCACTGTACCTGCTCGGCCTCGTGCACCGCGCGCGCACGCCCGACGCGTCGCTCGGCGACCTGCACCCTGCCCGCTCGGCGCTCGCACTGCGTCGCGCACTCGAAGGTCTGGTCGAGACGGCACGCCTGCTAAGTGCGGGGCAGCCGCTCGACGACGTGAGCTGGTGCCTGTCGCATCCCGATGCACACGTACGGCGCGTGGCGAGCGACGTGCTGGCCACGCTCGACGACGACGCCTCGCAGCAGGCGCTGCAAAAACACCTGCCCAGCGAGCGCTCACGGATGGTGCGCGGCAGCGTCACGCGCGCACTCGCGGTGCGCGCAGCGGGTGCACGCGGCAAGCGCGTACCCTGAGCGTAGTCAGAGGTCGATCTGCTCGATGCTCAGGCCCTCGGTCGGTCGACCCAAGAAACGACTCGCCACCTCGCCGAAGCGACCAGGCATGTCGGTCACGAACATGCTGAGCTCGCCGGGCGACGAGGCGGTGCGGCCCAGCCCGCGGTCGTGGAGCGTGCTCGCGAGCTCGCTGGCGGTGACCTCGGCGCTATCGACGACGACGGCATCGGGACCGCACAGCAGCGCCGCGCGGGCGTCGATCAGCGGGCGGAACAGCGGGTAGTGCGTGCAGCCGAGGACGATGGCGTCGACCCGAGAGCGAGCGAGCTCACCGACGTAGCGGTCGATGACCAGCTCGGGTACCTGCCCCTCGGTCCACCCCTCTTCGGCCAGCGGGACCAGTAGCGGCGCGGGCAGACCAAACACCTCGAAACGAGAGTTTTCGCTGGCGACGGCACGTGGGTAGGCGCCCGAGGCGATGGTGCCGCCGGTCGCCAGCACGCCGATGCGCCCGCTGCGGCTGGCGCGGACCGCCGCGCGCGCCGACGGCTCGATGACACCGAGCACCGGGATGTCGAGCTCGACCCGGAGCATGTCGAGGGCCACCGCGCTGACTGTGTTGCAGGCCACCACGAGCAGCTTGATGCGCTGCCGTTGCAGGTGGCGCGCGCAGCTGCGGGCATAGCGCATCACGGTCTCGGCACTGCGCGTCCCGTAGGGCACGCGGGCCGTGTCGCCGAGGTAGACCAACCGCTCTTGGGGCAGGCGATCGAGGATTGCGTGGGTGACCGTGAGTCCCCCGAGTCCGGAGTCGAAAATACCGATCGGAGCGTCTCTATCCATCGTCTCGTCGCTGTGTGATAAGGTGCGGAAAACCTCCGCGGGACGTTCCCCAACCGGAGCAATGTAGCGCGCGATGGATCAGCCTGCTCCCATACTGCTCATCGCTCGTGACCCGGAAAAAGCCGAGGCGATGACGCGTGCCATCGAGGCGCGCGGACTCTCCGTCATCCTGGTCGCCGAGCCCGCACAGGTCGACGCGACCCTCTCGCGCGTCTCGGCCATCGTCGCCTCCGTGTATCGCGGCGACGCCCCTGCCCTGCTCGACCTGCGCGCCCGACCACAGTTTCACGGCACGCCACTCATGCTGGTGTGCGGAGAAGACCACTGCGAGTCGCTCGCGTTGGTGCAGGCGCTCGACGCCGAGGAGTTCGTGGCGGCCGACACCAGCGGGCTCGAGCTGGGGCCGCGGCTGTCCCGGCTGCTGCACAGCCAGCGCACCCGCAGCGAGCTCGGACAAAAGCAGCGCGACATGCAGCTCACGCTCGAGCTCACGCGCACGCTGTCCTCGTCGCTCGACTTCCGCGACATCCTGTTCACCGTGGTCCGGCGGGTCGCCGAGGTGGTGCACATCGACCGCGTGTCGATCGTGCTGATCCCCGAAGACGAGGCCGACGTCGGCTACGTGATCGCCGCCAGCGACGATCAGGGCGTGTCCGACCTGCGCCTCGACCTCACCAAGTACCCCGAGATCGAGCAGGTCCTGCGCACCAAAGACGTGCTGACCATCAACGACGTCGTCAACCACCCGGTGCTCGACGGTGTGCGCGCGAGCGTGGCTCGGCTCTCGGCGCTCTCGCTGATCCCCATCAACCTGCACGACCGCGTGATCGGCGTGCTGTTCCTGCGCCTGCTCGAGGACCGGCAAAAGCTGTCCAAGGGCGAGCTCGACGTGTGCACCATCATCGCCAACGCCACCGGCTCGGCGCTGCGCAACGCGCACGTCATGCAGAAGCTGCGGCGCGACCACCGTGAGGCGCAGGTCGCGCAAAATCAGGCCGAGGAGCAAGCGGCCGTGGCGCGCAGCGTGGCGTCCGAGCTGCGCAAGACCAAAGAGTTCTTGGAGTCGCTGATCGAAGCCAGCGTCGACGCCATCGTGGCGGCCGACCTCCAGGGCACCATCATCCTGTACAACAAGGGTGCCGAGCGCATCTACGGGCACACGCGCGAAGAGGTGCTGGGCATCATGCACGTGTCGCGGCTCTACCCCGACGGCGTCGCACGCGAGGTCATGCGGCGCATCCGCTCGGCCGACTGGGGCGGCGTGGGCAGGCTCGACGACATGCGCAGCCACGCGGTCGACAAAGCGGGCAACCGAATCCCCATCTCGCTCTCGGCCGCGATGATCTACGAGCACGGCGAGCCCACGGCCACGGTCGGCATCTTCACCGACTTGCGCGAGAAGCTGCTCACCGAAGAACGACTCGCGCAGGCGCAGAAGAAGCTCGAGGTGAGCGAGAAGCAGGCACTCTTGGCCGAGCTCGCAGGCACTGCGGCCCACGAGCTCAACCAGCCGCTGACCAGCGTGATGGGCTACGGAGAGCTGTTGATCCGTCGCTTGCCGCCGGGCACGCCCGAGCGCAACGCAGCGCAGGTGATCATGCAAGAGGCCGAGCGCATGGCCAACCTGGTGCGCAAGATCGGCAAGATCACGCGCTACGAAACCAAGTCTTATGTCGGCGACCAGCGCATCCTCGATCTCGATCGCGCCACCGACGACGAACCGGAACCGCGTTGACCAAAAGAGCCATGAAAGCGAAACAGTCGTCCGGTGTAGTGCGCGGCGCGCCACGCGCGCTCCCGCTGCAGAGCCCCTCGCCCGAAGAGGTGCTGACCGAGTTCCTCGCGCTGACGCGCACCGTCAGCCTCGAGATGCACGACGAAGAGATCGTGCACGCCTACGTCACGTCCATGCTCAAGCTGTTCCCCGGCCGCATGTTCGCGCTGCGGCTGTTCGACGCGGACACGGGCGAGCTGTCGTTGGTGTACGCCACCGGTCGCCTGCGCACCGATCGCCGCGAGACGGTGTTCGTCACGGCGCGGGCACTCGAAGAGCAAGGCCTCACCGACCCGCTTCCGCACGCCGCCATCGAGGTGCAACAGGGCTACGTGCCAGTGTTTCACGAGAGCGCGCAGGGCTTCGATGTGGCCATCGGGCACGGACGAAGGCTGATCGGTACGCTCGGTGTGGAGTATCCGCCGGCGCTCTCCATGGGCGAGCACGACCCGCCGCGCATCGTGCCCATCGCACTGCAGCTGTCGGCCTCGCTGCGCAACGCACGCCTGTTGCGCGAGTCGCTCTACCTGCGCGACTACCTCACCAAGCTGCTCGAGCACGCCAACGCGCCGATCTTGGTGATCGGCAAAAAGCGTGAGATTCGCGTCGCCAACCGCGCGCTGCTCGCGCTGATCGGGTTCACGCACGAGGAGCTTATCGGGCGCGACTTCACCAGCATGCTCGACGACGAAGAGCGTTCGCGCCTGTTGCCGGTGTTCATCGCGGCGCTGCGCGGCAACTCGGCCACCGGGGTCGAGGTGCGCATCGCGGGTCGCAAGGGCGCCACGGTGCGCCTGCTGATGAACACCGCGTCGGTGCTCAGCGCCGACGGCGAGGTCGAGGGTGTGATCGCGATTGGGCGCGACCTGACCGAGATCCGTCAGCTCGAGCAGCGCATCGTCCACGCCGAGAAGCTGGCCACGGTGGGCCAGCTAGCCGCCGGTGTGGTGCACGAGCTCAACAACCCGCTCACCAGCATCTCCGTGTACAGCGACTATTTGCTCAAGCAGGCGCAAGAGGCGGGCAGCAAGCCGAGCGACGTGCACAAGCTCAAGCGGATCCACGAGAGCGCCGACCGCATCTTACGGTTCTCGCGAGAGCTTCTCGCCTACGCCCGGCCGCGCGCCGAAGAGCCGCGCGTGCTGTCGGTTGCCGAGCTGGTGAGCAGCTCGCTCGAGTACTGCGACCACCTCATCACGCAGCGGGGCGTGCACGTGCAGGTCGAGCTCGACGCGGCCTTGCCGCCCATGATGGGTGTGAGTGCGCAGCTGCAGCAGGTGCTGGTCAACCTCATCACCAACGCCTGTCACGCCATGCCCGAGGGTGCTGGCCAGCTCAAGCTCGAGGCGCGCGAGACGCCCGAGGGCGAGGTGCAGATTCGCCTCATCGACAACGGCTCGGGCATCTCGCCCGACCACCTCACGCGCGTGTTCGAGCCGTTTTTCTCCACCAAGGGAGAAGGGCACGGCACGGGTCTAGGCTTGTCCATCGTTCGCAACATCGTCGAGCTGCACAACGGTCGGGTGATGCTGCAAAGTGAGAT
>JBEGTL010000458.1:0-6607 GCA_041179425.1 Pseudomonadota bacterium | reverse complement strand
TCGTCCCAAAACAAAAGGGACCGGTCACCCACCCCACGGCGACCAGCACCAGCCTCGGCTTGCGGCACGGCGCGTGGGGTGGTGGGGCTGCTCGCGCGGGGCACCCGCAGCCCCCGGCGTCATTCACCACGAGAGATACGACCGACCAGCGACATCGAGGACAGCAGGAAAAGCGAGCGGCGAAGCCGCGATGGCGCACCACCGCTAGCAGCAACGATTAAATGTGCGCCGCGACCAGCCACTCCATGGCGAAGGAGCCCCGCGCGAGCAGCCCCACCACCCCGCGCGCCGTGCCGCCAGCAGACGCGAGCCGGTCAGTTACGACGAAACAGCTTCAAGAGAGGAGTCAGACGAAGAGGCTGCCCACGAACAAAATGCCATCCCAGCAAGATCATCCAAGCAGTAGCGGCAGACAGCCCAAGAGCGATCGCCAACACCAAACGCCACGAAGGCAGCGAGCTAGTCAGCACGATGGCCGAGCACAGACTCATCACCGCAGCGAACAGCGACAGCGACAGCCGGCTCGTCGACTGCTGCAGCACCCGAGGCAGCCGATTGAGCCGTGGTGTCACCGCCCGGATCTGCAGGTTCCCCGTCTCGAAGTCGTGCAGCAGCTGATCGATGTGTGTCGGCAGCCGGTGCGCCAAAGACCCCAGCGTGCTCACCTCCGACGCCAGGTCCTTGAACAGATCGTGAGGCGACAAGCGCCGCACCAACGTCTGCTGCACGTAGGGCCGCGCGATCGCCACGATGTCCGTGCCCGGCGCCAGCGCGCGCACGATTCCTTCTACGGTCGCCACGCTCTTGATCAGGATGGCGTACTCGCTCGCCAGCTTGATCCGAAACTTCTGCGCCGCGTCCGCGAACTCCTGCACGAAGCCCGACGAGTCCAGCTCCGACACGCCCCGGTTGTCCTCCAGGTACTTGCCCCGGATACGCTCGATCTCCGCGCGCAGCTCCATCAGGCTCACCCGCTGCGTGGGCGTGCCCATCTTGAGCAAGATGCGCGCGATGCTGCCACTCTCGTTGGCGAACGTCGCCACCAACAGTGCCACCACGTCGGCGCGCTGCTCGGTCGTCAGTGTGCCCACCAGCCCCAGGTCGAGGAAACACAGCTTGCCCTCCTCGTTGCAGAGGATGTTGCCCGCGTGCGGATCGCCGTGGAAAAACCCATCGACGAAGACTTGTTTGCACAGCGCGTGCACGGTCTCCTCCACCGCGTGCCGCGCGAGGTCGCTCTCCGGCGTCAGGCTGCGCAGCGGCTTGCCGGCGAAGAAGTCCATGGTCAGCACGGTCTTGTCGGACAGCTCGGGGTAGGGCCGCGGCACACTCACGTCGCGGCTCGCGTCGAGGTTCTTGCGCATACGCAGCAGGTTGCCCAGCTCTTCGCGGAAATCGAGCTCGCGGAGCAGTCCCTTCTCGAACTCGCCCACGATGTCGCTGATGCCGACCAGGCGCAGCTCGTCGATGCTGGACTCGAGCACCTGGGCACCCAGATACAACAAGTTGAGGTCGCCGCGCATGGTGTCTTCGATGCCCGGCCGCTGCACCTTGACCACCACGCGCTCGCCCTCGTGCGTGGTCGCCAGGTGCGCCTGGCCGATGGACGCGGTGGCCAGGGGGACCTCGTCGAAGCTGGCGAACGCTTCTTCGAGGGGCATGCCGAGCGCCTCGTCGATCGTCGCGCGGATGGCCTCGAGGGGGACCACGGGCGCGGCATCTTGCAGTGTCTGGAGTGCCGTGATCCACTCCCGCGGGAACAAGTCCTGACGCATCGACAAGATCTGCCCGAGCTTGATGAACGTGGGGCCCAGGGAGGCCAGCATCTGTGTGAAGCGGACGGGCGCCGAGCCCTGCACGGTGGCCGCGTCGGTGGGCAGATCGCCCTTGGCCAGCAGCCGTCGGCCGAGCGGGGTCTTGAGCAGCAGCTCGCCGAAGCCGTGCCGCACCACGACGGCCGATACGCGGCGCAGGCGACCGAGATCGCGGCGGGCCGCACCCACCAACGACGTTGGCTTGGATTGCATGCCCTACGTTACGCTGGACGAGCGCTGAAGACCCGTTCATGGTCACCCACGCATGTCCGACTCGCCCTCGTCTTTCGCCTTGCGCCCGCCGACTGCGCTGGTCGGCCAGATGGCGGGAGAGTACCGCCTGGGTAGGGTGCTCGGTGAGGGCGGCTTCGGTACGGTCTACGAGGCCGAGCACCCCGTTCTCAAGCGCCGCGCTGCCGTCAAGGTGCTCCACCGCGTCGCCGGCAAAGACTCCGATGCGCTGCTCCGCTTCGTGTCCGAGGCACAGGCCGTCAATCAGATCCGCAGTCGCCACATCGTCGACATTTTTTCGTTTGGTAAGCTCGCCGACGGCCACCACTTCTACGTGATGGACCTGCTCGACGGGGAGCCGCTCGACCGGCACCTCAAGCGCGTGGGTCGGTTCGACGTGGGCACGGCGCTGCAGATCCTCAACCCCATCGCCGCCGCACTCGACGTCGCGCACGCGGCGGGCATCGTGCATCGCGACCTCAAGCCGCAGAACATCTTTTTGTCCTGGGAGCAGCGCGGTGAGGTGGTGCCCAAGCTGCTCGACTTCGGCGTCGCCAAGCTGCTCGACGACTCGGCCGTCAAGACCGTCAGCGGCACGCCCATCGGCACCCCGCTCTACATGTCACCCGAGCAGGCGCGAGGCGACAAGGTCGACGCGCGCTCCGACGTGTACGCGCTCGGTGTGTTGGTGCACGAGCTCATCACCGGCGACCGACCCATCACCGCCGACAGCATGCTCGGCGTGCTGATGGCCCACATCGTCCAGGCGCCCACGCGCGCGTCCACGGCCTATCCCGCGCTCTCTCCGCTGCTCGACGAGCCCATCTTGCGCATGCTCGAGAAATCGCCCGCGGCGCGCCCCGCCACGGCCGGCGAGGCACTCGCGGCCATCGCCGCTGCGGCCGAGCAGTCCGGCCTCGTCATCCCGTCCGGCTTGCCCAAGCTGGTGCGCCCCGAGCCGAGCCCCGAGGACGAAGAGCTCGCCCACCGGACCACCCTGTCCGAGCGCTCGCACGAGGCAGCCGTCGGCCGTCTCGACTCTGCAGAGCGGCTCGTGCGCAGCGCCGCTTCGCAGCGAGGTGGGGTGCGCTGGCGTTGGCTCGGGTTCGGCGTCGCGATGGGCCTCTTGTTGATCGTGGGCTCGCTCTCGTATTTTCTGCGCGCACCGCAGGCCGCGTCCACACCCGCGCCCGGCGCCCAGCCCGCGCTCGGCGCCCAGCAGCCCGGCGCAGCAGGCGCGACGCCCGCGGTCGTACCGAGCGCCCCGTCCACTACCGCTCCGGGGTCGGCCCCGGCCGCGCCTTCGCAGTCCAACTCAGCCTCACGCCAAGGGGAGCCGAGCAACGCGACCGACGCCGGCACGCTGCTCTCGCCCGCTACCGCTGGTTCGCGCGCCGAGGACACGCCCGCGCCAGCACCGCCCGTGCGCAAGCCGGGCCCGCGCAAGCGCAAGCCCGCGAGCACGGGCAGTGAGGGCATTCCGAGCGATCTGGAGAGCCCGTTCTGATGGCAGCTCGTTGGTTCGCTCGCGCTCCCAAGAGCGCGCTTCGACTCTTCGCTCGCGCGCCCAAGGTCGCGCTTCGACACTCGGTGTACGGCGCGCTGTGGTGGGTACTCGTGACGCAGCTGACTGCATGCGCCGACCTGCCCAGCGTGGAGCTAGGCGAGTGCGGCAACGCGATCATCGAAGCGGGCGAAGACTGCGACTCGTTCGACAAGTACGGAAAGGGTGTGGAGCTAGTCTGCCGTGAGCCAGGCAAGACGGGCGAGTGTCACCTCGACTGCACACCCCACCGCGACGGCACGCGCAGCAAGTGCCCCGACGGCTGGGGCTGCGACATCGACAACCTGTGTCGCGTTCCAGAAGGCACGTTCAAGGCCATGCCGCGCAACGCGGTCGGTGGCATCGATGCGCTGGCCACCGGCAACTTCGACAACGACGACCGCACCGACTTACTCAGTCGCAAACCGCAAGACCTGGTGCGCCGTGCATCGCTCGGGTTCCACTACTTCGACGCGCGCGGCAACCTGATCGATAGCCGACCGCTGCCCATCTACTCCACCTGGCCTGCGATCGGCCAGATCTCCGGGGACGGTGGCGATGACCTGGCGTTCAGCGATGGGCGCCTCGGCATGTTGACCTCTCGTCCAAGATGTACGCGGCGACCGGGGACGCTGGTCGTCCAGCCTCGCCGGACGCCGAGCTGTACATCGACGGCAGCTTCGTCAGCCACGGTGGCGAGCGCACCACGCTCGCGCTCGCGAGTGGGCCGCACACGCTCACGGTTGCGCAGCTGGGCCGTCGCACCTCCCATCGGGTGCTCATGCTGAAGCGAGGCGAGCGCATCGAGCTGAGCGTGGACCTCGACTCCACGGTGCAGCGCAGGTTCGCGCGCGCGATGTTCGTGCTCGGGGGCCTCACGCTGGGCAACGGCATCGTGTTCGCGTCACTGACCTACCGCGAGCAGGGCCGCGCGCTCGACTTCCTGGCCAGACAGAAGCAGCAAAACGTCGACACGAAAGATCTCTCCAAGTACGAGCGGGCGGTGCGCCGCCGCGACAGCTTTCGCATCAGCACCGGGCTGAGTCTGGTCACGTCCGCCATGGTGTTCGTGACGGCCCTGCTCATGCACGAGCTCGACCGACCCAGCTCCAGCGAGACACAGCGCCGCGGAGACCCGTCTCCCTCGTCCGCGCCCATCGCACAGCGGCTCCGTCTCACGCCGCAGGTCGAGCTCGCACCGTACGGCCTGGCGCAGGTCGGAAGCTCACTCTCGCTCACGTTCTAGCGGCGAGCGCTCGCGCCTCTCGCGCGGCGTCAAGAGGTCACGCCGTCGACACGAAAGCCCTGCGCGCGCAGCAGCTCGGCGACCTTGGCGGCTCGGTCGCCCTGCAGCACGATCTCGGTCTCGCCGTCGCCGTGCTCCACGGTGCCACCACAGCCGAGCTTCTGTTTCAGCTCCTTGGCCAGCTCGGCAACCCGCGTCTCGTCGCCAAACTCGGGCAGCGACGCAAAGCCGCGCACGATGATGACGGCCTTGCCCCCGCGGTGTTTGGTCTCGCGACGCAGGATCAGTCGGCCGCGAGACTTGGCCTTGTCCACGCATGCGGCCGGGTGCGCACCCTTGTGGGCGGGCTCGGTCGTCGCTCGGGCCCGCTCGTCGACTGGCTGTTCGCTCGGCGCGCTCGGCGGTCGAGGGGCGCCTTCTTCCGTGCGCGCGAGAACAGGCGTCGTCGCCGTGGGTGCGCTCGGCAGCTGACCCGCCAGCGCCGCGAACGGATTGTGCTTGAGCCCGGTCGACTCCGGGGGCTTGGCCGCGCTGTCCGGTTTTCCCTTTTTCGCCATGCTGCGCGGAGGATAACCGCCGCGCTCCCGCGGAGCCCATGCCATCGACACGGAGCGACCGAACACTCACGTTGCCTCCGCTCGGCTTGCCGTAGAGTGCACAGGAGATGGACATCCGTACTGCGCCACGCGCCGCCCGTCGCGAGCTCCGCAACGCCGCGCCCAAGCCCTCGGGCCAAGATCAGCTCGATGCGCGCGAGTCGTTCTTTTCCGTGTTTCGCTACAGCGGTCGCGCGCTCGGACTGGTGTGGCAGACCAGTCGTCCCATCACGCTGTGGCTCGTGGTGCTCAGCATCAGCGCGGGCTCGCTGCCAGCCGCCATCGCCTACGTCGGCAAGCTCATCGTCGACGCCATCGTCGCGGCGAGCCAACACGGTGCAAGCGGTGTGCAGGCAGGGTACGGCTCCCCGCTCTACTGGGTGGGCATCGAGCTCGGGCTGGTGGTGTTGCTGGCGGCCATCCAGCGCGGCATCGTGCTGTGCGACACGCTCTTGCGCGCCATGCTCGGTCAGCGTGTCAACGAGCTCATCCTCGAGAAGGCGCTCACGCTCAGCCTGTCAGACTTCGAGGACTCCGAGTTCTACGACCGCATGACGCGTGCGCGCCGCGACGCTTCGTGGCGTCCGCTGAGCCTGGTCAAGCGCGCCCTCGGCCTCGCTCAAAACACCATCTCGCTCGCGCTGTACGGCGCGCTGCTGATCAAGTTCTCCGCCTGGGCCGTGTTGGTGCTCGCGCTGGCCGCCGTGCCGGCCTTCGTGGCCGAGAAGTCGTTCTCCGAAGACGCCTTTAAGCTGTTCCGCTGGCGCTCGCCCGAAAACCGCATGCAGAACTACCTGGAGACGCTGCTGGCGCGCGAGGACCACGCCAAAGAGGTCACGCTCTTCCGGCTAGGTCCGCTGTTTCTCGATCGGTACCGCTCCATCTTCGTCAAGCTGTTCGGCGAGGAGCGCGCGCTCATCGTGCGGCGCAGCGCCTGGGGGTTTCTGCTCGGCGCACTCAGCACGCTCTCGTTCTACGGTGCCTACGGCGTGATCGTGGTGCGCGCCGTGACGGGCGCCATCTCGCTCGGCGACATGACCATGTACTTGCTCGTGTTCAAGCAGGGCCAGTCGGCGTTGTCTGCCTTACTGTCCGCCATCGGCGGCATCTACGAAGACAACCTGTACCTGTCCAACTTGTACGAGTATCTAGACCATCCCTCGGCGCCCAGCCTGGG
>JBEGTL010000457.1:0-6674 GCA_041179425.1 Pseudomonadota bacterium | reverse complement strand
CGAGCTGCGTGGACCTTGGCTCCACTTCTTTCAACCGGTGCGCAGTGACGACCCGGCAGACCCGTACGCCAACGTCACGTCTCCGCTCGCTGCAGACTACGCAGAGGCCAAGGGCTACGAGCCGTACGGAGGTCTGGCCGGTGAGCTCACCAAGTTCACGGGGGCCGGTCTGTTCTTGCAGAACGCGGTGACCCAGGGGCAGCCCCTTCAGTTCAACTCCGAGCGCATCCTCGAAGAGCGCGGCGTGCTCGAGGCTGGGGGCGCCGCGATGCCGCGTCGCAGTGCGACCTGGGACCTCGCCTACGCTGCGTTCAAGCGTGGCGAGCAGCTGGCGCTGCCCCACTACGACGAGCGTCCCACCGACGCGGTCAAGCAGGCCAAGCTGACGGCGGCCTACACGCGGTATCGCGCCGGCGAGCTGCCCGTCGACGAGCTCCCCAACCTCGCAGACATCTTCCCAGATGACCCGCACCTGCGCGCCGAGCTCGGGCTGGCGACCGAGCCCGACGCCACTCCGGCCGAGGCGTTGATCCAGGCTTGCGGAGGCTGTCACAACCAGGTGCTGGACCAGACGCTCACTCGGGCGCGCTTCAGCGTCGACATCGCGCACGTGTCACGCGAAGAGCTCGACCTGGCGATCGCGCGCATCGAGCTTCCGCGCGACGAGCGCGGTGCGATGCCCCCACCCGGTTTTCGGCAGCTCAGCCCGGACGTGCGCACGCGCTTGACGGAGTACCTGCACAACAACGTGCGCTCGAGCGAAGACGATGCGCTGCTGGGGCGCGCGGCGGGACTCGGGATGAAGGGGACGGAGCAGTACTGACCGTGCGGGGAGCAGAGCGGGTTCGTCCCATTGAGAAATCTTCGTACGCGTGCCCGTGCCCGTCTCTCGTCTTCGCACGTCGGCGTTGACGTGAGCGTAGGCGTTGACGGCGGCGTCGACGTCGAACACGAGCACGAGCACGAGAGGCAACGAGCCCGAGCACGTGCACGTACACGTGGTGACCCGCGCGGGGGCTAGGGGGCCCCTGCGGCCTCCTGTGCGCGTGTTCGTGTACGGTCTCGTGCTCGTTGCCTCTCGTGTTCCTGCTCGTGCTGAACGCCTTCGACGATCCGGCATCCGCGAAGACTTCGCTGGTCTCTGGTCGTGAAGGACCCGTGTCTGTTTTCGACGGGGCCTCAGGAGGGCGTGTGGATGCTCCATCCCGCGCAATCTCGACTGCCGCATCCCGTCCCTCTGACTCGGGGTGATCGCCACACGCGAAGAGGACGAGCGGGACCAGCGCGAAGATACAGCCGCGCGTCCACCTCGTGATGGAGCGCGGCGACGTCGCAACGTTGGTGTATGTCTGCACTTGCTCGGACCCTTCGCGGCAGGAGCGGCAACGCGCGTCGCAGCTGCATGGTCCTGCGCAATGCCCGAGCAAGGGGCTTGTTTCAAGAGTCGAACGGGGTGGTAGAGCCGCACGGCTCAGGCAGCGTCAGTGGGGAGACTCGCTCGGAGAGGTGTTGGGCTCGATGGGTGAGATCACGTCGCGTGCGGGGTCGTTGGAGAGAAAGTCGCCGCGGACGGGGAGCGGTGATCCGAGCCACAGTGCGTGCTCCAGGTGGTCGTCTCGCGCACGGCCGGTGTTGGGGTGGACCAAGACACTCAGACCCTGACGGTTGAGCATCAGCCACGAGACGAACGCATCGAATGTCTCGCGCGCAAACGCGACCTGATACATGGGCTCGCTGTGAGGACCGACGGGCACGTCGTGCACGCGGCCGAGCTGCACCAAAAACCGTGCGCCGATCTGCTCTCGCACGAGCAGAGCCGTGACGCGCTGCTGAGGATCACAAAAGTAGAGGTGCGCGTGGTAGCTGCGGATGGTGGCCGTGCCGAGGGGGGCTGCTTGCTCGCTCATCTGCCAAGCTTGATGGGCCACACACGAGAGACAACCTGGCGCGTAGCACCGCGCGTAGCGAAGCCTTATTTCAGGGCTTGGGGTGCGCCTGGAAGAACGTGAGCACCTCTTGTCCCCAGTCGTAGTCCACGGGCTTCTGGCAGCTGACAAAGGTGTCGCCCGTGGCCATCGGTAGACAATGCCCGGCCAATGTACTGACTATCTACGTGCAGCGCGGAACTCGGCGGGGGTCGTCCCGCGCCAACGTCGGAACGCGTTGTAGAAGGCGGTGACGTGGGAGAACCCCAACAAAAAGGCAATCTCGCCGATGGCCAACGCTGGGTCGGTCAGGTACTTCTCGGCGAGCTCGCTGCGCAGCTCGTCGAGCAGCGTGGTGTGCGTGGTGCCTTCTTCGGCCAGCCTGCGGCGTAGCGTCGACGTACTCATCGCGACTTTTGTTGCGACGGTGTCCATGCCGACGTTGCCCGCGCGCAGCTGCTCGACCAGCAGCTGGCGCACGCGGGAGGTGAGCGTATCGGACGGCCTGAGCTGCTCGAGCAGACGGGATGCGTGCAGCTCGTACGCGGCGCGCATCCCCGGATTGGCGTCCAGCATCGGCCGGTCGAGGTCGGTACGGTCGATCACGAGCGCGTTGTGCGGCATGCCGAGCTTGATGGTTGCCCCCTCGAAGATGCGCTCGTACTCAGCCATGTCGGTCGCGACGGGGTGCTGAAAGTGGACCTCCCGAAACTGCCCCTTCCAGCCGGCGTGGCGACGGGCAAACGTGCACGCCGCCACCAACGTGAAGTCGTTGGACGCCGGCAGGCGCTCGATGTCGTCCACCTGCCGCATCTCCCAGATGGCCCAGTCGTCTTGTTCGCGCAGCACCACCTGTTGCCCATCGTGCATGAGACACATGTAGCGACCCGTGCAGAAGATCGCTTCGCGCATGGTCTCGCAGGCGCGCGCGGCGTACTCCAGCACGTCCATGTCTCCGGGCTCGAGGCTCTCGCCCGCCGCCAGGCCGATGCGCGTGTTGCCGGTGGACTCGATCGCGTGGGCGAGCAGGAGCATGGCCAGACGATGGCTGTAGCGCGCGTCGGGGTTGGCCAGGTCGCGCAGCTGGATGCCCTCGCGAGCAAACAGCGCGAGCTGCGCCGGGTGCGCGCCCGTGATGCGTAGAAATGGCCGCAGCCAACGTAGCGAGAGGCTAGCCTGCTTGGGCGACGACACGCACGCTCCTCAGCATCAGGAGCGCACAGGATACTTCAACTTCCCGTGTCCGCACTTCGCCTCGAGCTGGGAAAATTTACTCGGCAGTGGTCCAACCTCCACCCTCGGGCCCTCGCGCAAAAGGCGTCTTTCGAGTGACCAAGCGCGTCGCGGGCGCTGCCGAGGGAGGCGGGGCGGACAGTCAGGCGTGCGCGGGGCGCAGTGCCGGCTGCGCGCGTTCAGTCCGAAGTAAGTCACTGAACAGAGCGCGGTAGTGAACCATCGCCTAGCGTAGCTCCTCGGTGCCCACCTCGCCCTCTTCGCGTGCGCGCGCGAGCTGTCGCGCGGCGTTCAGGTCGTCAGGGGCACAGCCGCGGCGGTGAGCACACGCGTGCGCTGTCCCAACGACAAGATGCTGCGATCACCGAGGCAGACGAAGTGATCTTCGGCGCGCGAGACCGCCACGTTGAGCAAGTTGGGGCGCGCGTCGAGGAAGGGCAGCGAAGAGGCGCGGGTCACCACGCTGCTGAACAGCACGATGCGGCGCTCGCCGCCCTGAAAACGATGCACGGTCCCGAGCGCCAAACCCGCCACGCTGCGTGGTGTGGGCCCGTCGCCCTCGGTCAGCTCGGGGCTGAACTCGAGCGGCACACCTTGCTCGACGAGGCCACGGCGCAGGCGCTCGAGCTGACCACGGTAAGGGGTGATGACCGCGATGTCCGAGGGCACGGCGCCGCGCGCGAGGAGCCTCGCCACCAGCGCCAACGTCTCGCGCACCTCGAGCTCGTTGTACAGGCTGCCCGCGACGCGCTCTTGCTCCCCGCGCACGTCGAGCAGCGAGAGCGGATGATCGAGCACCCTGGTTTGTAAGGTGTAGTCGACGCGTGGCGTCAGCACGCGGAGGCCGTAGCCGCACAGCGCGTCGGACACGCCGATGATCTCGGGCTGACAACGAAAGTGGTCCACCAACAGGTGGCGTGTGAGCACGGCGCGGTCAGCGATGGACTGCGCGGAGACATGACTCTCACTGTGCACACGGTAAGGTTGTAGGCGTTCGCTGCCGAGTGTCAGCCGGCCGGACTTCAAGATGCGTGCGTCGTCGTCGGCGGTCAGCTCGATCACCGGCGTGAGCTGGTGCACGTCGCCGATCACCATCGCAGACTTGCAGCGCATCAGGGCAGACACCGCGTGCGCCGGGTGGCACTGGCCCGCCTCGTCGATCACCACGCGTGCCGCGGCGTTGGGCTCGGCCGGCAAACAGTTGCCGAGCGAGAGTAAGGTGCTGCCCCAGACGCCGTACAGCTGACACAGTAAGGTCGCGGTCTCGGGGTCGTTGCGGAACAACTGCCGCAGTGAGCGATCTTGCTGCACGACCGACAGTGCGTCAGTCATTGCCTCGGTGAGCTCCTCGGCGTGCACCTTGGCCCACGCCTCGCGCACGCGCACCGCCGCGCCGAACAGCGCGCGCGAGAGCTCGTCGTGACCACCGGGCGGAGGCAGCGGCTCGTCTCGCGCCGGGCCCAGGGCGTGCAGCTTCTCGTGCAGCCCGCGCAGCTTCGCGGCCCGCTCTTCGGCGCCGAGCGTCGTGTTCACCAGCTCGCGCACCTCGGCGATACGCTCGAGGAATGTCTCGGCACCTTCTTCCCACGCCTCGAGCAGAGCCTTTACGTCGAGTGGCGTCGCGAGCGGCGGCAGCGGCACCTCGAACGACAGTCCCGCGTCGGTCAGTGCACTCTCGAGGCGAGGCAAGCTCTTTTTTGCCAGCTTCTCGTAGTAGCGCGCCACTGCGTTCACGAGCGTCATCTTGGGCTTGCCGGTGCACATCCCGCTCAGGTGCTCGAGCCCACGCTCGACCCTACCCATCGTCTGATCGATCGCGCGCGCCGCCTGTAGCGAGAGCGCCTTCTTGGTCGCTGCACTTCGTTTGCTGCTGGCCAGAGGGGACATTGCCGTGGCCTCTGCGATGGCGCTCTCGAGCTGCGTCCGCTTCGCGCGCTCGCTGAGAGCCTGCTGTCGGGGCGCGAGCAACACGTCTAGCTCGGCGCGCACGCTGGCGAACTCGACCAGTGCCTGCTTCAGCGTCTCTTTGTGTACACCGACGGGCTCGACCTTCGCGTGTTCGAGCCAGGCGATGGTGTGCCGCAGGCGTGTTGCCAGGATCTGCTCGCAGACCTGACGGCTGCCGACGCGCAGCGCGAGCGGGAGACCCTCACCCTCGGACAGGGGGTCGATCACGTTGTCCACCGCGCGGTTGTTGCTGCTGGTGATCATCAGCAGCTCTGCGCCCATCACGTTGCGATCGAGTAGACCGTCCACCTGACGGATCAGCGCCTCGGCGCACAGGTGCAAGATGAGCGTCGTCTTGCCCGTTCCAGGCGGTCCCTGCACGGCCGTCAGCGTGGACCCCCAGAAGCTCTCGGCTGCGCTGCGCTGGTGCGCCGTCAGCGCAGGTCCAGCAAACAGCGCGCGCTGCGGGGACTCGTTGCCACTTGCTTCGGAGTCTGCAGACTGACCGGTCAGGTACCTGCCGAGGCAGCCGTGCGGACGAAAGGCGGACTCCTTTTCTTCGAGGAGCTGCGTCAGCTCTCGCTGCAGGTGCCACGTGGTCTTGGCCTGCGAGCCGTCGATGACCACGCCTACCGGGTAGACCTCGGCGCGCGTGCGGCTGTCTGCGAGTAAGGCCTGAACCGCAGCGAAGACGCGCGCGAGCAGCGCCTCGAGTTCGTTGTCGGGGGTGAGTTTCTCAGCAGTGGTCTTTGGTTGGGTGCGTCCGTTGTCGACCGCGGCCTTCTCGAGCGCCTTGGCCACCAGCAACAACATGTCTCGGTCGCTGACATCGTCGTGTGCGCGAAGCTCGTCGAACAGCGCGTCGATATCGTCGCTGGTGAGCCCGAGGGGGTGGCTGAGCAGACGCGTGTCGATGAAGAACGGCCACTGTCCCTCGCCACGAGGCGCCGCCACCAGGGACACCTCGTCGGGTGCGGGGGGGAAGCTCCCGCGCTTTCGTTCCCCGTAGCTGGGTGGGCGGAACGGCTTGTCGTGGCCTGTCCCGAAGCGAAGCCGCACGCCGCAGCGCAACAGCCCGGCGAGCTCGCCGCGGGGCAGGTGCACCACGGGAAAACACAGCAGGTGCGTGAGCTCGTTGTCGTCGGTGCTGCGCCGGTACTGGTTGTAGAGCCAGCCCTCGAAGAACGCGGCGAGCTCGCCATCGAACGGGCGCTGCACCCCGGCCTCGTCGTCGAGCACGCTCGCCACGACGCCGCGCAGAGGCACCTTGAAGTACTCCTGGCCCGGCGAGGGGAAGTCGAGGCGCGGCGTAGTGGACGCGTGCTTGACACGGCGCGCACGGGGCCGCGTCTTGAGCGTCTCTTCGAGCCGCACGGTGGCCAGCCAGTAGCGCAGTACATCGTGGGTCTGGCTGGCTGTGAGCGGCTCGGCTGCGGCTGGCTGCGGGTTCCGCATGGAGGGGCGCCGTGACACGGCGAGCGACCGCGGGTCAAGCGCCGGAGGTGCTGTGCTTTAAGTGGTACGATCGTTCCACTTAGGTCAAGGTGTCACCAGGGCCGTGGGCGGGCG
>JBEGTL010000456.1:0-6700 GCA_041179425.1 Pseudomonadota bacterium | reverse complement strand
TGCAGGCCAAGCTGCTCCGCGTGCTGCAAGAAGGGGAGATCGAGCGCGTAGGCGGCAGCGACGTCATGCGTGTCGACGTGCGCGTGGTCGCGGCGACCAACAAAGACCTTACCCAAGCGATGCGGGCCGGAGAGTTCCGCGAAGACCTCTACGATCGCCTCAACGTCCTGCCGCTACGCGTGCCCAAGCTAGCCGACCGCAAGGGCGACATCGCGCTGCTCGCCAAACGTTTTGTCGAGCAGAGCGGCAAGAACAACGACCGCCCCAACAAGCGCCTGAGCGATGGCGCGCTGTCCTTGCTCCTCGCGTACGACTACCCGGGCAACGTGCGCGAGCTCCGGAACTTGATCGAGCGCCTCGTCATCCTCACCAGCGCAGACGAGATCAGCGAGCGCGAAGCCAGAGCGCTGTTGCCACTCGCAGGGGGAGCGGCGAGTGCACTCGACTATGTAGAGGGCAAAACCCTCCGAGAGATGCTCGACGACGCGGAGCGGGGGTTGATCCGTAAGGCTTTGGATCATCACCTGGGGAATGTGACTGCGACTGCGGATGCGTTGGGGTTGGAGAGAAGCCACATGTACAAAAAGATGAAGGCCCTGGGCTTGAGGTAGCCTCAGGTCTTCCAAGGATCGAGCACGAGCACGAGCACGAGCACGTGGACGAACACGAACACGTCCCACGAGCACGAGAACCAACGAGCACGTGCCCGAGCACGACCACGCCCAGACCGTCAGCTCGCTCTGCGAGCGGCCTGCGGGCGCGCGCGCGTGATCGTGAGACGTGCTCGTGCTCGTTACCTCTCGTGCTCGTGCTCGTCTCTTTGCTTTCCACGAGAGGCCATGGCACCTCTAGCAATGCGGCGCCTCGTCTTGTGCTTGCTGCTCCTCGTCTCGCCCACGCTGGCACACGCCTCGGGCGTCCATTCGTCGCTCTCGCACCCGAGGGCGCGCTTCGGCCTGGTCACCGACACCTTCAAGGTCGACCCTTCTTGGCAGCCCGCGCAGCCGTCGGCTCCGTTGCAGCTCTCGGCTCCGTGCTTGGCATGTCGCGTCGGCACCTTCGTGTCGGCTACGGGAGCGGCAACCTCGCCGAAGGTCCCCGCGACCAAGGGCCCGATCGGCGCCGCTCCGACCCCCAGTGCCACGTCCCGCTCGCCCGTCGCACGGAGCAGCCCAGCTCGGGCGCCGGCCAAACGCGTGATCGCCATCGGGGACAGCTGGCGCCTCGCACACGGGCGCGAGTTCAGCATTCGCCTGACGCCAACCCAAGAAGAGTGCGCTCCGCTGGTGCGCCTGAAGTTCTGAGATCTCCCTCTGCCCCTTGCAGCGGTGCGCGAGCTCGTGCACAGCTCGGGCCATGCTCGAAGAGCCGAACGACCTTGGTGCGCTGACCCACGACGCGATCGCGGGAGAGCTGCGCATCACGCAGCGTCGGCACGGGCACCGTTACTCCATCGACGACGTGCTGACGGCCTGGGAAGCAGCCTCGTTGGCACCCGATGTTTTTCTGCGCGTGCGTGCCCACGGGCGCGCTTCGACGCGCTGTCTCGAGCTGGGCAGCGGCATCGGCTCGGTCTTGCTCATGCTGTCGCACAAGCTCCCCGAAGCGCACTTCGTGGCCGTCGAGGCGCAGCAAAACTCGTTTCGCCTGCTGACCGAGAACGTGCGCCAGAATGCGCTCGAGCCGAGGGTCCAGCTGATCCACGGCGACCTGCGCACGGAGGTCCACGAGAGGATAGGGGACTTCGAGCTCGTCACCGGGACCCCTCCCTACGTGCCGCCGGGCACCGCGACTCCCTCCAGCGACAGCCAAAAGGCGTACGCCCGGCAAGAGCTGCGCGGTGGCGTGGAGGACTACCTCGCCGCGATGGGACGTGTGCTCGCACCGTGGGGGGTGGGCGTGATCTGTGCGGACGCACGCTTTCCCGAGCGCGTGTTTACCGGTGCCGAGCGCGCGGGCCTCTGCGTGTTCAGACAGCGCGACGTGGTGCCGCGCGCCGGCAGCAAAGGGCCTCTTTTTGCGGTCTTTTGCGTGGCACCGGCCGCCGCCGAGGGGCGTCCGTTCGAGCGCGCACCCGACTTCGTGGCGCGCGACGAGGCGGGCGCACGGACAGCCGACTACATCGCAGTGCGCGCCTTTTTTGGGATCGAGCAGCGGAGCGCAGAGCTACCAAGCCCGTAACCGCGCTCTTTGGTCAGGGTCGTACGCGTACGAGGAGAGCGGGGGCCGGCGTTGCCTTCATCCCTGCTCGCTTCGCGCTATAAGCGCAGCGTCCATGAGTTTGCGGACCCAAAAGAGCACGCCGATGAACCGCTACTGGAGCCCCCTGGTCGCGCGCCTGTCCCCCTATGTCCCGGGAGAGCAGCCTGCCGACCTCAACCTGGTGAAGCTCAACACCAACGAGAACCCCTACGGGCCCTCGCCGCGTGTGGTCGAGGCCGTGCGCGCCGAGCTCGGCGATCGGCTGCGGTTGTACCCCAACCCCGAGTCCGATGCGCTGCGCGACGCCATCGCCCGTCTGCACGGTCTCACGCGCGATCACGTGTTCGTGGGCAACGGCTCCGACGAGGTGCTCGCGCACGCGTTTCACGGCCTGCTCAAGCAGTCTTTGCCGATCTTGTTTCCCGACGTGACCTACAGCTTCTACCCGGTGTACTGCGATCTCTACGAGGTGGCGTACGAGACGGTGAAGCTGACTGACGGCTTCGAGATCGATCCGGCCGACTACGCGCGCCCGAACGGGGGCATCGTCTTCGCCAATCCCAATGCGCCCACGGGCCGCGCGCTGCCCCTCTCGGGCGTCGAGCGTATGATCCAGGCCAGCGAGCAGGTGGTGTTGGTCGACGAGGCGTACGTCGACTTCGGGGGCGCCTCCGCCATCCCCCTGATCGCCAAGCACGACAACCTGCTGGTGGTGCAGACGTTCTCCAAGTCGCGCTCGCTGGCTGGCATGCGCATCGGCTTCGCGCTCGGGCAGCCGCACCTGATCGAAGCGCTCACGCGCGTGAAGAACAGCTTCAACTCGTACCCCATCGATCGCCTCGCACTGGCGGCAGGCGTGGCCGCCATCGAAGATCGCGATTGGTTCGAAGACACGCGCCGCCGCGTGATCGAGAGCCGCAACACACTCTCGGCCGGCCTGGCGCGTCTGGGCTTCGAGGTGCTGCCGTCGGCCACCAACTTTCTGTTCGCGCGCCACCCCGCGCACACGGGTGCCGCGCTTGCGAGCGCTCTGCGTGCGCGCTCGGTGCTGGTGCGCCACTTCAACAAGCCACGTATCGACCCATTTTTACGCATCACCGTAGGCAGACCCGATCAGTGCGACGCGCTGCTTCAGGCGCTCGAGCACATTTTATGAAGCCTCCTTACGACAAGTACGGCAATCCGCGCACCGACCAGGTCGACCCGCGCCGCAAGCTAGAGCCGCTCAACCGCCAAGAACGACCCAAGTTTGCGCTGCAAAACACGGGTGGAGCCACGGTGGTGGCAGGCGATCCCGAGATCGCGAACGCACTCGCGCACGCGCTGGCGACCGACGACGAAGAGCGCGATCGGCTCACGCACGGCTTCCACAGCTACCCCGCGCGCATGCACTGGGTGACGGCGCAGCGTGTGCTCGAGGCCTTCGAGACGCCGGGCGGACGCGTGCTCGATCCGTTCTGTGGCAGCGGCACGGTGCTGGTCGAAGCGCGCGTGCGCGGTCTCGAGGCGATGGGCGTCGACCTCAATCCGCTCGCGGTGCGGCTGTCGCAGCTCAAGACTAATCCGCTCGACAAGACGCGCCGCCATCACCTCGCGGGCCTGGCCAGCGAGCTGCGCGAGGTCTCCGAAGAACGCGTCCGCGCGCGAGAGAACGTGCGCGCCGATCTCCCGCCGACCGAGCTCAAGTGGTACGAGCCGCACGTCCTCAAAGAGATGGCCGGCCTGCTCGACTCCATCCGCTCGGTCGAAGAGCCGGACATGGTCGAGGCGCTCACGCTGGTGTTCTCGTCGTTGGTGGTGAAGTTCTCGCGCCAGCGCTCCGACACCTCCGAGGAGATCTACGAGCGGCGCATCCGCAAGGGATTGGTCAGCGAGTTCTTCGAGCGCAAGACCCACGAGCTGTGCGAGCGCCTCGCCGAGCTGGAGAGCGAGGCCCGTGAAGGCCCGGCTCCTCACGTGGTCGAGGGCGACGCACACTGGCTGCGCGAGATCGTCGAACGCGGTGCCGTCGACCTGGTGTTCACCTCGCCGCCGTACGGGGGCACCTACGACTACGCCTCGCACCACGCGCGGCGCTTTGCCTGGCTCGGCATCGAGCCAGCCCACTTCCAGGCGCGCGAGCTGGGCGCGCGGCGCCGGGGTCTCTCGCCCGACATGTTTGCCAAGGAGCTGCGGCTCGCGCTGCGCTCCATGCGCCAAGCCCTGACGCGAGACGGCTGGCTGGTGATGCTGCTGGGCGACGGCCAGCACGGCGACTCGCGCGTGCGCGCCGACCAGCTGGTCGAGGAGCTTGCCGAGGAGGCCGAGCTCGAGCCGGTGGCCATTGCCTCGCAAGAGCGGGTCGACTTCCTTGGTCGCGAGCCCCGTTTGGAGCACTTGATGGCACTCCGCCCGATCTGGAAAGGGCGCTGAAACGGCGTCAGTCTCCGCGCCACTGTGCGCCCTAGGTGCACATTACCTCGCCGTTCTGCGTCCCAGGTCACGGGGAACTTGAGGCGGACCGCGGTGCTGGGTGTAACCTAGGCAGTCTGCGGGGAGTGCACGCCGTCCGAATCGGGGGCGCAGCGCGCTGAATTTCCGCAAGGGGTTCGGAGGCATGCTCGACAAAGTTCCGGCCGAACGACGCTGGTTGCTACTGATCGCAGCCGCCGTCGGATGCGCGGCAGGGTATTGGCTGAAGCCAGAGGCACTAGGCGCTGGCGTGGGCGCGGTCGCCGCGGTGATCGCGATCGCGATCGCGTTGTCGGCGACTGGCGGCGAGGACGTGTCTGCGCTGCTCGCTGCCGTGCGTGGTGCGGGCGACGGCAATCGCCCCGCTCGCCCCGTCAAGACCTCTCCAGGCGAGGGGCTCTTGTACGAGTTGCTCGACGGCGTCGCGCAGCGTGTCGCCACACTCGAGGGCCGCGCCGGTGCGTCCGAGCGCAGCGACTCCGAGCGCAAGGGCGAGCTCGACCGCACCCGGTTCGAGCTGGAGCGGCTGCGCAACGACGGCGAGCGTGCGCGCAGCGACGCCGAGCGCAGCAATGCCGAGCTCGAGCGTCAGCGCACCGAGATCGACAGGAACCGCAGCGAGGCCGACCGCCTGCGCACCGAGAGCGACCGGCTGCGCGGGGAGCTCGAGAGCGTCCGTCGCGAGGCCGACGGCGCCAGTCGTGCGCTCGACAGCCTCAAGCGTGAGCGCGATCTGGCCACCAGCGAAGGCTCGCGACACGGCGAGCGCGCCACCCGGCTCGAGTCCGAGATCCACGGCATCCGTGCCGAAGGCGACGCCGCCCGCCGCGAGAACGAGCAGCTGCGCCAGCGCGTGATGGGCATGCGCACGGAGATCACCGAGCTCGAGAAGCAGGTCGCAGACGCCATCGCCCAGTTTGGGGAAGGCGTCGAGGAGCTGTCGGCTTCGCTCGAGCAGACGCACCGCGCGGTGTCGTCACAGATGGACGCAGCCAAGGAGCTCGGCGTCAATATCGAGACCCTGGCCTCGAGCGCCGAAGAGTCCAGCTCGTCGATCCTCGAGATGACGGCAACCAACGCCGAGGTCGCCGACAACATGTCGAGCCTCGGCGCCAGCGTGCGCGAGACGGTCTCGTCCATCGAAGAGATGGCCTACAGCATCAAAGAAGTGGCGCGCAACGTCGACGCCCTCTCGCTGACGGCCGAAGAGACGTCGTCGTCGATGAACGAGATGGACGTGTCCATCGACCAGGTGCGCTCCAACGCCAACGAGACGGCGCGCCTGTCCGAAGAAGTGGCGGTCGACGCCGAGCGCGGTGCCGAGGCCATCCTCAAGACCTTGGAAGAGGTCATGCGCATCAAAGAGAGCTCCAGCGAGACGGTGAGCATCATCGCCACGCTGGGTCAGCGCATCGAGGCCATCGGCGACATCCTCAACGTCATCGACGACGTGGCCGAGCAAACCAACCTGCTCGCGCTCAACGCTGCCATCATCGCGGCGCAAGCGGGCGAGCACGGCAAGGGCTTTGCAGTGGTCGCCGACGAGATCAAAGACCTGGCCGAGCGAGCGGGCGCCTCCACCAAAGAGATCGCCGAACTCATCAAGACCATCCAGGCCGAGTCCAAGAACGCGATCAAGACGGTGGAGCGCAGCAACGCCACGGTCGATCACGGCGTGCAGGTGTCTTCCGAAGCCGAGGCGGCCCTCAAAAAGATCCTCGATTCGTCGCAGAAGTCCACGAACATGGTGCGCGCCATCGCACGCGCCACGGTCGAGCAGGCCAAGGGCAGCAAGCAGGTCACCGACGCCATCGGCCGCATCGCCGAGACGGTGCAGCAGATCGCCGCGGCCACCAGCGAGCAGGCGCGCGGCTCCGAGCTCATCATCAAGAGCGCCGAAAAGATGCGCGTCATCACCTCGCACGTGGAGCGCTCGTCCCAGGAGCAGGCGCGCGGTGGCAAGCAGGTCACGCACGCCATCGAGAGCATCTCGACCATGGTCAATCAGATCAACATGGCGCAGCGTGAGCGCGCGGCCGAGTCCGAC
>JBEGTL010000455.1:0-6728 GCA_041179425.1 Pseudomonadota bacterium | reverse complement strand
CACGCAAGCTGCACATGAGCACCGCCACCCTGCGCCGCCGTCTGCACGAAGAAGGCACCAGTCACAGCCACATCGTCGACGACGTGCGGCGCGAGCTATCGGAGCTTTATCTCTCCGATCTCAAGCTGCCCATCGGCGACATCGTGAGCATGACCGGGTTCTCGCACGTGGCCGCGTTTTACCGCGCATTCCGCCGCTGGTCGGGGGGACGCACGCCGGGCGAGTTCCGTGCCGAGGTGCGCGAGCGCGAGCAGCGCATGCGCCGTGGCACGCCGCGTCCTGCCACCGCACCGACTATCGAGTGGCAAGAGCTAAGCGGCTAAAAAACAGGGTTGCCTGGAGGCGGATACGGGGCGCGATCCGCCTCCGCTTCCTCCGGTCCGTCCTCACGTACAGGAGTACGCTCCGGGCGGTCCTCGGAACCGGCGGCGCCTCGCACCCCGTCTCCACCTCCATGCAACCCTGTTTTACAGTGCTGATGGGGTCTGAGCTTTGGACGCGGTGGAGCTTGGCTTCGCCTGAGTCAGAAGCTCGTCGCGTGTGGTGCGCGTCTCTCGCGGGTACGGCCGTCCGCTGAGCAGCGGCGGGTGGTGCCTCTTGGCACGCGGTCGGCCGGCTGCTTGGATCGAAGCGTTGGAACAAACCCCGAGAGCGAGCGTCGTAGCGACGGCCCACGCGACAGTCGGGGCCCGCGAGCTTTGGGGCGCTGGTTAGCGCTTTTTGGGTGGGGGGCCTTCTGCTGCTACCAGGATGCGCACGGCGGCTGCTGCGGCGTCTAGGTTGGGCTCGCGGCCGCTGATCACGTCGCTGTACAGGAACGACTCGCCGACGCGGACGATGATGTACGCGAGGGTGTCGATGTCGAGCGCGGGGTTGATCTCGCCCTTTTCGGCCAGCTCGCGCAGCAGCGCGGCCTCGAGCTCGATGCAGCGGTCCTGCACCGGGCTCGACTTCGACGTGAGGATGCGGATCGCGAACTCGGGATCTTGTGCGATGAACTTGCGCAGCGGCTCCGCCGCGAACAGCGCGGTGAGCGTTCGTTTCGTCATGTCGGCGACCAGGTCGGCGCCCTTGCCCACCGCCACGCGACGCAAGCGCGCCCGCGCGTAGGCGTACGATGCGCTGAGGATCTCGCCGTACAGCTGCTCGCGTGTACCTACCCAACGAAACACGGTGGCACGCCCTACACCCAGCTCGTTAGCAATCTGGCCGATGTCGAGCCGCTCTCCCCGCACCCACTTGCGCCGGGCCAGCACGAACGCGTCGATGGGAGAAGGGCGCTTGGCAGGGCGCTGTTTGAGTGTGCGCGCGAGCGGCGTCAGCTCTGCGGTCGGCCGCGCCTCGTGAGGTCGCGAACGAACCGTGAGCCGAGGCTGAGGCTCGGGTCGCGGTTTCTCGAGGGCTTTGGTCTGGGGTCGCTTCATCGTCCGCGCCGTCGCTAGCGTCGCTGCAAGCGCCTTTGCCATGCGGGATTGGTCCAACATGCTCACGCTTGCGCAAGACGTAGCACTTCACGCCCGAGAGATCTGCGTCGACCGTACGTGCCCCTGTCGTTAGAGATCACGGTTGGCTGGTTCCGGTTCAAATCGTGACAAAAGGCTAAGCGCCTGGGTACGGAAGATAAGGAGTTGGTATCTGTAGGGCGACTGCAGCGCCCCCCTGTGCGGGATCGCTGATCGAGTCTCGACCCGTTTCTACGCGTCCCGCGCAGCGACGCGACCAGCCGACGAGCTCATCGACCGTGATGGTGAAGTCGTACCAATGCCCGCTGGAGCGCAGCCAAAAGTAGCGCGCAGTCTGCGCATTGGGTGCGAGCGTTACGCGTGTCGGACGTGTCTCAGAGTACGCATTGGCGGCAATGTTGAACGTGCATGCACGCGCGCTCGGATTCTTGAGGACCAGGTAGAGGTTGCCCGACGGTGTGTCGTACCCGACGCGTAGCTCGGGCGGCGGCAGCGTGGAGTGCGCCGTATCGCGCACCTTTGCGAGGGCCTCGGCGCCGGAGGCCCCCACGAAGTGCCGATGAAACCCGTTGGGCCCGAGGACCCACAGGTCGTAGCGGCCCGCGTCCGCGGCGAGCTCCCAGCTGCCTCGCAGGTGCTTGCCTGCCTCGACGGTGTAGCGGCGTGGCACCCGATCGAGATGCAGGCGATCGTAGACGTGCAAAACCGCCCCTGCGCGCCCGTGATTGTCGAAGCTCAACGTCAGCTGCGCGCGCGCGACGTCGACGTCGACGTCGACGTCGGCGGTGACCGAGAGCGCGTAAGGGAGCGCACGCGACGGCCGCGTCCCCTCCTCTTGTGTGGGCAGGAGGACAGCATCGGGCGTCGACGGCGTGGGTTGCTCCGCCACGGCCCGCGCCCATTCTGCGCGTTGGGTGGTGTCGGGCAGCGTCGACACCGCGTCGAGCTCGGGCAACGAGAAGTCGAACGCACTCGTCAGGTCGCTGCACACCGCTCGGCGCCAGGGCGAGATGTTGGGCTCCTCCACGCCAAAGCGCCGCTCGACGAAGCGGATCAGCGATGTGTGATCGCTGACCTGCGAGTGGACCCAGCCGCCCTTGCTCCAGGGCGAGATGACGTACAGCGGCACACGAGGACCAAGACCGTACGGTCGATGAAAGGGCGCCGCTTCGTCGGTCGTGTTTTCGGCAGGGACGTGCTCGTGGTACTCGCCGCGCGTGTCGACGGTGCAAGCACCGGCCAGCACGGCCTGCGCAGGGTCGTCGTGGTAGCGCACGTACGAGGGAGGCGCGGGTGGAGGCGCGTGATCGAAGAAGCCGTCGTTCTCGTCGAACATCAAGAACAGCACCGTCTTGCTCCACACGTCCGGGTTCTCGGTGAGTGCGTCGAGCACGCGCGCGGTGTACTCGGCGCCCTGCGCGGGGCTCGACGGACCGGGGTGTTCGGAGCCTTCGGCGGTGGCGACGATCCACGACACCTGAGGGAGCTGTCCATTGCGCACGTCTTCGCGCAGCTTGTCGAGATCGCGCGTGCTCAGGCCACGCTCGCGCAACGCTGCGACGGACCCCGACGCGCCCCGCGCCGCTTCTCGATACGGGACGAAGCCCGCGAGCGGGTTGTCCGTGAAGTTGTCGTCCATGTCCTGATAGATCTGCCAGCTGACGCCCGCAGCCTCGAGGCGTTCGCAGTACGTGGTCCAGCGGTAGCCGCCGTCGGGGTTGTGCTCGAGGTTGTCGTAGTCGTTGTAGATGACGGGTCCGCCGCCGGTCTGATGCGGGTCGTTGTGGCCGGCCCAAGCGAACACACGGTTGGGGTTGGTGCCTCCATGAAACGCGCAGTGGTACGCGTCAGACAGCGTGAACGCCTCGGCTAGCGCGAACTGAAAGGGGATGTCCGCGCGCGTGAAGTAGCCGAGCGAGTGATCGTTTTTGTAGCGTGGCCACTCGGCGAGAACGCCTTGTCCCCAGGCGCCCTGTGCGTTGGGCCAGGTGTGCGGCGTGCCCTTCACGCGCATGAGGTCGAAGTCGCTCTCCGTGTTTAGGCGGAACGGTGTCACCACGCGCGACGTGCCGTCGTCTGGTCCGTTGGACTGGTACCAGACAGTCTGCTCTTTTACGCCGGCTCGGTCGGGCAGTGGAATCGGAAAGCGGTCGCCAAATCCACGCACCCCCGAGAGCGTGCCGAAGTAGTGATCGAACGAGCGATTTTCCTGCATCAGGATCACGATGTGCTGCACGTCCTCGATGGTTCCCTTGTCGCGGTGCGGCGGGATGGCGAGGGCTCGTTTGATGCTGTCGGGAAACATGGCGACGGCAGCAGTGCCGCTAGCGGTCGCGGCCAAGGTGCCAGCGAGGCTGCGCAAGAATTCTCGGCGATTGCGAGTCGTCATGGAGTAGTCCTCCTGGTCGACCGACGCACACTCGCTCTTCCAAGAGCTGGACAGAGTGGATCGAGTACGCACAGCCAACGCGTTCGCGACACTCTCGACGAACCCGGTGACGCGCACGTGACGCGACAAAATCTTTCTAGAAAACAGGCGCGCCTGCTTTGGGTCGCGTCACCGACGTGTGCAGCGCTCGCGACGACTCAGGCCGGGCTGCGCGCGATCTCTAGGGCTGGGTGATTGGGGCCGTAGTCGACTCTTACTCTTGCGCCTGGGGCCAGCGGGATGGGGTCGATGTACGAGCCGCACAAGACTAGCTGGCCGCGGAAGAGCTGGGTTTCTGCTTCGAGTGCGCGCGCGAGTACGCCGCGCAGTGCGTCGCGTAGGTCGGCGGGCACTGTGTCTGCCACGCGAGCGTGCAGGGCTCCTTGCGCGTCCGCGGCAGCCGGCAAGGTCGTCGGAAGGGGCGCGAAGTTGTCTCGAGGAACGGACGGACCTACGATCACGCCGGCGTGGAAGAAGCTGTGCGCAAACAGGGCCTCGAAGCCGTCTCGCGGCAGCGCGTAGTCCACCAGCTCGAGACAGGGGGCGTAGCTCTCGATGCTGGCTCGCAGTGCGTCGTCCGTAGTCGAGGCATCGAGGTCTGCGCCCAAGCGGATCGCGATCTCTGCCTCGACGTGCAGAAGGCGGCCCGGGGAGCTCGCGAGCTATTCCCCGCTAGCGTGCGCGTGGAGCCCGACGATCGGGGCCGCGAGCGCGTGCGTCAGCCCGAGCCGCTTCTGAAAGGCTGCGAAATTCAGCGCGACCTTCCAGGCGGCAGGTGGCGTAGCGGGACTCCCCAACGCGCCGATGTGCTGGCGTAGCGCGGCGGCTGCAGATCGATCCGACATGTGACTCTCCCGTTCTGACCACCAGTGGTCCCTTGCGCTGTCTATTTTAATGGAATACCGTCTCCGACGATTGCGGGGTGTCTGCGCCGACGTTTGCCGCGCCTCCTCGCGTGCCGTGCACGAACCTGCTGCCCCCGTAGGAGGCCCACCATGTCCTCGACCTTTCGCAACAGCAAAGCTTCACCCTCGGCCAAGATCAAGGCCGGGCTCGACTTCCCTGTCATCGACACGGACGTCCACGTCAACGACTACACACCCGGAGTCGAAGACTACGTCGCCACCTACGCGGGGCCTGACTTCGTCGACGCGCTGCGTAAGGCGTCGGCCGACCGCATCGGCCGCGGCGGCGTAAGCAACGGCAAGAACTGGTACGAGCAGACGCCGGAGGAGCGCGCGTACTACCGCACCATCCGTTCTCCGTGGTGGGCGCGCGTCACCAAGAACACGCTCGACGTGGCCACGTACCACATCCCCGAGCTGTTTTATCAGCGCCAGGAGGAGCAGGGCTCCGACTACTCGGTGCTGTTCCCCAACAACGTGCTCGCGCCGCTGGGCGTCAAAGACCGCGACAAGCGCAAGCTGCTGCAGCGCGCGCTCAACCACTACCACGCCGACCTGTGGCGTAAGCATGCGGACCGCCTGACGCCGGTCGCGGGCATCGGCCTCAACACGCCGGAAGAGGGCATCGAAGAGCTCGAGTTCGCGGTGAACAAGCTGGGCCTCAAGGCGATCAACATCGCCGGCAGCGTGCGTCGCCCCATCCCTGCGTTGGCCGACAAGTTCCCGGCCGATCAGTACCCCGAGCTCCAGAAGTACATCTCGTACCAGGACTTCTACGGCATCGACAGCCAGTACGACTACGACCCGTTCTGGGCCAAGGTCGTCGAGCTGGGCGTGCCGGTGCTCACGCACTACGGCAGCCAGGGTTGGACCGGCCGTAGCTCCACGAGCAACTACATGAACAACCACATCGGCCACTTTGCCGATGGCTCCGAGGCGTTCGCCAAGGCGTTGTTCTTTGGTGGCGTCACCAAGCGCTTCCCCGGCTTGCGTTTTGGCTTGCTCGAGGGTGGTGCAGACTGGGGCGCGCGTGTGTACATCCACCTGGTCGATCGCTGGGAGAAGCGCAGCAAGAAGGGGCTCGAGAACTACGACCCGGCGGCGACCGATCGCGGCGAGCTCACGCGTCTGTTCCGCGAGTACGGTCAGCAGCTGACGCAGGGTCGCAGTATCGAGGGCGAGGACCTGATCCGCGACACGCTCGGCGGGCACTACGTGAACGGCTCACGTCAGCCCAACGCTGCAGAGCTCGAGGACTTCGCGCTGGCGGGTATCGAGAGTGTCGAGGACATCAAGGCGCGCTGGGTCGATAGCTTCTTCTTCGGCTCGGAGTCGGACGACCGTACCGTGGCGCACGCGTTCAACGATAGGGCGAACCCGCTGGGCGTGAAGATCAACGCGATCTACTCGTCGGACGTTGGACACTGGGATGTTCCGGATCTGACTGACGTGCTGCATGAGTCGTGGTCCCTCGTGGAGCAGGGCGCGATCACTGCTGATGACTTCAAGAACTGGGTTTTCTCGCATCCGTACAAGCTGTACACGGAGGCGAACGTCAACTTCTTCAAGGGCACTCAGGTTGAGGCGAAGCTTCAGGGTTCGGTTCGTTCTGCTGCCGCTGCCGAGTAATCTGCGTCCTGATCTGATTTGATCTGATCTCTCGGACCGCTCGCGGTGGACCTCGCGTCCCCGACGGGCGGTTTCTGCTATGTGGCGCTGTAGATCGTTGTGGCCGTCCGCCTGCGGGGAGCATCTCTCCGTGCTCGCAAAGCCTGCGCGCGCTCTCCCTCGCTGGGCAAGAGCAACACCGTGAGCTCCGGGAGGGGGAGTACTCGGCGAAACGTGGCTTGGGGGAAACCAACGGTTTGTCTACTGAGCGGAAAAAATAAATCGCGCGAAGCGCGTCGACCCGCGAATGGGATGGGGGGCCCA